>NZ_JAAITI010000029.1 GCF_013304735.1 Blautia luti
AACCCCCTTGAAGACGACGAGGTAGATAGGGCAGAGGTGGAAGTGTGGTAACACATGGAGCTGACTGTTACTAATCGGGTGAGGGCTTGACCAACCAGCCGAGGAAGCGGGCAAGAAACAGCAGGAATGAATCGGAACAAGCTTGCTTGTGGAGAGGCATTCATGATGATTCTTGAACATTTGCGAAGCAAATGACATCGAACGACGGAGTCGTGAGATGACCCCCGCTGGAGTAGCCTAAAAGAACAGGCGATGCAGCGCAAGCTGCGAGCCCGTAAAAAAAGGTAAATCGGCACGCAGGTTAAACTTGATTCAACAAAAACGATTAACCATCAACAAACACATGTATGTAGTTTTTAAGGTACAAACCTTAATAAATAATCCTCCTTAGCTCAGTCGGTAGAGCATGCGGCTGTTAACCGCAGTGTCGTTGGTTCGAGTCCAACAGGGGGAGTTTTTTTATGCCTGTAAACAGAGTGCTGTTTACAGGCATATTTATATTTTCACATAATATCTGTTTTAACTGAATCGGGCAAGTCTCCTGCGGGATGGCGAATCCTCAATCTGCAGACAAAATCCAGAAATTCAGTTTACTCTCATCATACTCGATCGAGGCTCTTTTTCCTGCAAAAAAATTCTCCAGAACCTGATACATTTCATCAAAATGTCCTTCACATGCACAATTCCCAAGCGGTTCGATCCAACAGGATTGTTTTCCACAAGCATCACGAAGATGAATGCGAAAATGAAGTCCCTGATCTTTAAGTAGTCCATTTAGTTCAATGATATCATTAAAAGAAATACAATACATAAAATCAACCTCCCGTCAAATAATTATTGTGGTTAGAAATATCATAGCAAAGAAAAGAAAAACAGGCAATACAGATGCCGGTTTTCCGACAACAGACTGGAAACTGTTTTCAAATCATGTTAAAATATATACTATAGTAAATTTTGTCAGTTCCCAGACATTTTGGTAATCAGATAAAAAATCATCTGATTCACTTAAGAATAATTATAAGAGAAAGAAGCAGACAGATAAGAATGGAAATATTTGATATCATAGATGAAAACGGAAATCCTACCGGAAAGACCGTAGAACGGAGCATTGCCCATGCAGAGGGAATCCGCCATCGCACTGCGCATATCTGGATCATCCGCCGGAAAAATGGAAGAACAGAGATCCTTCTTCAAAAAAGATCCAGAAACAAGGATTCTTTTCCAGGAAAATTTGATACTTCATCTGCAGGCCACATACAGGCAGGGGATGAACCGTTGGAATCAGCATTGCGGGAACTAAAGGAAGAACTGGGGATACATGCAGTGCCAGAAGATCTGCAGTTTGCAGGAAAATTCCCGATATCTTTTGCCAAAGAATTTCATGGAAAAATGTTCCTGGATGAAGAGATTGCCTTTGTTTATATCTACGATCATCCGGTAGAGATCGATCGTCTTACACTTCAGAAAGAAGAAGTAGAAGAGGTACAGTGGTTTGATCTGGAAGAAACGTATCAGCAGTGCAGACAGCACAGAGATAAATTCTGTGTTCCATTAGGAGGCCTGCAGCTTGTGCGGGAATTCATAAAAAATAACAACAATAACGAATATAAAGGAGAGAAACAGTCATGAGAAAAGATTTTGGTGCAAAACCTTATACCTATCCACAGCCAGTATTAATGATCGCCACATATGGCGAGGATGGCAAACCGGACGTTATGAATGCTGCCTGGGGCGGAATCAGTGATGATAAGGAAATTTCCATCTGTGTCAGTGAGAGTCACAAAACAACCGAAAATATTCTGAAAAAAGGCGCTTTCACAGTAAACATGGCGGATGTGGATCATATGACAGCCTGCGATTATGTGGGAATTGTTTCCGGAAACAAAGAGCCGGATAAATTTGCAAAAGCCGGATTTACAGCAGAAAAGTCCGAAAAAGTAGATGCCCCCATCATCAAAGAGCTTCCCATCTGTGTAGAATGTAAACTGAAAAGCTACGACAAAGAAACCTGCCGTCTGGTTGGTGAGATCGTAAATGTCAGCGTGGACGAACGTGTTCTGGACAAAAACGGAAATGTAGATGTAGCAAAAGCTGCACCGATCACGTTTGATCCGTTTAACAACGCATATATCCGTCTTGGCGAAAAGGTGGGCGATGCTTTTAAAGCTGGAGCTGCATTGAAATAAATAATATTTATGGAAACAAAAAAGTCTCTTTAAGAAGAAAGGATTGAAAAACCTGCCTTCTGGAAGAGACTTTTTTTATAATATTCCAAACTCTTTAACCAAATCAAGTAAGTCCCCTGCTTCAATTGCGAAAAGCAATAAGCAGTGGGTGGGGACTTGCTTGTATCAGGAGGAGTGCAAGCTCCTCCTGATAAACTGCGGAGCAGTTATTTGATGTAGAGCCACGTAACGAAGCGGATTGCGAATATCCGCTTGACATGCCTGGAAAATCCCGTCCTGATCATTACTTTTTGTTATAAAAGAAACAGCAGATGAAGCTACAGATCATATATGAACATAACAGATTCACGAAAAAACTTCGGATTATTCAGAAATTTCATGCTTGTATGTAAATATACGATATGATAACATAATCCATATATCATTTTTTGTAAAAAACATACAAAAAGGAGGAGCTGCCATGCGCCCAATGAGAGAAAAAATGCATACAGGAGAATTATATCTCCCTAATGACGATGAAATCTTTCAGGATCAGATCAGGAAACTGGACAGGCTTTATGACTTCAATATGACACGCCCTACACAGCTGGATAAAAGAAATGCTGAAAGAGATGTTTGCGGAGATTGGTGAAGATTGTTATATCGAGCCACCGCTTCACGCCAATATGGCAGGTGCATATGTCCATTTTGGAAAAAATGTCTATGCCAACTTTAACCTGACACTGGTAGATGACGGTCATATTTATGTTGGCGATTATACCATGATCGGTCCAAATGTGACCATCGCAACTGCGGGGCACCCGATCTTACCGGAGCTTCGTGAAAAAGGATATCAGTATAATATGGAAGTTCATATCGGTAAGAACTGCTGGCTGGGATCTGGAGTTGTTGTGTTACCGGGAGTTACTATTGGTGATAATGTTGTAGTTGGGGCCGGAAGTATAGTAACGAAGGATCTGCCTTCCAATGTGGTTGCAGTCGGTAATCCATGCAGGGTGCTGAGAGAAATGAATGAGCGGGATAAAGAATATTATTTTAAAGACAGAAAAATTGATTATTCTGAGATCGTTTAACCAAATCAAGTAAGTCCCCTGCTTCAATTGCGAAAAGCAATAAGCAGAGGGCAGGAACAGAGGCGTAAGCTTTTGCACATCAACAGATAATGCCGGGAGCAAAGGTCGAATGATCTTATGAAATATGAAACAGGTGGATGAGAACAGGAATGGATGAGGACCTGTCTGATGCTGAAAGAAAAGAGGAAAAATTATGGGAATGAATGAAACACCGTCAGCAGACCGTGTACATATCGGTTTTTTTGGCAGAAGAAATGCAGGAAAATCCAGTATTGTAAATAAAGTGACAGGTCAGGAACTTGCTGTGGTTTCCGATGTTAAAGGAACTACCACGGATCCGGTGAGCAAGGCCATGGAGCTGCTTCCAATGGGACCGGTTGTAATTATTGATACGCCGGGTATTGATGATGAAGGACATCTTGGAGAACTTCGAGTCCGAAAGGCAAAACAGGTACTGAACCGTGTGGATGTGGCAGTTCTTGTTGTGGATGCTACCCTTGGAAAAACCAATGTGGATGAGGAGCTGATCCACATTTTTAAAGAAAAGGAAATTCCGTACCTGGTTGTATACAATAAATCCGACCTTCTTTCGGAAAATCAGAAAATAAATGCGGATTTTCCGGATCGGAATCAGGAACCCTTCATTTACGCCAGTGCGGCAACAGGTCAGAACATCTATGAACTGAAAGAAAAGATCGCATCTCTTGCAGTAACCGATGATCTGAAATTACGTCTGGTAGGAGATCTCCTGGAGCCGTCAGACTTTGCGGTTCTTGTAGTACCGATCGATAAAGCCGCACCAAAAGGCCGCCTGATCCTTCCACAGCAGCAGACAATCCGGGATGTGCTGGAGGCTGGAGCAGCAGCCATTGTGATCAAAGAGAATGAGCTTTCCAATACTCTGGAAACTCTGGGTAAGAAGCCAAAGCTTGTGATCACAGACAGTCAGGTTTTTGCAAAGGTCAGCAAAGAAACACCGAAGGATATCTGGCTCACTTCATTTTCAATTCTGTTTGCCAGATTTAAAGGAAATCTGAAAACAGCGGCAGCCGGGGCAGCAGCCATTGACCGACTGAAAGACGGAGATAAAATCCTGATTTCGGAAGGTTGTACCCATCACAGGCAGTGTGATGATATCGGAACAGTCAAGCTTCCACGCTGGATCCGAAATTATACGGGGAAAGATCTGGAATTTGAGTATTCTTCAGGAAGAGATTTCCCGGAAGATGTGACGAAGTACAACTTGATCGTGCACTGCGGTGGATGTATGCTCAACGAGCGGGAAATGCGCTACCGTCAGAAATGTGCGCTGGACCAGGAAATCCCCATTACCAATTATGGAATTGCCATTGCTTACATGCAGGGAATCCTGAAACGATGTGTGGAAATGTTCCCGGATGTAAGAAAAGAGCTGGATGTTTAACCAAATCAAGTAAGTCCCCTGCTTCAATTGCGAAAAGCAATAAGCAGTGGGTGGGGACTTGCTTGTATCAGGAGGAGTGCAAGCTCCTCCTGATAAACTGCGGAGCAGTTATTTGGTGTAGAGCTACGTAGCGAAGCGGATTGCGAATATCCGCTTGACGAAAAGTCTGTAAAAAAAAGCCAGATGTTAAATACAA
Source organism: Blautia luti (assembly GCF_013304735.1). Classification (GTDB taxonomy): domain Bacteria; phylum Bacillota; class Clostridia; order Lachnospirales; family Lachnospiraceae; genus Blautia_A. The sequence continues at coordinate 4,879 of NZ_JAAITI010000029.1, forward strand.
CAGTGACATTAGGTTTCGGATGCGTAGAGAATTATGCTACGCTAATGATGGAACAGAAAGATATAGTAAATTTATGAAGCAGTTGTTTTTTGTACAGAATTGATTTCTGTGCAGAGAGCAGCTGCTTTTTGCATGCCATTCGTAAATCTGGAAATTTTTGAAAAAAGATAGTTTTATTTAACTTAACCAATTGACAAACAAAGAAAGTTATCTTAAAATAACATTGTTATTAAATAACGGCGTTATTGAATAAAGGAGACAATCATATGAGACCTGTAAATGAGAAACTGGCAGCAGATCTTCTGGAAGCAGGAAAGCAGGAATTTCTGGAAAAAGGATTTCAGGGAGCTTCCATGCGTGGGATCGCATCCAGACTGTCTGTGACCACAGGAGCACTGTACCGCTATTATACAGACAAGGAATCTCTGTTTGATGTACTGGTGGAAGAACCGGCCAGAGTGCTGGAAGAGAGATACCGGGCGATCCAGAGAAACTTTGCAGATCAGCCGGTGAAGGACCAGGTGCAGACACTTCCGGAGGTGTCTGATGAAGGTCATTCCTGGATGGTGGAATATATTTATGATCATTTTGATGCATTTAAACTGATCGTATGCTGTTCTGCAGGAACCCGTTATGAACATTATCTGGACGTACTCACAGAGATCGAGGTTAATTCCAGCATTGTCCTTATGGAAAAAATGAAAGAGGCGGGTTATCAGCCGGAAGAACTGGATGAGAATCTGATCCATATGGTGGCGAGCAGCATGTTTAACGGCATGTTTGAAACGGTACGCTACGATATGCCCAGAGAAAAAGCTATTTCCTATATGAACAGCCTGAGGGAATTTTATTCTGCCGGATGGTTCCGGTTACTGGGAATCAGCGGATCGTGACAAAGCAGAAGAGTGTAGTGGAAGTCAGTTTAATTATCTGATATCTGCAAAAAGGAGTTGATACATATGGAAAAAAAGAAAGAACCATCTCCAATATCCGTCGTATGGGGATGGGCAGAAAAATATCACAGTAAATTTTATGGTTCAGTAGTTCTGGCTGTACTTGGTGTGGCAGGAACCATGGCTGCGTATTTCAGTATTGCGGCGATGATACGCATTCTTCTGGAAAATGGAGATTTCAGCCAGTGCCTGCCATGGTGCGGTCTTCTTCTGAGCAGTTATCTGGTAAAGTCTGTGGGTTCTGCATGGTCCACGTCCATGTCCCATACAGCAACCTACTATACTCTGCGGGATATCCGTAAAAAAATGCTGGCCAAGCTTTCCAGAGTGCCAATGGGAACCATTCTGGATACTCCATCCGGACAGTATAAAACAACCATCGTAGACCGTGTGGAAGGGATGGAGCCCACGCTGGCCCATCTGATCCCGGAGATGACAGCCAACCTTCTGGTACCGGTTGCCATTGCAGTATATATTTTTGCACTGGACTGGAGAATGGGATTTGCTTCCCTTGTCACAACTGTGATCGGTATGGCCATCATGAGCCAGAGCGGAAGAACCTATGCAGTCCGCTGGGAAGGCGCAGTTGCAGTAGGAAAACGTATGGCAAATGCCATCATCGAGTATGTAGGCGGGATCCAGGTAGTAAAGGCTTTCAGCCAGTCCGCCGGATCTTATAAAAAATATTCCGGAGCAGTGGAAGAGAACGCACAGTACTATGTGGACTGGATGCATGACAACCAGAAATATATGTCCACCATGCAGACCTGGACGCCGTCCGTCCTGATCACCGTGCTGCCTGTAGGACTTCTTCTGTGGTCTCACGGCAGCCTTTCCGCTTCGGATTTTTTCACCATTATTGTCCTTTCCATGGGATTTGCGGGCCCGTTTCTGGCGGCTTTGTCCTTTGTGGATGAGCTTGCCATTGTGGGTGCCAACGTAAAAGAAATCAACGGTATCCTGGACAGCCCGGAACTGAACCGTCCGGAGGGAAAAACTTCTCTTTCTGATGAGAAGATCTGTCTGAAACAGGTATCCTTCAGCTATGGTAACCAGGATGAAAAAGTGCTGAAAGGCGTAAACCTTACCATCAACCCGGGAACAGTTACCGCACTGGTCGGACCATCCGGTTCCGGAAAATCCACCATTGCAAAACTGATCGCAGGTTTCTGGGATGTAACCGAAGGAAACATTACCCTTGGGGGAAAAGATATCAAAGAGATCCCTCTGGATCAGCTGAATCAGGAGATCGCCTATGTTTCCCAGGATAATTACCTGTTTGACCGTACCATCCGTGACAATATCCGTATGGGAAAATTAAATGCCACAGATGCGGAAGTGGAGGCAGTGGCAAAAGCTGCCGGATGTGACGGTTTTATCCGGAAGCTGGATAAAGGATATGATACCATCTGCGGCGAAGGCGGCGGACATCTTTCCGGAGGAGAGAAGCAGCGGATCTCCATTGCAAGAGCCATGCTGAAAAACTCGAAGATCGTGATCCTGGATGAGGCCACCGCAAGCATTGACCCGGAAAATGAGGCCATGATCCAGAAGGCCATCTCCGCACTGACAAAAGGGAAGACACTGATCGTGATCGCGCACCGTCTGGGAACCATCACCGATGCGGACAACATTGTAGTGGTTCAGGATGGTCATATTGAGGCACAGGGAACCCATGAGCAGTTGAAAGAAAACTGCCCGCTGTACAGCAAGATGTGGAATTCCTATCTGGGTGTCCGCGACGTGGCATAAGGGGGAAAGAGAAATGATCCGGATATTAAAAGAAATCATCGCCTTTTCAGGCAAAAAGAAAAAACTTTTTACAAAAGCCATGATCGTTTCCTTTATCGGAGCGGTCTTTGGAGCACTGCAGTTTCTGGCGCTGATGATGACGCTGGATATCATCGTAGGTGGGAAAGAAGCACATATTCTTCCGGTATTTGCAGTAATGCTGATCTCCATGCTGGGAAGGCAGGCCTGCTTTTACTATGCGACCAATGCGGAGACAGAAACCGGATATTTTATGGCAGCAGAGAAAAGAGTCCATATCGGAGACCGTCTGCGCTATATCCCAATGGGATTTTTTAATGACAACAGCCTCGGAAATATCACAGCAGTTGTTACTACTACACTTTCGGATGTGGAAAACAATGCGTCCAGATGTCTGGTCATTGTGATCGGAGGATTTTTAAATACTCTGGCTTTCTGTCTGGCGCTGTTTGTGATCGATGTGCGTCTTGGAGTGATCGCTATTATTGGTATTCTGGTTTACCTTGCAGTAACAGAATGCTCCACGGCAGCAACCGCAAAAACAGGCCCTGGAAGACAGCAGGCGCAGGAAGGACTGGTAAAATCTGTTCTGGAATATGTGCAGGGCATGAGCGTGGTAAAATCCTATGGTCTGGAAAAAGATAACGATCAGGCAGCAGCCAGGGCAGTGGATGACAGCTGCAAAAAAGCGCTGGCTCTGACAAGATCTGTGACACCGTGGATCGGTATCCGACAGGTAACTGCAAAGGTATTTGGCGCGGCGCTGGCAGTGGCAAGTCTTGTATTTTATTACAGTGGAAGCCTGGATCTTTCCAGATGTATCCTGATGCTGATCGCTTCCTTTATGGTATATCAGGAGCTGGAAAATGCAGGAAATATGTCCGACAATCTGCAGATGCTTGGGGAATCCATGCGGAAAGCAAATTCTATTGATGACACACCGACGATGGATACCGACGGCAGTGAAATCCGTCCGGAAGATGCATCTGTGGAATTTAAAAACGTAAGTTTCTCTTATGGTGACCGTAAGATCCTGGATGGCGTTTCCATCCAGATCCCGGCAGGAAGCACCACTGCGGTAGTAGGACCTTCCGGCGGCGGAAAAACTACGCTCTGCAATCTGATCGCCAGATTCTGGGATGTACAGGGCGGAGAGATCCTGGTAGGCGGCCACAATGTAAAGGAATACAAGCTGGACAGCCTGATGAAAAATATTTCCATGGTATTCCAGGATGTATATCTTTTTAATGACACCATCGAAAATAACATCCGCTTCGGAAAACAGGATGCCACCCATGAGGAAGTGGTGGAAGCCGCAAAAGCTGCCTGCTGTCACGATTTTATCATGTCCCTTCCGGAGGGTTATGATACGGTTCTCGGAGAAGGTGGTGGAACTCTTTCCGGCGGCGAGAAACAGCGGATTTCCATTGCAAGAGCCATGCTGAAAGATGCGCCGATCATTATCCTGGATGAGGCAACTGCAAGTGTGGACCCGGAAAATGAGGCGGAGCTGCAGAAGGCAATCGATGTGCTGATTCATAACAAGACCATTATCATGATCGCCCACAGACTGAAAACAGTCCGAAATGCGGACCAGATCCTGGTATTAAACGGAGGAAAGATCACTCAGAGAGGAACCCACGAGGAACTTTCCGCCCAGAGCGGTCTTTATGCAGATTTTATCCATGCAAGAGAAGAGGCAGCCAGCTGGAAATTGGCGTAAAGAAGATTTGTGCCTGAGATAAAAATAAGGGGTATTGCCGGCAGTTCTTAATAACTGCCGGCAAAATACATTCAGGAGATGTTTACAATTCCGGGAGAAAGTGCTATATTACTAGAGTTTGTATTTTAAAAATATAGAGGAGTTGTAAATAATGATCGACCAGGCACTTGCACAGGCTCTGCAAAAAGAGATTCCGGTACTTACAGCCCAGATCCGCAGCCTTTATGCGGAATTTGATAAAAAATTTCATCTCAATGGAGCGAAGATCCCCATTACTTTTGGCATGGAGCCGGACCTTCTTGGATCGTATACAAGAGGCAGTTACCACGAAAAAGAGCATTTTCATTTTTCCCTGCTGTTTATTGGCTATGCGGTAAAAAATCCTCTGAAAAAAGAGGACAGGCTGGATCTTTACAAACATGAATATGCCCATTATATGCAGCATAATTTTCACATTCCCGCAGAGTATCAGTGGCAGCACGGAACCCACGGAAGTGCCTGGAAATACTGCTGTTCCCTGACCGGCGCGGCGCCAACGCCATATTATAAAGCAGGGGAAGCACTGATGAAACACGACTACGAGAAAAAGCTCCGAAGCCCAATCCATGAACGGACAGTAACAGTACGGGATACTTACCGGAGAAAGCAGCAGCATGAAAATACCCGGAACAGCATTGTGCGCTACGAGATCGGAGAAGATGTGAGCCATCCGAAATTCGGAACCGGAAACATTGAACATGTGGAGCAGCTTCCAGGCTCAGTAAGGCTTCATATCCGGTTTGGAGAAGAATTGAAAGTGATCGATCAGAAGTGGCTTCTCCGGTCAAAATATAAATAGAACAAAATGGTATAAAAAAATCTCCGGCACAGAAAAACTGTGATCCGGAGATTTTTGAATTTTATAAATTCGATATTTTATTCAGAAACTTTCACAAACTGGCTGTTATAAAGATTCTGATAGAATCCGCCTTTTGCCATAAGTTCCTCGTGATTTCCCTGCTCAATGATACTTCCGTCTTTCATGACAAGGATCTCATCCGCATTACGGATAGTAGAGAGACGGTGGGCAACAATGAAGCTTGTTCTGCCCTGCATCATCCGGTCGAAGGCTTCCTGGATCAGCATTTCAGTACGGGTATCAATGCTGGAGGTTGCCTCGTCAAGGATCAGCATCGGTGGCAGGCACAACATGACACGGGTGATACAGAGAAGCTGTTTCTGTCCCTGGCTTAAGCTGTCTTCATAGAGAATGGTATTCAGGCCATTTGGAAGACGGCGGATAAATTCCCAGCTGTGGGACATTTTTGCTGCCTGGATCACTTCTTCATCCGAAGCATCCGGTTTTCCGATACAGATGTTGTCGCGGACAGTTCCATGTTTGATCCAGGTATCCTGGAGAACCATGCCATAGCTTCCGCGGAGGGCATGTCTGGAAACTTCGGTGATCGGTTTTCCGTCTACGGAGATACTTCCGCCGGTGACGTCGTAGAAACGCATTAGCAGGTTGATAAAAGTTGTCTTACCACAGCCGGTAGGACCTACGATGGCGATTCGTCGGCCAGGCTCTGTGTGAAGGTTAAATCCTTCAATGAGAGGTTTGTCCTCTTCGTAGCGGAAAGAAACATTCTGGATATCTACGGCACCTTTTACATCATCAAGAGTTCCGGACAGGTCCGGGCTTTCCGGTTTTTCTTCCAGAAGGTCAAAGATCCTGGTAGCGCAGGCCAGAGCGTTCTGAAGCTCTGTAATCACGGAGCTGATATCATTAAATGGTTTCATGTACTGGTTAGCATAGGCCAACAGGACGGAAAGCCCACCTACCGTCAGATGACCGCCCGGGATCAGGAATGCACCTACAAGAGCTACACCTGCATAGATGATGTTGTTGACACATCGTGTGGACGGGTTGGTGAGACTGCTGTAAAAAACAGCTTTCTGGCTGGCATTTCGAAGCTCCTCGTTGATCGAAGCGAAACGCTCCGAAGAACGGTTCTCATAGCCAAATGCCTGAACCACTTTCTGATTTCCGATCATTTCCTCGATCAGTGCAGTCTGACGTCCACGGGCATCACTCTGTGCACGGAACATCTGGAAAGAATGGGAGGAGATGAATTTTGCCACAAAAAAGCTCACCGGAGTCAGGACAATGACCATCAGTGTGATCCACACGTTTTTGGAAAACATGAAGATCAGAGTTCCGATGATGGTGATGATACCGGAAAACAGCTGTGTAAATCCAAGGAGCATACCATCAGAAAGAATATCCGTATCCGCAATGACACGGCTGATGATATCACCGGTGCTGTGTCCGTCCAGGTAGGACAGCGGAAGTTTCTGGATATGGCGGATGGATTTCGCACGGATATCCTGTACTGTGCGGTAGGTCATACGGTTGTTGATGATGCTCATGACCCAGGTGGCAATACCGGAAAGCACGATCATGACAAGAATACGGGAAAGATAGAATCCCATTCTGCCAAAATCAACTTCATGGGCAGCAACCACCTCATCAATGGCATAGCCGAAAAGTACGGGAACATACAGCTGCAAAATGACAGTAACTGCGGCAAGGATCACACTTAATACAAGAAGAAAACGGTATTTTCCGATAAAGCGGAGCACCTTGAAGAAGGTTGCCATGCTGTTTTTGTCTGTTTTGCTCATGCCAGGACCTCCTTTCCGGTTGCTTTTTCATATTTGATCCGTTCTTCCGGGAATTGTGAGAAAAAGATCTCACGGTAAGTTTCACAGGTGGAAACAAGCTCCTGGTGGGTTCCTTTTCCGGCGAGCTGGCCGTCGTCCAGTACCAGGATCAGATCGGCCTGGCGGATGCTGGCTGCTCTCTGGGATACCAGGAAAGTGGTGGTGTTTCCGCCAAGCTGATGGAGAGACTTCCGAAGTGCCGCATCTGTGGCAAAGTCAAGAGCACTGGCACTGTCGTCCAGGATCAGGATCTCCGGCTTTTTTACAAGGGCGCGGGCAATGGTAAGTCTCTGGCGCTGGCCACCGGAAAGGTTACGACCGTTCTGTTCCAGACGGAAATCCAGTTGGCCTTCTTTTTTCTCCACGATCTCACGGGCCTGGGCAGTGGTAAGAGCCTCCCACATTTCCTCATCTGTGGCATCTTCCCGTCCCCAGCTTAAGTTTTCGCGGATGGTTCCCTGGAAAAGCGCAGCCTTCTGAGGAACCACGCCGATTTTTTCCCGGAGCTCATTCTGTGAATAGGTCTGTACATTCTGACCATCCAGGATAACAGTTCCGGAACTTGCGTCATAGAAACGTGCGATCAGATCCACAAGGGTGGATTTACCGCTTCCGGTACCGCCGATGATTCCGATGGTAGAGCCTTTTTTTGCGGAAAAAGTAATGTCTGAAAGGCTGGGTGCGCCGGTTCCTGCATAGGAGAAGGTCACATGGTCAAAAGCAACAGCACAGTCGTTCTTTGCAGCTGCCGGTGCGGAAGTTTTCTCCGGGTAAGCCATGGTGGAGTCTACTTTTAGGATTCCGGCAACACGGTCTGCACAGGCCATGGATTTGTTCAGGGTAATGATCAGGGAAGCAAGTTTGATCAGCTCCACGATCATCTGTGCCATGTAGTTGTAGAGGGCAACGACTTCACCCTGCTGCATGTTTCCCAGATTGACCTGTACACCTGCAGTCTGGATCAGGATTACGGTTGCGATATTGATCAGCACATAGGTGGCCGGATTTAAAAGTGCGGAGATTTTTCCCACAAATTCATTCAGTTTTGTGAGAGCAAGGTTGCTTTCGTCAAACTCTGCAACTGCGTGATCTTCCCGGCAGAATGCACGGATCACACGGACACCGGTCAGGTTTTCTCTGGTAAGGCGTGTGACAGTATCCAGGCGTCCCTGTACTTTTTTGAAAAGAGGGATACTTAAGAACATGATCACAAAGACAAACAGGAACAGGATCGGGATGGCAACTACGAAGATCAGCGCACAGCGCACGTTGATAGTAAAGGCCATCACCATGGCACCGAAAACAATAAACGGGCTTCGAAGAAGAAGACGAAGGCCCATATTTACACCATTCTGTACCTGGTTTACGTCGTCGGTCAGACGGGTGATCAGGGTATCGGTTCCAAGGGTATCCAGTTCCGTATAGGAAAGCTTCTGGATGTGGTCAAAAACTGCCTGCCGTACTTCTGTGGCAAAACCTACACTGGCTTTTGCCGCAAAAAACTGGGCGGTAATGCTGACTGCCAGTCCTGCGGCAGCCATCAATATCAGGATAAAGAATTTCTGTACGATGTAGCCGTGATCGTTATGGGCAATACCCACATCAATGATCTGGGCAATGACGATAGGCACCAGCAGGTCAAACACAACTTCCAGAAACTTGAAAAAAGGAGCCAGAATGCTTTCTTTTTTGTAGTTTCGAAGATATTTTGCGAGTGTTCGCATTTCTTTTTCTTTCCTCCATTTCCTTTTTATTACAATAAACCTCTGTTATTATACTCTCTTCGGGATGATACGTATAATATTGTTTTTGATGCATTATAATATAAAATTTGTATTGAAGAAAACGTGAGTTTATGGGAAGATAATGATAGTATCTGCAAAAATGAAAAAATCATTAGTATGCAGATTCCAGATATCCGTTTGTTGAACAGAGACAGAGCGTGTTTGATGTGGATCATCCGGGAACGGAATGCGGAAATCACAGGAAATGTCATATACAATTAAAAGGAGGAAGATATGGAGATCAGACAGTTGGAATATTTTCATGAGATCGCGGCAACAGGAAGTATCCATGAAGCTGCAAGAAGGCTGAACATGTCCCAGCCGCCTTTAAGCTATCAGATCAAACAGCTGGAAGCGGAGCTGAATGTGAAGCTTTTTGAACGGACCAGGGCAGGAGTGACACTGACAGAAGCGGGAAAGCTTCTTTACGACAGGACGGAGAATATTTTAAATTATGTCCGTTCCACAGAGCTGGAAGTATCCAAGGCAGGAAAAAAGCAGGTCTTGCGTATCGGGATCACGCCCACTACGGTAACCACCATTATGCCTTATATTTCCAGATTTTCCAAGGAGAATTCGGATGTAAACTTTGAGGTACGGGATGCCATTACCTTTACACTTTTGAATTATCTTATGGATGGGATCATTGATGTCTCTGTGGTACGGACACCTATCAAGCTGGAGGGATTGAATTATCTGGAGCTTTCGGAAGAACCCATGATCGCGGTTCTTCCCCCTGAATTTCCGGAAAACGGTACAAAAAAAGAGGGCATCAGCCTTAAGGAGCTGACCAGACGCCCTCTTATTATTTACCGGCGGTACGAAGAATTTCTGATGAAAGCCTTTGGAGAAAAAAATCTCCAACCGGATATTTTCTGTGTCTGTGACGATCCCAGAGATGCCATGCTCTGGGTGCAGGAAGGTCTTGCGACTGCCGTTTTTCCAAGATCCATGGAAGATCTCTGTACAGATCTTCCGATCCGCATCATTGAAGAAGAGAAGCTGAAGACCAGGATCCTTCTTGCCTGGAAAAAAGACCGCAGGCCTTCCGCTGTAATGCAGGAGTTTATCAATATCTGTGAGGAATATAAAGAAATCAGTCTTTGAGATGTTCCTCTTTCCAGTGTTTCCACTTCTGAACGGCTTCCGGATTCTGTTTCTCCAGCCGTTCTTCCAGTTTCTTTCTGCGCTGTTCCAGCCGTTCCAGAACTTCCGGGTGTTCGGCCAGGATTTTTTCTTTTAGTTTGCCACGGCGTTTTTCCAGAAGCTGAAGGATCAGTCTCCGGTCGGAAGTCAGCTCTTCCGGCAATTCGTCCATATGTAACTCGATCCTTCGGAGAAGTTCATCCTCATCCAGAAGCCCCAGGCCATGCCAGTTATCCAAAAGTTCTTCCAGACCTTCTTCGGAGAGACGTTCAATATCCGGGATTTGGTGTAACTGCTCGATAATGTGATGGACAGATTCCTCGATCTCTTTTACTGCATCATCACCAAAAGCCCAGGCGAACTCTTCCAGGGTATTTTCTTCCTCTGCCGGAAGAAAAGCGATACTGCGGCGCAGAAGCTTTGTCTCGTCTTCCTTTGGAACATCCAGTTCATAAGGGGCTTCGATCCCTGCGTCATGCAGAGCAGCAAGAATGGTACGGCGGACCATACCGTCCTTGATCATATGACTGATGCCGAACTGACGCAGCTGGTCATTGATCTGAGTGGAATGTTCGGTGAGGTAAAAACGGATCCCACGTTTTTTCAGGCTTGCAGAGATGGCATCCAGCCGGTCGGCAGCAGTAACGTCAATGCTGTTGATGGCACTGGCATCTACGATCACTACTTTCGTATCTTTCTGGATGCTGTTCTCAATGTCCTCCTGAAAGATCTTTACATTTGCGAAAAACAGGTTTTCACTGAAACGGTAGATGACAACGCCTTTGATGGGATAGGCGTAACGGTTTCTGGAAAGATCAAAATAAACATCTCTGCCCGGGATCATGCCACGGAAAGAGCGTGGCGGGTTGGTAGCTTTCAGGATCACAGCTACGAAAGAGAGCAGGATGCCAATGATAACGCCGTAGATAGTTCCAAGGCAGAGCACGCTGAAACCGGCAGCCATAAAAATGTAAAATTCTGTCCGGCTCACCTTGAAAAGACGCACAGCCAGATGGGTTTCCACCACATCCATCAGAGCAGAGATCACAATGGCTGTCAGCACAGGAACCGGAAGATATCCGATAAAGCCGGTGCCAAAAAGAAGAATCAGAGCCATGGTGATCCCGGCAGTGATGGAAACTGCCTGAGATTTTCCTCCGTACTGTTCATTGAGGGAGGTGCGGGAGATACTGCCGTTTACTGGGCAGCAGCCTACTGCGGCGGCAGCAATATTTCCGGCGGCACAGGCCAGGATTTCCTGACGGTCGTTCAGCTTATAATCATTGCGGAACGCAAAGGTATTCTCTGCAAGAAGAGTTTCTGCCATAATGACAACAGCAACCATAAGGCCGCGGCCTGCTGCCTGGGTCAGATCAACATTTCCGAAATCCGGGATCACCAGGGAAGGAAGGCCACGTTCTACAGACTGCAAAAGCACAACGCCCTTTTCATCCACATGAAAAACAACGGTGGAGAGAACACCCAGGGCCATGATCGCGATGGCCATGGGGAATTTCGGCGCCAGTTTTTTGAATATGCGGATCAGTATCAGCGCACCAAGTCCCATGCAGAGGGAAAGCCAGCTTATATTTTTTGCGGCAGCGAAGATATGCTCTGCCAGCTCCAGAAGTTCACCGGAACCGGCCGGGCTTCCCATCAGCTTCGGGATCTGCATCAGGATGATGGTGACTGCGATACCGCTGATAAAACCACCCATAACAGGTGTGGAGATAAAGTCCACGATCTTATCTGCGTGAAGCAGAAAGAAGATAAACAGCCACAGACCTGCAAAAAGTGCAATGGCAGGGACATAATCCATGGCGGCTTCCGATTCCGCGGCAATGCCAAGGGTAGACAGTGCGCCGCCTACAATGGCAGCAGGTGCCGCGTCAACTCCGAAGATAAATTGCCTTGAAGTGGAAAAGAGCGCAAACAGCAGGATCGGCAGAACAGAACCATACAGTCCGTATACCGCCGGAATTCCGGAAATCTGGGCATATCCCATGGAGATAGGAATGGAAACCGCGGCGATGATGATACCGGAAAAAATATCTTTGAGAAGGTACTCTTTCCGGTAGCCCCACAGCGAGGAAAACAGGGAAAGCTTCATATAGTCACATCCTTTTCTGAAAAATATGTTCTATTATATACCAAAGAGAGCCTGCGGGAAAGAAGCAAAGCAAAGGTTCCGGGTGAAAAATCGTGGACAAAGGATATCTGCCATATTATAATAAATGCGAAATTACAGCTGTGGGGATGCGAAATCCTGTACTTTTGCTGTGTGAAAAAGATCATCAATGAAAGGTTAAGATATAAATGAAAAAAGCGATCATAGCAATGAGCGGCGGTGTAGACAGCTCCGTGGCAGCTCTTTTGACAAAGGAATCCGGTGACGAGTGCATCGGTGCAACCATGAAACTTTACAACAACGAGGATATCGGTGTCCACAGGGAAAAGACCTGCTGTTCCCTGGACGATGTGGAGGATGCCAGAAGCGTAGCCTATCAGATGGATATGCCTTACTACGTATTTAACTTTACCGCAGATTTCCATACAGAAGTCATGGACCGTTTTGTGGAGGCTTACGAAAACGGCTGTACACCCAATCCATGTATCGACTGCAACCGTTATCTGAAATTTGACAAAATGTTCCACCGTATGCAGGAGATCGGCTACGATTATATTGTAACCGGACATTACGCAAGAGTGGAATATGATGAGAACAGAGGACGCTATCTTCTGAAAAAAGCAGTGGACGACACCAAGGATCAGTCCTATGTGCTCTATATGCTGACCCAGGAACAGCTGGCACATGTAAAACTTCCTCTTGGCGGCCTTCGGAAAGATCAGGTCCGTGTCATTGCCGAAGAGCATGGTTTTATCAATGCCAGAAAACATGACAGCCAGGATATCTGCTTTGTGCCGGATGGCGATTATGCGAAATTTATCGAGAAATATACAGGCAAAAAAACACCGGAAGGTGATTTTGTAGATAAAGAAGGAAACTATATCGGACGCCATAAAGGAATCATCCATTATACCATCGGTCAGCGCCGTGGCCTTGGTATTCCGGCAGCCAGCCGTCTTTATGTCTGCGAGATCTCCCCGAAGACCAATACAGTTGTTCTCGGTGACAACGCAGATCTTTTCAGCAGTGAGCTTGAGGCAGATAGTGTAAACCTGATCTCTGTGGATAATTTAAGTGAGCCGAAGAGAGTGACTGCCAAGATCCGTTACCGTCATAAAGAGCAGCCAGCCACTGTATGGCAGACACCGGACGGCATCCTTCATGTGAAGTTTGATGAACCTCAGAGAGCGATCACAAAAGGCCAGGCTGTGGTAATGTATGACGGAGACGAAGTTGTAGGCGGTGGCGTTATAAATAAAATCTATAGCCAGTCATAAATAAAGGTGAGAACCTAAATAGATAAACCCCATTGACATACTAGGAAAAGGGTGATATGATTGCATCATCAAAAAACGGAGCACACAAAACAAGGTGAGCAACGTGATGATCAGGAGGAAATCATGAAGGTTTTACAGAAGTCAACAAGGGTGTTTATCGAAGAAAAGCGAATGTGTTGTTGTCGCTGATAAGCAGATGATCATAAGATAAGAAATTACTATTTTACCGAATATAAGAATAAAAGAAAAGAGGACAAACACATGAGCAAAATTACAAGAGATCAGAGAAAATTTAAATTTGAGACATTACAGCTTCACGTAGGACAGGAACAGCCGGATCCGGTTACAGATGCAAGAGCAGTACCAATCTACCAGACATCTTCCTATGTATTCCGCAACTGCGATCATGCAGCAGCACGTTTCGGACTTGCAGATGCTGGTAACATTTACGGACGTCTTACAAACCCGACAGAGGACGTATTCGAGAAGAGGATCGCAGCACTTGAGGGTGGCTCCGCAGCACTTGCAGTAGCATCCGGTGCAGCAGCTATCACATACACGATCGAGAACCTTGCACAGCAGGGAGATCACATTGTAGCAGCCAAAAATATTTACGGCGGTACAACAAACCTTCTGGAGCATACGCTTCCGGCATACGGAATCACAACAACATTTGTTGATGTATTCAATCTCGAGGAAGTGGAGAATGCGATCCAGGAGAACACAAAAGCTGTTTATATTGAGACTCTTGGAAACCCAAATTCTGATGTTGTAGATATTGAGGCTCTTGCAAAAATTGCTCACAAACATAAAATTCCGCTTGTTGTAGATAATACATTTGCAACACCATACCTCGTAAGACCAATTGAGTACGGCGCAGATATCGTTGTTCATTCCGCAACAAAATTCATCGGTGGCCACGGAACTACTATCGGTGGTGTGATCGTAGAGAGTGGTAAGTTTGACTGGGAGGCATCCGGCAAATTTGCATCTCTTACAGAGCCAAATCCAAGCTATCATGGCGTAAGCTTCACAAAAGCATGCGGACCGGCTGCATTTGTTACAAAGATCCGTGCGATCCTTCTTCGTGACACAGGAGCAACCATTTCTCCAGTAAGCTCATTCATCTTCCTTCAGGGACTTGAGACACTGTCTCTCCGTGTAGAGCGTCATGTTGAGAACGCACTGAAGGTTGTACAGTATCTGAATGATCATCCGCAGGTAGAGAAGGTTCATCATCCGTCTGTATCCACAGATCCAAGCCAGCAGGAGCTTTACAAGAAATATTTCCCTAACGGCGGCGGTTCCATCTTTACATTTGAGATCAAGGGAGATGCACAGAAGGCAAAGGATTTCATTGATAACCTTGAGCTGTTCTCACTTCTTGCAAACGTTGCAGATGTGAAATCCCTTGTTATCCATCCGGCTACTACAACACATAGCCAGTGCACAGAGGAAGAGCTTCTTGATCAGGGAATCAAACCAAACACAATCCGTCTTTCTATCGGAACTGAGAATATCGATGATATTATCCAGGATCTTGATGAGGCATTCAAAGCAGTTCAGTAAATAAGACAATTAAATAAGAAGAACACCTTCTAAATCAATAGCACAGAAAAATCTGCTCCGGGACGTATGAGAATATAGTTCCGGGGCAGATTTTTTTTAGGCGGCTTCCACAAGTTCTTCCAACGTTCCGAAAGTATATCCCATCTCTTTCCATTTCGTCAGCAGTTCATCCAGGATGGAAGCGTTTGTAGAGGAAGTGCTGTGCAGCAGCACAATAGCACCCGGATGGATGCGTCCCAGTAATTTCTCGAAAGCTTCTTCTTTTGAGGGCTGTTTATCCTGATACCAGTCCACATAGGCCAGGCTCCAGAAAAACGTGTGATACTCCAGATCTTTTGCCATCTGGAGGTTTTCCGTGCTGTAGATCCCCTGTGGCGGACGGTAAAATTTTGTCATTTCTTTTCCAGTTGCTTCTTTATAAAGAGCCTCCACATCTTCAAGCTGTTTCTGAAAAGCTTCTTTTGTGGAGATACCGGACATATCCGGGTGAGTCATGGTGTGGTTGCCAACGGTATGGCCTGCATCCACAATTTCCCGGATCAGTTCCGGCTTTTCCCGGATCAGGGTTCCCACAACAAAAAATGTGGCATATACCTGATGTTTATGTAAGGCGTCCAGAATGGCAGGCGTGTTTCCATTATCATAGCCTGCGTCGAAAGTGAGATATATTTTTTTCTCATCAGTATCATCTGCGTACCAGGCATTGTATTTTTTCAGTTCCTCTATGGAAGCATTTCCTGTAGGCCGTGTGCCCTTCTCCTGAAAACCAAGCCCCCAGTTTTCACTCTGAGAAGACAGAGAAGCAGAAGAGGGCCGGCTGTTTTCCATAGAATTCTGGTCGGATCGTGATCCGGAAGAAAAATGGGAAGAAATCTTTCCCACAAGACTGCCAAGAGCAAAAGCCATGACAAAGAAAAAGATAAGGCGGTAGATATGTTTTTGTTTCATGGGAACCTCGGAGAAAATGGAGTTATTAATATGCTTATGAACGTACAGAGGAAGATATGAAGACAAATGATAATGAGGATAGGTTCAGCAGAATATTCAGGAGAGCCAGAGATAAATAAGCAAAAAATAAGAGCCATCAGCGATCAATTTCTTCTGCCGATGACTCTTTCAATTTTCATTATCCAATGGAATATACCTCTCATTTCTTAGATTTAAAACTTATACGGAATTAAAATTTACGTTCTCGGTGGTCCGTACCTCCTTGTTTTAATTATGATGGAAAATCTTTAAATCTTCTGGTGGACTGTACCTCTCTTTCTTAGATTATGGGAAGTAAGTTATGTTTTCGGTGGGTTCACGCTCCTTTTTGATTTGTTTTTTTGTTTTCCGTTTGTTTTATTTGATGGTTATACTATAACAGACAAAAACGATATTGTCAACACTAAATTTGAAAAATAATAAAAATAAATTAAAAGAGAAGAATAACTAAAATAAAATATCTGAAATATTCAGATAATATTGACGCCGGAGAATACGTATAGACCAAAACCTTTTCGGACAAGCTACCCTTATGAACATAAGAAGAGAACAAAAAAGCGCAGGAGATCATAAACAGTATTATTATTTTCAAGGAGGGAAAACTTATGCTACGTTATCTGCCTGTTCGAAAAGTTCACGCTAGACAGGTCCTGGATTCCAGGGGGAATCCTACGGTGGAAGCGGAAGTAACAGTAGGAGAAGGAATCATAGGGATCAACGGATTTACGGGAAGAGCCATGGTGCCGTCCGGAGCATCCACGGGGAAATTTGAGGCTGTGGAGCTGCGGGACGGAAACCGTGAGGAATATCTGGGCCAGAGTGTGAAAAAAGCGGTGGAGAACATCAATACCCGTCTGGCGGATGCCATCATCGGAGAAAATGCCCTGAACCAGGCATGGATCGATCATCTTCTGATCGAAACGGACGGAACGGAAAACAAAAGCAGTGCAGGAGCCAATGCCACACTGGCAGTATCCCTGGCAACGGCCCGTGCTGCAGCCGGTGCACTCCGGCTTCCTCTTTATCAGTACCTTGGAGGTTGTCATACCATGCAGCTTCCGGTGCCGATGATGAATATTTTAAATGGGGGAAAGCATGCGGACAACACCGTAGATCTTCAGGAATTTATGATCATGCCAACCGGGGCAGGGTGTCTGGAAAAAGGTATCCGTATGTGTGCGGAAGTTTACCAGCACTTAAAGCTCCTTCTCCGGGAAAAAGGACTTTCCACAGCAGTTGGTGATGAAGGAGGCTTTGCCCCGGATCTTCCGGATTCAGAGGAAGTGCTGACCCTGATCGTCCATGCAGTGGAAAAAGCAGGATACAAACCTGGTGAAGAGATCACCATTGCCATCGATGCAGCCTCCAGTGAACTTTATGATGAGGAAAAAGGCGTGTACTTTTTCCCGGGGGAGAGCCGCATGAAAGGGGAAAAGATCTACCGGGATGCCAGGGAGATGACAGAGTACTACGAGAAACTGGTGGGAAAATTTCCCATTGTTTCCATTGAGGATGGGCTCTGGGAGGATGACTGGGAAGGCTGGAAATACCTGACGGAACATCTGGGAAAAAAGGTCCAGCTTGTGGGAGATGATCTGTTTGTCACCAATATCAAACGTCTGCGCTGCGGTATTCAGCTTGAAGTCGCCAATGCCATCCTCATCAAGGTAAATCAGATCGGAACCCTCACGGAAACCCTGGATGCAGTGGAGATGGCCCAGCATGCGGGATATCGCGCGGTGATCTCCCACAGATCCGGCGAGACCGAGGATTCCTTTATCGCAGATCTGGCGGTAGCTTGCGGAGCCGGACAGATCAAAACAGGTGCGCCCTGCCGTTCGGACCGGAATGCCAAGTATAATCAGCTTCTGCGGATCCATGAACAGTTTGGGACCCTTGGAAGATATGCCGATCCTTTTGCAAAAAGATCTCAGAAAAAGCCCTGCATAAAATAAACGGAAAATGGTTGAAATCCCGGTTTAGCTATGGTAAAATAACCTCTAGTTGATTAGGAGGTGTAACCGCGTGAACATTTTGAAGATTATTCTGACTGTAATTTATGCAATAGATTGTATCGCTCTGACTGTTGTCGTACTGATGCAGGAGGGCAAGCAGCAGGGTCTTGGCTCTATCGCCGGAGTAGCTGATACTTACTGGGGTAAGAATAAGGGCCGTTCCATGGAAGGTGGTCTCGTAAGAGGTACCATTATCATGGGAGTTATTTTCTTTGTACTGTCAATCGTACTGAACATTATCTGATCTGCCGGGAGCAGAACAGAAGTTGGGAACACTCTTGCTGCGTTAGCATGCAGAAGAACCTCGGATGGAGACTTCTTTTGTTAATCAGCAGGAGTGTTTTTGCGTTGATACAGGGTCACGGGTGAGACTTCCTCTGGAATGATAACAGGGTAAAAATGAAATAGAAACAGGAGAAATTGTGAAAAGATCGAAAAATTTTGAAAAAAGAAAAAAGTTTATAATGGAGCTTCTGGGAGATCCGCTGTATAAACCTATGCGACTGCGGGAGATGGCATCTCTCCTCCAGCTGGATAAGAGTGAGAAAAAAGAGCTTTTTGATGTGCTGGACGAGCTTTGTGCCCAGGGAAAGGCGGAAGTGGATAATAAAGGAAGATACAGCAAGGTTTCCGGCAAGCGCAGAGACAGACGGAAGAAAAAAGATGCTCTGAAGGCAGAAAAGCAGGAGCGTGGCCGTAAGGGAAGAGAACATAAGGAACACGAGCATGAGGAACGCCATTTTTCCGAGAAGGACGGAACTATTATGGAAGGAACGTTCATTGGCCATTACAAGGGCTTTGGCTTTGTGAAAGTGGAAGACCAGGAACAGGATATTTTTATTCCGGAAAGTGACACGGGAAGTGCCATGCATCAGGATAAAGTACAGATTCTTGTACGAAACGGACATAAAGAGGGCAAGCGCCCGGAGGGTGTTGTCCTGAAGGTTCTGGAGAGAGGAATGCCTTCCATCGTGGGAACCTACCAGAGCAGCCGGGATTACGGTTTTGTGATCAGCGATAACCCCAAATTTTCCAAAGATATCTTTATTTCCAGGAAAAATTCCATGGGAGCCAAAGATGGAGATAAGGTAGTTGCGGAAATTGTGGACTATGGTTCCAGAAACCGGAAGCCGGAAGGAAAGATCACAGAAGTGTTGGGAAATTTACGTTCACCAGGAACAGATATCCTTGCCATTGTGAAGAGTTTTAACATTCCGAGTGTATTTCCAGATAAGGTACTCCGTCAGGCAGACCGTGTGCCGGATCATGTGCAGGAAGCAGATATGGACGGAAGACTGGATCTTCGGGATCTTGTCACAGTTACCATTGACGGCGAGGATGCAAAGGATCTGGATGATGCCATTTCACTTACAAAAGAAGACAGGATCTATCATCTTGGGGTACACATTGCAGACGTCAGCAATTATGTCCAGGGTGGCAGTGCCCTTGACAGGGAAGCACTGAAGAGAGGAACTTCGGTTTATCTTGCGGACCGCGTGATCCCCATGCTTCCGGAACGGCTTTCCAATGGGATCTGTTCTCTGAACCAGGGACAGGATAGTCTTACTTTAAGTTGCCTGATGGATGTCAATGAAAAAGGTAAGGTAATTTCCCATAAGATCGCGGAAACAGTGATCCGCGTAGATGAGCGTATGTGCTACACCGATGTAAAAAATATTCTGGAAGATACCGATGATGCGGCAAAGAAACGTTATGAATCCCTGATTCCCATGTTTTTCCTGATGAAAGAACTTTCCGGGATCTTACGCAGCCGCCGCCATACAAGAGGTTCCATTGATTTTGATTTTCCGGAAAGCAAGATCATACTCAACGCAGCAGGAAAAGCTATTGACGTACAGCCTTACGAGGCCAATGTGGCAACCAGGATCATTGAGGATTTTATGCTTCTTGCCAATGAAACCGTGGCACAGGAATACTGTACCGGAGATTATCCGTTTGTATACAGAACCCATGAGAATCCGGATCCGGAAAAGATCGAAAGTCTTCTGATGCTCCTTCATAATGAGGGCGTTAACATCCGGAAATCCGGGCAGGAGATCACACCAGGTGAGATCCAGGAGATTCTGGAAAGCATTGAGGGAATGCCAAATGAGGCGCAGATCAGCCGCCTGACATTGCGTACCATGAAACAGGCAAAATATACCACCGAATGCAGCGGACATTTCGGTCTTGCGGCGAAGTATTACTGTCACTTTACTTCTCCGATCCGGAGATATCCGGATCTTCAGATCCACAGGATCATCCATGACCGTCTGAGAGGCAGACTGGTAAGAGAAGGACGTACGGAGCATTATAAGGAGATCCTGGATGAAGTGGCACGCCAGTCCAGTGTGTGCGAACGGCGTGCAGATGAGGCGGAAAGAGAATCTGACAAGCTGAAGAAAGCAGAGTATATGTCCTATCATCTGGGCGAGGAGTATGAGGGGATCATATCCGGCGTTACAGGCTGGGGACTTTATGTGGAACTTCCAAATACTGTGGAAGGACTGATCCATATCAATACATTACGAGACGACTATTATGTATTTGACCAGGATGCATATGAACTGCGGGGAGACATGACAGGAAGGATCTTCCGTCTTGGGCAGAAAGTCCGTGTCCGTGTGGCAGATGCGGATAAAATGCTGAAAACCGTGGATTTTGTTCTGGATGAAGAAGACTGAGGGAGCGCGAAATGGCAAAAAAAACAGGAATGAAACTGATCGCAAATAATAAAAAAGCTTTTCATGACTATTTTATCGAGGACACTTATGAGGCCGGCATTGCACTGGCAGGAACCGAGGTAAAATCCTTACGTTCCGGCAAATGCAGCATCAAGGAGGCCTTTGTCCGGGTGGAAAACGGGGAGGTTTATGTATATGGAATGCATATCACTCCTTATGAAAAAGGAAATATTTTTAACAAAGATCCTCTTCGTGTGCGGAAGCTGCTTCTGCACCGTTACGAGATCAACAAGATCGAAGCCAAATTAAAGGAAAAAGGACTGACCCTGGTACCTCTGAAGGTTTATTTCAAGGACAGCCTGGTAAAAATAGAGATCGGCATGGCACGAGGTAAGAAGCTTTACGACAAGCGTCAGGATATTGCCAAGAAGGATCAGAGAAGAGAAGCAGAGAGAGACTTCAAGGTAAAAAATCTTTATTAATCAGCCGGTTTCTGCTGAAAAAAATATGATAAAAAGCGGGGAATGAAAAATGGCAGAGGTACAGGAAAGACGTAAAAAAACGGTGGAAGCGTCCATGACAGAACAGGTTCATCTGATCATGCAGCAGCATCTGAACGGGGGCGGAAGGCTTTTTGGCGGAGCGCTGATGCAGTGGCTGGATGAGGTTGCCGGTGTGGTGGCCATGCGCCATGCGGAAACCTATCGTGTGGTAACTGCGGCAGTGGACAACCTCCAGTTCAAACATGCGATTTATGAGGGAGAGATCGTAGTACTTAAAGGATATGTAACTTATGTGGGAAGAACTTCCATGGAAGTTGAGATTGATACGTATGTGGAACAGCCGGATGGTATACGCCGGACTGTAAATCGGGCGTTCTTTGTGATGGTGGCCGTAGATAAAGACCAGAAACCGATCCAGGTACCGGAACTGATCATTACCACAGAAGCAGAAAAAGCCCGGAATGAAGCGGCGAAAATGCGCCGTGACATGCGGAAAAAAAGAAGAGAAAACGGCTTTTGACCTCAGATGTTTTAATTTTTGACATAGTCTGAAAAATCTAAAGATTCTGTGAAATTCAAACCGGTCAGGTTGACAAGAAAGTGATACTCTGTAATAATAGAAAGAGGTAAGCTGACAGCAAATTGAACCATTTTATATGGAGGAGATATAATGAAAAAACGTTATTTGATTCTTGCAGGAATTCTTGCGGCAAGTATGCTTGCTGCCGGATGTGGGAAGAAGAATTCCGTGGCACCTGAACAGAAAGTGGAAGCAACTGTGACACCGACTGTGACAGAAGCAGCGAAGACAGATGTGGTAGAAATGCAGACATCTACAGATGATACAGCAAACATCAAGAATGTGATGGGAACCAAGAGTGAGACAACCACAAGTATTGTGTTTACAAATAAAATGGGCTCTGCAATTTCCGCGATTTATGTCCGTCCTACCAGAGATGACGGAGATGACAGCGATGAGACATGGGGCAGTGATCTTGTAAACGGTAAGTTTACACTGGCCGACAAGGATAAAGCTGTTTATTATATGGAAAAGAGCCAGAAAGATGATGACGGTAACGCAGTAACAAGTTTTGATGTGAGAATTACGTTTTCTGACGAGGAGCAGAATGAATGCTTTTTCCGTAAACTGCCGCTTCTGACAATTTCTCAGCTAAGCTTCTGCATGGATGGCGAAGGCGAAGATGGAATCCCATATGCTACATATCTGGCAAGTGGAAGCACCAAGGAAGTTTCCACACTGAAGGATGTGAAGGCGAGACTTGGCATTGAAGATGACAGTGAAGAGAGCGACTCCAGTGACAGTAGTACAGATTCCACAGACGGTACAGATTCCAGCAGTACAGATTCCACATCTTCTTCAGCAGATAGCAGCAGGGATAATACTGACAGCAGTGATTCCAGCAGCACGGATTCACCATCTGCTCCGTCTTCAGATTCTTCGGATGATCCGGATCCTACAGAAGCACCATCCAGTGACGAAGATCCGGCATCTGTGGCAACAGGATATATTGGCCAGTCCATGACAGATCTTGTAAATGCATGCGGCAGTCCGAATGGCAGTGACTATGAGGACGAACCGGAGTCCGGTAAGACAGGTTATTATTATTATGATACGTTTACGGTTTCCACAACTTTTGACGATGATGGCAATGAAGTTGTGTCCGGCGTATGGTAAAGGAGAATAAACATATGAAAAGAGTGTTACTGAAATTAAGCGGAGAGGCTCTTGCAGGAGAGCAGAAGAGAGGTTTTGACGAAGCAACCGTTACAGAAGTTGCCAAACAGATCAAGACTATCGTGGATGAGGGACTTCAGGTTGGTATCGTAATCGGAGGAGGAAACTTCTGGAGAGGACGTACCAGCGGGGCAATGGACAGAAGTAAGGCTGACCAGATCGGTATGCTTGCTACAATCATGAACTGTATCTATGTATCTGACATCTGCAGATATGTGGGACTTAAGACAGAGGTGTTTACCCCGTTTGTATGTGGCGCATTTACTACTCTTTATTCTAAAGATGCTGTAGAAGAGAGCTTCGCAGAAGGAAAAGTTGTATTCTTTGCAGGTGGTACCGGTCATCCATATTTTTCCACAGATACAGCTACAGTACTTCGTGCTGTTGAGATTGGCGCAGATGCCATTCTTCTTGCTAAAGCTGTTGACGGAATCTATGACAGCGATCCGAAGGTAAATCCGGATGCCAAGAAGTATGATGAGATTTCCATTGATGAAGTGGTTGCCAAGAAACTGGCAGCTATGGACCTCACCGCTTCCATCATGTGCATGGAGCAGAAGATGCCGATGCTGGTATTCGGTCTTGATGAAAAAGACAGCATCGTCAACACGGTACACGGTAAGTTCTCCGGAACAAAGGTAACTGTGTAATCAGAAGGGAATAATAAAAAAATAACCATACAGGGAGATATGTGAAATGGATGAGAGAATTCAGGTATACGAAACAAAAATGGGAAAAACACTGAATGCTTTGGAGAGTGAGCTGACAACAATCAGAGCCGGCCGTGCAAACCCGCATATTCTTGACAAACTTACCGTAGATTATTATGGAGCACCAACTCCGATTCAGCAGGTGGCAAACATTTCTGTTCCGGAGGCACGTATGATTCAGATCCAGCCATGGGAGTCCAGCATGATCAAAGCTATCGAGAAAGCAATTCTCTGCTCTGATCTTGGTTTAAACCCGAGCAACGATGGAAAAATGATCCGTCTTGTTTTCCCGGAGCTTACCGAGGAACGTCGTAAAGAGCTGGTAAAAGACGTTAAGAAAAAAGGCGAAGGTGCCAAGGTTGCAGTAAGAAATATCCGTCGTGATGCCAACGATGCATTTAAGAAACTTGCAAAACAGGATGTTTCTGAGGATGAGATCAAAGAGCTTGAGGATCAGATCCAGAAACTTACAGATAAGTACATCAAGGAAGTTGACAAGGCGATCGAGAACAAGTCGAAAGAGATTCTGACTGTATAATTGTAAGAGATACGAGGATAAAGAGGGCTTCTTTGAAGAAGCTCTCTTTCTGTATGGAGGAGATTTATGAACGTACCAAATCATATAGCGATCATTCTGGATGGAAACGGAAGGTGGGCAAAGGAACGAGGAATGCCGAGAACCTACGGACATGTAAAGGGATGCGCCAATCTTGAAAACATTTGTTATGATATCAAAGACCTTGGGGTGAAATATCTTACGGTTTACGCTTTTTCCACAGAAAACTGGAAACGCTCCAGAGAAGAAGTGGAAGCACTGATGAAACTGTTCCGCAGTTATCTTAAGAAATGTATTAAAATTTCCAAGAAAAATAATATGCGGATGAAAGTCATCGGGGATATTACTGCTTTTGCACCGGATATTCAGAAGAGTGTCCGGGAACTGGAGGAATATTCCAAAGATTTTGACGGTATTTATTTTCAGCTGGCATTAAATTACGGAAGCCGTGATGAGATCCGCCGTGGAATGCAGAAGATGGCACAGGATGTAAAAGACGGAAAAGTTGAGCCGGACAACATTACAGAGGATACCATTGAGAGCTATCTGGACACTGCCGGTGTACCGGATCCGGATCTGATGATCCGCACAAGCGGAGAACAGCGCCTTTCCAATTTCCTGCTCTGGCAGCTGGCTTATTCCGAATTTTATTTTACCCCGGTTGCGTGGCCGGATTTCAATAAAGAAGAGCTGATTAAAGCCATCGAGAAATATAATCAGAGAGACAGACGTTACGGTGGCGTCAAGGAGGAGTAGATCATGTTTAAGACAAGACTGATAAGTGGTATCATCCTTGTCATCATTGCCCTGGCAACCATTATTTCTGGCAGCTGGATCCTGTTTTTTACACTTCTGGTTGTTTCACTGATCGGAATGAGAGAGCTTTACAAGGTAATGAAGGTAAGTGATGAGCACATTACTGTGCTGGAACTTGTGGGATATCTTGGAGCAGTGCTTTATTATATTGCCATGAAATTTGACTTTGGAAGTTATGGAACAATGGCGATCATCATCAGTATGATCCTGATTCTGTTTGTCTATGTATTCGGTTATCCGAAATACCGTGCGGAACAAGTGATGGCAGCATTTTTCGGAGTGATATATGTTGCGGTGATGCTTTCCTTTATCTATCTTACCAGAAGCCTCCCGGACGGAAAATTCCTGGTATGGCTGATCTTCTTATGCTCCTGGGGCTGTGATACCTGCGCTTACTGTGTGGGAATGCTCATCGGCAAACATAAGATGGCGCCGGTTTTAAGCCCGAAGAAATCCATCGAGGGAGCTGTAGGCGGCGTTGTGGGAGCGGCACTTCTTGGAGTGATCTATGCAGCGGCCACACAGGGAAAAATGGCGGAGTATGCCCTGATTTGTGCAGTTGGAGCCCTGATCTCCATGGTAGGTGATCTGGCAGCATCTGCGATCAAGAGAAATCAGAACATTAAGGACTATGGTAAGCTGATCCCGGGCCACGGAGGAATCCTGGACCGTTTTGACAGCGTGATTATCACAGCTCCTGTTATTTACTATCTTGCAAAAACGATTCTTGGAATTTAGGAGATATTGAAATGAAGAATATTGCAATCTTAGGTTCTACCGGTTCCATCGGAACTCAGACACTGGATGTGGCAAGAAAAAATGAAGATCTTCGTGTTGTTGCGGTCAGTGCGGGAAAAAGTGTGGAGAAACTGGAAGAACAGATCCGGGAGTTTCATCCACTTCTGGCTGCAATCTGGGATGAAAAGGCAGCCCGGGACCTGAAAACACGTATTGCGGATACGGACACAAAGGTAGTCAGCGGAATGGAAGGACTTCTGGAACTTGCGTCCATGCCGGAATCCGATATCCTTGTCACTGCGATCGTGGGAATGATCGGGATCCGCCCTACCATGGAGGGAATCCGTGCCGGAAAGGACATCGCCCTGGCGAATAAGGAAACCCTTGTCACAGCCGGTCATCTGATCATGCCAATGGCAAAGGAATACGGCGTATCCATCCTCCCGGTTGACAGTGAACACAGCGCCATTTTCCAGGCTATCCATGGAGAAGAAAACGAAGAGATCCATAAACTTCTGATCACGGCATCCGGCGGACCATTCCGCGGACGTACCACAGAAGAACTTCGAAATGTTACGGTTGCGGATACTCTGAAACATCCAAACTGGGTAATGGGACGGAAGATCACTGTAGATTCCGCGACCCTGGTAAACAAAGGTCTGGAAGTTATGGAGGCCAAGTGGCTGTTTGACATGGACCTGGATCATATTCAGGTGGTGGTACAGCCACAAAGTATCATTCATTCCATGGTGGAATTTAAAGACGGCGCGATCATGGCACAGCTTGGAACTCCGGATATGAGACTTCCGATCCAGTACGCTCTGTACTATCCACACAGACGTTATCTGGATGGAGACCGTCTTGATTTCACGAAACTTCGTGAGATCACATTTGAGGTTCCGGATATGGAGACATTCCGCGGACTTCCTATGGCAATCCAGGCATCCCGGGAAGGGGGAAGTATGCCGACTGTCTTTAATGCGGCCAATGAGCTTGCAGTAAAGAAATTCCTGGAAGAAAAGATTGGCTTTCTGGATATTTATGAGATTATTGCACAGTCTATGGAAAGACATAAAAAAATCGCGCATCCGGATCTGGATGAGATCCTTTCTGTAGAGCAGGATACTTACCAGTGGATCGAAAGTAGGTGGTAAATTGAGATTTGTGATTGCTGTAATTATTTTCAGCGTTGTGATACTGATCCATGAACTGGGACATTTTCTCCTGGCAAAAAAGAACCACATTGAGGTGGTGGAATTTTCTCTTGGCATGGGTCCGAGGATCATAAGTACGGTAAAAGGTGGCACCCGCTATTCCGTGAAATTGCTTCCTCTTGGCGGTTCCTGTGCCATGGCGGGAGAAGATGCGGAAGATGACAGTCCGGGAACCTTTAATTCCGCTCCTGTGTGGGGCAGGATCGCGGTGGTTGTCGCTGGCCCGGTATTTAATTTTCTACTGGCCTTTGTTCTGTCTGTGATCATTGTGGGTTGTATTGGCTATGATCCTGCAACCGTATTGCAGGTAACAGAAGGCTCCGCAGCGGAAAAGGCGGGCCTGAGAGAAGGCGATGTGATTACAGAGTATCAGGGATATCATATTGACCTGGGAAAAGATCTCTATGTGTATTCGTATCTCAATGAACTGAAAGAGGGAGATACCATTCATCTGAAGATAAAACGTGATGGAAAAGAACAGGAGATCTCCTATAAGCCGGATGTGAATGTACGGTATCTCCTTGGTTTCAACCGTTCCGATGTAAATTCCATGATAGTAGAATCCCTGATCAAGGGAATGCCGCTGGAAGAAGCAGGTCTGGAAGCGGGAGATGTGATCACGAAGATCAACGGTGTGGAAGTCCCGGATGGAAATGCATATGAAAAATATATCGAGGAGCATCCGCTGTCTGATGAACCTGTGACGATCACCTATGAACGGAACGGGCTGGAATATGAGGCGGAGATCACACCAAGAGAATACCGGACACCGGTTTCCGGTTTCGGCTACAACACATACAGCGAAAAGACTTCCGGCTTCAATGTTCTGAAATATGGTGCGGTGGAAGTGAAATATATGATCCGTACTACGATCTTAAGCCTGAAAGAGCTTGTGACCGGTCATCTTGGAATGAAAGACTTAAGTGGTCCTGTGGGTATTGCGGATGCCATTGGCGACACTTACGAACAGTCCAAGAGTGAGGGAACGCTGATGATCTGGATGAATTTGTTGAATATGGCAGTTCTTCTTTCTGCAAACCTGGGAGTGATGAACCTTCTTCCTCTTCCTGCGCTGGATGGAGGAAGGCTGGTATTTCTGGTGGCAGAAGCGATCCGGAGAAAACCGGTAAACCGTCAGGTAGAAGGCATGATCCATTTTGCAGGGCTGATGCTTTTGATGGCGTTGATGGTTATCGTTATGTATAATGATATTCTGAAGATATTCTGATGAGGATTATGAAGTAAAGATATATAAAAGATGGAATGGTCAGGAAGATGTCCGGATTGTTCCATCTTTTTTTAATGAAACATATGAAACCAAGATGAAACACATGAAACAAGATTGACATTCTATTTGTAACTTTGTACAATCAAAAATGTAGATAGCGATATTAAATCGTGCAAAATACTAAAAGAAATAAGGAATAAATCTCAAATAATAAGAAAAAATCACATAAGGAGATGAGACAATGGCAGGTACAATCAGAAAGGTTGCACAAATGGCACATGTGTCTCCAGCAACTGTTTCAAGATATTTTTCAGGACAGAATGTAGTGAGTGATGAATTATCCAGAAGAATTGAGGAGGCAGCTAATACGGTTGGTTATGTGCCAAATCATCCAACACGTAAGTCAGATGGTGTGATCGTAGTTCTGATTCCTAATCTGGAATTTGGATATTTCAGTGAATCCATAAAGGAGATTATCCGGCAGATGCCAAAATACAAATGTAGAGTGATATTTCTTCCTACATTTCCGGGAGATGATAGTTATAAGAGTATCCTGAAGGAATTGTATGTGATGGGAGTTATTTATCTGGAGGAGGAGATTGACCGTGAGGTGATACGATATATCCGGGCAAAGAATATCAAAGTGGTTATGCTGGGAGGCGCAGCTTTTGACAGCAGATGCGATATGGTACACATTAACGATATGATGGCTGCTTACGAGGGAATGAAATATCTTCTTGAAATGGGACACAGGGAGATACTGATTCTGACTGATCTTTCTACAAGCATCAGTTCAGGATTCCAGCGGTTAGTTGGCTGTAAGAAGGCAATGGAGGAATATGGACTTATGTTCAGTGATGACATGGCAGAATACGGTCAGCTTACCTTCGAAAAAGGCTATCGATCTATGAACAGTGCATTGCGAAAGAAAAAGAAGTTCACTGCAGTGTTTGCTTTTTCCGATGAGACTGCGGTAGGAGCAATTACAGCGCTAAATGAACATGGTTTGAAGGTTCCGGAAGATGTATCCGTTTTGGGATTTGATGGATTAAGTATATCAGAGCGGGTGGTTCCTAAACTTACTACGATTTATCAGCCACTGGATAAGATGGTGGAATGGACTCTTGAGATTTTGTGTAACAAAAGTAGAAACAGAGAAGAAAATATAGAGTATACACTACCCTATAAATTATTGGAAAGAGGAACTGTACTCAGAAGGGAGGAAATATAAAATGGGGGGGAAGAGCTTTAAAGATATTCTTTGGAAAATATTTAGATTTGTTTTCCTGGGATTTATGGCACTGATTTCAGTAGGACCATTAGTATGGATCGTGATGTCATCCTTTAAATCCAATAAGGAGATCCTATCATCTGCATTTGCACTGCCTACATCATTAAGCTTTAATGGGTATAAGGCTGCATTGGATTTGGCTCCAATTTTTAAGTTTTATGGAAACAGTGTTGTGATTTCTTTCACAAGTACCCTGCTAAATATCCTGATTGTTTCCATGGCTGCCTATGTGTTGGCCAGATATACGTTTAAGGGAAGTACCTTTATCACATTGCTTTTATCTGCGTCTCTTCTTGTACCTACTTCAGCACTTCTGATGCCAATCTATAAGATCATGATGGGAATCGGAATGTTTGATACAAGGTCAGGGCTTGTACTTGTGTATGCGGCACTGGGACTTCCTACTTCACTTTTCGTATTCAAAAGCTATTTTCAGGGCATCCCCAAGGAACTGGAAGAAGCTGCCTATATTGACGGAGCCGGGTTTTATCGGACATTCTTTGTAATTGTATTTCCATTGGCTAAATCAGGACTTGCAACAGGGGCAATTTTACAGTTCCTGACGTCATGGAATGAGTTCATGTTCGGACTCGTTCTTACCAAAAGCACAGAAGTAAGGACCCTTCCTCTTGCTCTGAATTATTTTACATCTCAGTTTTCGTTTAACTATACAGCGATGTTTGCGGCATTGACTATGGTAATTCTACCAAGTATCGTAATCTATGTATTGCTGCAGGAACAGGTTACTACCAGTATGGTAGCAGGATCTGTCAAAGGTTGAAGATGAAAATTTATAAATTATATAAAAGGAGGCAATTAATATGAAAACAAAAAAGGTGATGGCCACAGTATTGTCAGCAGTGACAGCATTATCCATGGCAGGAGGCATGGCCACAACAGTAAAAGCGGATGATGTGACAGAAATCACATTTCCTACATCCTGGGTTGGTGTCAGTGTTAATACAGAATGGTTCCAGGATCGTCTGGAAGCTTTTAATGAGGAGTACGGTGACAGTATCAAGGTCAATGTGGAAGAAATCGCAGGTGATCAGAACTATGTGGATAAGCTGAAAGTTCTGTATTCTTCCAATTCTCTTCCGGATACATTCAGTACAGGTGGATATAATCTGATTGATTCAATGAAGGATCAACTTGTCGACCTTACTGATTATGTAGATGATGACTGGAAAAAACTTGCAACTGATGCATGCTGGGATGTAAACTCCCGCGATGGTAAGATTTATGGAATTCCTTATACCAGACAGGTAATAGGATACTTCTACAACAAAGATCTCTTTGCTCAGGCAGGAATTGAGAAACCGGCAAAGACATGGGACGAGTTCTTTGAGCAGTGTGACAAGCTTCTGGATGCAGGCATTACACCGCTTTCCATGGATACTGCAGATTCCGGTTGGGTAACTTCACTGATGCTTGGTGCTATGATTGGTGAGAGCGATGAGGGAGAACAGTTTATGAATACCATGCTCCCGACAGATTATAATACAAAAGAATTTATCGATGCAGCAACCAGGATTCAGACCATGTTTCAGAAATATACAACTCCGGATGCAGTTGGTGGAAAATATGAGAATGCTGCAAGCAACTTCTTTATGGGACAGACAGCTATCATTGCAAATGGTCCTTGGATGATTAGCGATTTCTATGATACTTCTATGGTTGAAGATGGATTTGCAGATAAAGTCGGTACTGCAATGTATCCTGGTGATGTTATGTATAACAGTGGAAAAATTGGCTTTAATGTTGCTTCCAAGGATGAGAAAACACTGGATGCAACTCTTACATTTGTAAAATTCCTCACAAATGAGGAGAGCCAGCTTAAAATGCTTGAAATTACAGGCGATATTCCGGCTATGGAGGGTCTTACATCTGATAATGTAAAGCCACTTGTAAATGAAGTCATCGCAAACGGCGATAAAGCAGCGCACAGTATTAATGATTTCCAGAGCCTTTGGTATGCAAATGTAGTGGATGAGATCAGTATTCAGTATCCGCTTCTTGCGCAGGGTGAAATTACTCCGGAAGAGTTCGCACAGGCTCTTACAGACGCTGCACAGAAAAACTGATAATTATATGATTTCCGCGGCTTCGGCAGGACATACCTTCTTCTGAAGTCGCCGGAGGCTAAGAACAGACTGAAACAGGAGAGATGAGAAATGAAAGTTAAAAAATGGAAACTGGCAAGCTTTCTTTTGCCGTGTCTGCTCCTTTTTGCATTGATTTACCTGGCTCCGATGTGTATGGTGTTTGGAAGTTCATTTTTTGAATGGAAAGCAGGCGGTGTATTTAAATTTATTGGACTGGATAATTATATCAATGCTTTCCGGAACGACGCACGAATGCTTACAGCACTGAAGAATACGGGAATCTGGGTTGTGCTTCAGTCTGTTGTGCATGTGATGCTAGGAACTGTGATCGCGTTTATGCTTTCAAAAAGAAAAAAAGGTTGGAAAGTCCTCAGAACTATCTATATGATCCCGAATGTGGTATCTGCAGCGGCACTGGCTGTTATTTTCCTGAATGTATTTAATGCGCAGTATGGTATTATCAATTCTTTTGTAAAAACAGTAACCGGGAAACCATTTATGAAAAACTGGTTCTTTGATCAGAACAGTGCCTTTATCACAGTTACATGGAGCTGGCTTCTGTATACAGGAATGATCATCATTCTTGTGCTTGCAGGTGTTCTGTCCATTCCCGAGGATGTTGTGGAAGCGGCCAAGATCGATGGTGCTACAGACATGCAGATCAATATGAAGATTCGTCTCCCACTGATCCGTACTATTATTGGAACCTGTGAGATTCTGGCGGCAACCAGTATGCTGAGAGAATTTGAACTCATTTATCTGACAACCAACGGAGGGCCGGGAGATACAACACTGAATCTTCCACTATACCTGTACAAAACATCTATGACAGATAATAATTATGGTTATGCCAACATGATGGGAGTAATTCTTATTATTGCAGGGGTAATTGTAGTAAGTGCCATTAATCGGTTGTTTAAGATGAATGAGGCAGACTACTAAAAAGACAGAAAGAGGAGGAATTACAGATGAAAATAGCAGTAATCGGCGGTGGTGGAGTACGTTCCATGTTTTTGGCAAAAAGCCTTGCTCAGAGCAGTTTGGAATTGGGGATCAACCAAGTGATTTTTATGGATAATGATCCAAAGAAGCTTAATATCTATGGTAAAATGGCACAGCAGGTTGCAAAACGTCTGCAGCCAGACTTGCAGCTGGAACTTACCGGCGACCCTGTAGAAGCCATTAAAGATGCAGATTATATCATAACAACGATTCGTGTTGGAGAGGATGATATGCGTATCCAGGATGAACGAGTAGCTCTGAATCTGGGGGTTCTGGGGCAGGAAACTACCGGTGCGGCAGGGTTTTCTTTTGCTATGCGTTCTGTGCCGGCTCTGGTAAAATATTGTGAGCTTGCAAAAAAATACGCTTCTCCGGATGTAAAGATCTTTAACTTTACCAACCCAGCGGGAGTAGTATCTCAGACTCTGCGTGATATGGGATATGATTTTACCTATGGTATCTGCGATGCTCCAAGTAGTCTTCTCCATTCCTTTGCAAAAATGTATAAGGTTCCGCAAAATTCTGTGACGGGAGACTGCTATGGATTGAATCATCTTTCTTTTTTTGACAGTATTAAGCTGGATGGAAAAGAGATTTTGCCGGAGCTTTTAAAAGATGAAAGATTGTATACGGATACAGATATGCGTTTCTTTAAAAAAGATCTGGTAGAGCATATGGGATGTATTCTTAATGAATATTTGTATTATTTTTATTACAGAGAAGAAGCAGTTCAGCATATTTTGGATGCGGGTATCACCAGGGGAGAAGTGATCCGTGATGTGAATATCCATATGACGGAGGAACTGTCACACATGGATGTCGAAAATGATTTTGAAAACTGCCTGAAGGTTTATGATAAGTGGTATGGCAAACGTGAAGATGCTTATATGGCAAATGAGACCGGCGTATCCAGAGCAAAAGAACCCTATCATTTTGATATTTATGCAAAGGATGATGGAGGCTATGCAGGTGTTGCCCTGAAATATATCCGTTCCAAATTAAGTGGAAAAGACAGTGAGATGATCCTTTGTGTACCGAATAACGGAGCAATTCCGGGACTCCTTAATACAGACATTGTGGAAGTTACATGTGATCTTAAAGATGGTGAGATGATTCCGCATAAAGTCCCAAATCCCGGGGAATTGCAGATGGAACTTATTCGCAGGGTGAAGATTTACGAAAGGCTGGCTTCTGAAGCAATCCGTACAAGAAGCATTAGTAAAGCAATTGACTGCCTTATGGTGCATCCTCTTGTCAATTCCTACTCACTGGCCAAGAAACTGGTGGAAACATATTTAGCCACAAATAAAGACTATATGGAGGAATGGAACTGATATGAGTTTTGTAGGTGGCGTAGGCTATTCCAATATTGATCTGATCTATTCTGGTCTTGATAGACTGCCTGATAAGGGAGAGGAGATTTTCGCCAGAGGATTTTCCATGCAGTTTGGTGGTGGGATTCCGGCTACCATGATCAATCTTTCAAGGCTTGGAGTTGAGTCCAGAATTATTACTTTTGCAGGGCATGATCTTTTTTCGGAATTTGTGAAAAAAACACTGAATAGCTATCCGGTAAAAACTGTGAATCTTTATAAAGGAAACAAGATGCCGGTGGTGCTGTCTTCCACCTTGCTATATTGTGGTGACAGAAGTTTTATTTCATATACAGACGGAATGGATCTTAATGATGCTGTTATGGATGAAGTTTATGAAAATCTGAAAGGTGCATATGTGGTAGATATGCATGTTGGATTTTTAGATGTGTATAAAAGACTGAAAAAAGATGGTTGTATCCAGATTTTTGATACGGGATGGGAAGATGATCTGACATTGGAAAAATACAAGGATTATCTGGAAATTGCAGATTATTATATTCCCAACCAGAAAGAGGCCATGAAGATTACAGGAACGTCCAGTGTGGAAGAGGCTGCTGACATTCTGTCGGAATTTTTTTCTGACGTGACGATCAAAATGGACAAGGAAGGGTGCCTGCTTAAAAATAAGGATGGAATAAAAATCATATCTTCTGTACAAAATGTAAAAGCTATTGATGCAACAGGAGCAGGAGATGCATTTATGAGTGGCTTTATTTATGGACTTTATCATCATTATCCAATTGAACAGTGCATTAAGTTTGGAAATGTAACAGGAAGTGCGTGTGTTCAGGGAATGGGCTGTATCAGCAATTTTGTCAATGAAGAACAGCTCTTGGAAATTGCGGGAACGCTAGAAGTCAGAGACCTTTGAAGAGGTGGAAAAAATTTATAATCTGTAACTGAAAAAGGTGTCTCTTATTTGTATATCAGGTAAGAGACATTTTTTTTATGCAAACATATACTAGCAGAGAACCAGTGTGCTTTCAGGCACAAAAAGGAGCCTCTGTTTATGAAAAATCATTCTTATATTTCCATGCAGCAGGATATGCCGGATCAGGGACAGCTGCAGGTGACGGTGCTGGACAGTGCCAGTAACCGTCCTGTGGAAAATGCTACAGTGCGGATCTCGTACACAGGAGTCCCGGATAATGTGATCGAAGAAATCCGTACGGATTCCTCCGGAAAAACGCCTATGCTGGAGCTGGTAGCTCCTCCACTGGAATACAGCATGAAACCGGTGGAGCAGCAGCCTTATGCAGAATATACAGTTCGGATCAGTGCAGAAGGTTTTACACCAAAAGAAGTTGCCGGGACAGAAGTTCTTCCCCATTCCATTGCCAGGCAGGGAGCATCCCTTAGCAGACAGCAGGGTAGTGGAGAGGACTATCAGCGGATCGTCATCGGACCCCATACGCTTTTTGGGGAATATCCTCCCAAAAATCCGGAAGCAGAGATCAAGCCGATAAATGAAACCGGAGAGATCGTATTAAACAAAGTGGTGATCCCGGAGTATATCGTAGTCCACGACGGGCCAATAGGGGATACCTCTGCACAGGATTATTATGTAAGATATAAGGATTATATCAAAAACGTGGCCAGCAGTGAGATCTACGCAACTTGGCCGGAGGACACGATACGTGCCAATGTTCTGGCAATCATGTCGTTTACTCTGAACAGAGTTTATACAGAGTGGTACCGGAACAAAGGTTATGATTACACTATCACCTCCTCAACCGCATACGACCACAAATGGATCAACGGCCGGAATATTTTTGAGAGCATTGACCGGATCGTAGATGAACTTTTTGAAAATTATCTTTCCAGACCGGATGTGCGGCAGCCGATCCTGACCCAGTACTGTGACGGGCGGCAGGTGCAATGCAGGGATCGGGGATGGATGACCCAGTGGGGAAGCAAGGCACTGGGGGACCAGGGATATTCCGCGATTGAGATTTTGCGGAGTTTCTATGGAAACGATATGTATATCAATGTGGCGGAAGCGGTTTCCGGGATTCCTGCATCCTGGCCGGGATATGACCTGACTATCGGTGTCACCGGAGAAAAAGTGCAGCAGATCCAGGAACAGCTCAATGCCATAGCAAAGGCCTATCCCGCCATTCCGACAGTAACAGTGGACGGTATTTATGGCCCTGCCACTGCGGCATCTGTAAAAAAATTTCAGAATGTATTCGGACTTCCCACATCCGGAGTGGTGGATTATCCGACCTGGTATAAGATCCAGGAAATCTATGTAGCAGTGACCAGGATCGCGGAACTGCGCTAGGTTGGAAAAAAGTGTTTGACGTTCCGGAATAAACCAAGTATAATGGCTGTTTGTATCTTTAAACGTATTGCAAAAGGAGCGATGAGAATGACATTTTATCAGGAACTGCAGTTAAGCTCAACCGGATCAAAACAGCTGATTCGAAATACCACAGACAAAAAGGAAAAGCGAAGACATATTCTGATCTATAATTTTAAAGTATATCTTGTCATGGCATTTTGTGTGGCAGTTGTGACATTGTACAGTAAGATAACCGGTAATGACAACAGCGTTGTAGGAGTAACCGTACTTCTGGCCGTGCTGGTTTTAAGACAGGCGGATTTCGGGATCCGGACCACACACGGCCTGCTGTCCATTGCCGGGATCTTCAGCATTTTGATTATAGGACCGAGGCTGTCCAACATGGTTTCACCGGTGCCGGCATTTTTTGTAAATGCCGTAAGCATTCTTTTACTGATGATTTTGGGATGCCACAATGTGATCATGTATAACCATTCTACATTTGTCCTGGGATATCTGCTTCTGATGGGATACGACGTAACTGGAAAGGCGTATGTGCTCCGCGTGGAGGGACTTCTGGTGGGAATGATTCTCTGCATGGTGATCTTTTACAAGAATCAGAAAAACCGTCCATACCGAAGAACATTTCTGGATCTGTTCCGGGAATTTGACCTGCATTCTGCAAGAGGCAGATGGTACCTGCGACTGACACTGATCGTTTCCAGCGCCATGCTGATCATGTCACTCCTGGGACTTCCAAGAGCAATGTGGGCCGGAATCGCCTGCATGTCTGTGTGCCTGCCGTTTACCGAGGACTGTAAAGGCAGAGCCGGAAAAAGAGGCATGTTCAACATTGTGGGATGTCTGCTGTTTGTGGTACTTTATCTGGTGCTTCCAAAGTCCATGTATCCTTACATCGGAATGATCGGAGGAATTGGTGTTGGATATTCTGCAGGCTATGCGTGGCAGACAGCATTTAATACATTTGGAGCGCTGTCCATCGCATCAGGACTGTTTGGAATGCCGGCAGCAGTGCTGCTCCGTATCGGAGCCAATGTGTTCGGGGCGGTTTATACCATGGTTTTAAATACGCTTGGAGATAAACTGGTACAGTATATGTGGGTACGGAAAAAGGCGGAAATCTGATTGACAAAATAATGCACCGCGGGAGATAATAACCGGGTGCATTATTTTTTTATCCTCTTACAGCAAGAAGACTCCGACCTCTAAGGTGGGAGATGAATTGCGTCTGCTACTTACTTGATAGAGCACTCTAATCATAGTATAATATCTTCAGTTGAATAATAAAAAATTGAAATATAATAAATTTAGATAACAACGCATATTTAGTATGCTTACTATACTATCATCTTGTGCTTGTGGTCAGGTACCGCAGGTGGGTTTTCGAGGAAAAGGAAGTGGCATGGTGGCAAACAGAGCATATAAATTCAGAATATATCCCAATGGTGAGCAGAAGATTTTGTTTGCTAAGACTTTCGGTTGTGTCAGAATGGTATACAATCATTGGCTTGATAGAAAGATTCGGCAGTATGAGGAGAACAAGACCAATGTAGCATATACCATTTGTGCAAAAGAAATGGCTGCAATGAAGAAAACGGAAGATCAAACAGCTGAAAACAGGTTTTCCAAGGTTCAAATCAAAAAAGCGGAATAAAAA
>NZ_JAAITI010000002.1 GCF_013304735.1 Blautia luti
TGTATCATAGAAGAACCTTATAAACATTATTTTACAGAAAAAGTTTCATACTCTCATCGTAACACCCCGCCAAACATCCAATTACACAACATTTGAATAATCAGATTCTGTTCAATCTTTTATACTGTCAACAATTCAGCATTTTTTATGATATCTTTTATCTTTTTTTCGTCCATTTCAGCTACATCCGCGATCTGAGCAGCTGTATAACCTTTGTTGTACATTTTCATAATCATTTCCCGTTTACCCATCTCAATTCCGGTTTCAATTCCAGTCTCTTTAATTTTCTGGCTCAAATTACACATAATACTCACATCCTCTCTAAAATCCTTTTCCATTGGAATTGCATATTCATTTCCAATGATATCCAGTTTTTCGTTTGCTGTTAAATCCTGAGATAACAATGCTCCCAGTAATCTATGTAATTCATATTTCTCCTCATGCTTCGGAAGTTCTTTGGCAAGTCCGATCATTACGATATTAACCAAGTCCAGTTTGCCTTTCCATGCATGGGAATTTACAATACTATCTTTCACCAGGTGAATGTGTTCCAGACTATTTTCCGGCATATTCATACAAACCCAGATGGAATAGACTCGCTTGATATCATTATAATTTGAATTTGAAAAATCTCTTTCCTTTTGTGAGGAAATCATACGGCTTACATAAAAGATTGCCCGATTCAATATATCATACCCATTTGGTTCGTCTTTTTGGGCTTCTACATTGATAATAATCTGCGATAATCCATCCTTCATCCTGACATAAAATATAATGTCAAATCGTATCATTTCCTCATGAAGTTCCGGGTTTTCAGAATTAAGACCAACCACAAGAGATTCATCATTTTTAATAACAGTATTAGTAAAACCTGTTTCTATTGGAACAGTGTTAATAAATGGTTCGCCTTCAATATAAGGAACCACATCTTTCGGATCCATCCCTGCATATTCATCAACAGTCTTTACTAATATATGGGCCAGGATACTTTTCTGGCCAAGTAATCGTTTCGCGCTTTCATCATATTGTGCGTCTTTATCTGTCGTAAGAATCGTATTTTTGATTTCTGTATTCAAAGTCTTTCTCCTTTTCTACAGCACTTAAAAAACTATTCTTCGGCTATATATTTATTATACTCTAAATCTGCGTTTTCAACAACATCCAATTACCTATAGATTTTGTGAATATCCACTTTTGGTTTTAATACGTAAAAATCTTTTATAATATAAACAGTATCTCCTTGCTTACATCATAAAAGATTTCTCCAATAGTCTATATTAATTTTAATCATTTACTAGTGAACTACTCGGCAACTGAGTTACCAGAGCATCTGAATTAAGGCGGGATACCGCCTTTTCAGGGTGCGTCCATGACACCACTACTGTTTGCTCTTTAGAGCTATACAGCTACTTTTATTATTTCTGGCGTTTTTAGTCCGGTTACGGACAGTTCCTTTTTCTCTCCGGATACGGAGAGATATTTTCTCAGGATGTTATATGCACCTACAGCATCTGCGTTATACTTCCGGTTTCTGTCCCTGTACAGTCCCCTTTGTTTTCGGTTGCATGGCTGTGCATATCTTTTTTCCACCTCTGGTGACAGCGGACTGCACTGGCTGGTATAGCTTTCTTCCTGTCTTACAAAACGGATCCCGTACATCTTAAGCTTATATTCCATCATGCTATAGAGCCTGTTATACGGCAGATTGTGGAACTTCTGGTTTGTTCTGTGTCCCAGGTCTTTTCCTTTCCGGATATTCCGGATATCCCCTGCCACAACACAGGTAATTCCCTGTTCACGGCAGTATTTTGCAAAGTATCTTGTGATCTTGTGTAGATAATCCGTTACCGAGTTCTGCTTTTTCTGATATAATCTGCGAATATGTTTTGATGTGACTGGATGTTTTATTCCCTTCACAGACTGCTGTCCATACCATTGTGCCTGCACCCTTGCAATCTCTTTATGAAAATATCTTTCCAATGCAAGATATCTTCTGCCCAGGATAAATGTATTCCCATTCCCGGAATCATAGCATGTCATAAGATTATGAAGTCCCAGATCAACTGACAGATAGTGTCCATTCTGCGAAAGTTCTTCCCTCTCTGAAATCTCATAAACAACAATAACTTTACATTCACCTTTTTCCGGTGGGTAGATCCGCAACTGTTTGATCTGATCCATGCCCTTGAAAATCTTATTTTCAAGATAAAGAAAGTTCTCATGGATCTGATACGTTTCTTCCATATATCTTTTTAATGCTTTTGGAAGGGACAGACGGACTTTTTCTGTGTCCCATTCATGTACAATTCCCATCTGCATATAGGTAATGGGGATACTTTCCTGTTTAAACCGCGGTGGTCTGGGATTCTCAATCCCTCCGGATCTTTTCAAGGCGTAAAAAGATTTCCATGCTTTATCCAGCAGCTTGCAGACTTCCTGGGCTGTCTGAGATGGAAGCTGTTTATACCACAGATCCTCTCTATGGGATTTTTTCTGATAATACCAGTCCGGGTATTTCTCCATTCCCATTTCTTTGTAATGCTGACGTTCGTAATTACAGACATTCCAGAGCTTGGATGCCGCATAACACATATGTCCGATGACGTTTGCATATTCCTGACTGACCTTTATGGATGTTTTCTTTGACAGCAGCATTTCCCACCTCTATGATCTCAATAAGCTTTACTCTGATGCTCAATATATCTGCGGATATTTTCTTCCGACACAGACCCGACCGTTTCCACATAATAGGAATGGTTCCACAGCTCTCCTTTCCAAAGCTGTTCTCTTATTTCCGGAAAACGTTCGAATAATTTCCTGCCGGTGATCCCTTTCAGATATTTCACGATCGCAGTTATGGATAATTTGGGAGGAGCAGACACAAAACAGTGCACATGGTCTCCTTCCCCGCATTCAAACAAATGGACGGTAAAACCTTTATCCGCTGCGATCTCCTGCACCAGCTCCTGAAGATATGCTTCAATCTCCGCATTCAATATCTTCCGCCGGTATTTCACTGACCATACCATATGGTAATTAATATTGCACACACAAGTGCGGTAATGTATAAGATTCTCCTTCATACATATAGTATAGCATAGTATTAAGAATATCACAATAAAATGCCGAACATATTTTCTTTTTTAATAAAGCTGGATACAGCATTTTTTAGTAAAAAAATAAATATATTTTACTTATAATGTGCAGATATGCACAGTTTACGCTTTCATCTCGGCAATTGAATTACCGAGGATTCCCGCTTATCTTCCTAAAAAAATAGATAATTGCAAATTCGTTTCCCAGTGCCATGCAATCATCAGAAAAAAATGTCTAGGTTGTTTTATGACCACATTTTTACCCAGTTTTTGTTACTACTTGAGCGTATTCCTTACCACTGAGTACCATTTACTGATAGAAGTTCATGAGTCGTTAAACCGCATATTTCCTGTATTTATGCGAGTTTCCGTAGATACTGAAATTTCACTACCACATTTTTGGACTCAATGCCATTCTGTCTAAATCTCCTATTCTATACGGTGTAACACCGTTTTATCTTAAATCTGACCATGTTTGTGCCACAGTGAAAATTGCTTTTTAGATCTGTGTATAAACATGGCCAGATAGTAGTTAGTTGCATTTTTAAAACTTATTAAGTTTAACATATCCGGGCAGGAGGTTCAAGATACTGTGATGAGAAAATTTTATTAAAATTGTTTTCGGCTTATTTTATCAAAGACTCAGATCATTCTATATTGAATCGAAGTTCTAAAGGCTTTCTTTTTAATAGCCTTTCACTTCGGCGATCCGGCTGGGAAGTTCCAATATAAACAGAAAATTCATCACTGTCTATATACCTTTTTCCTTCTTCATCCACAATCTGCAATGCATCTTTATCAATTTCTATTTCAAAAGTTTCTTTTTCTCCGGCATTCAGATGTACTCGTTTGAATGCACAGAGGTGATAATTTCTTACCGCATATTTTGATTTCCAGTCCTTGATATAAACCTGCACTACATCGTCGGTGTCTGCCAGACCTTCATTTTTTACAGTACATTTTAATTTTAAATTCTTATGTTTCTGTGGCTTTTCCGTAAATTCCGCAGCTTCTGCAAATACATCTCCGTAGGTAAGCCCAAATCCGAAGGGATATAATGCTTCCTTCTTCATATACCGGTAAGTTCTGTTTTCCATGGAATAATCGGTAAACTCCGGAAGATCATCGGTATCATAATAGAATGTAACTGGAAGCTTTCCGCTTGGGGACACCTTGCCAAATAATATGTCTGCCAGTGCTGTTCCGCCTTCAGCACCCGGATAC
This sequence comes from Blautia luti, assembly GCF_013304735.1. GTDB lineage: Bacteria > Bacillota > Clostridia > Lachnospirales > Lachnospiraceae > Blautia_A. The sequence continues at coordinate 4,320 of NZ_JAAITI010000002.1, forward strand.
CAGGCTTCAAGAACTGCATTTGTATGTTGATCTGCATAACGAAGATCCATTGCACTTCCTGACATTAATACGGCGACAACTGGTTTTCCAGCTGCTGCAACCGCTTCCAGAAGCTTCTGCTGGCAAAGAGGAAACTCTAGAGATTCTTTGTCTCCCGCCTGACCAGCATTTCCCTCATCCGGTTCTTCCCCCTCAACGGTTTCATCCAGACCGAGCACAAGAATAACAAGATCACTGTGTTTTGCAGTAATTATCGCTTCTGAGATCCGGTCATCCGGCCATGCCAGAGACTCGGTTTTATCCTTATACAGATGGCAGCCTTCTGAATACAGAACTCTGCAGGTTTCTCCCGCCTCCTTTTGGATTCCATCCAAAACAGTTACATAATGTGAGGAAGTTCCGTGATAATTTCCAGAAAGCACTCTTCTGCTGTTTGCATTTGGTCCTATTACACCAATTGTCTTTATTCTGCTTTTATCTAAAGGAAGGATTCCATCATTCTTTAAAAGAACGATTCCTTTCTCTGCCGCTGTGACCGCAAGTTTTCTATGTCCCTCACACTCCACAACTTCATAAGGAATACTGTCATATTCACTTCCATCAAATAATCCTAATAGAAACCGCGTTGTATACAGTCTGACACAGGATCTGGTAATCTGCTCTTCCGTGATCAGTCCCTTCTTCAGCGCAGCCATTATATAAGCATACGTGCATCCGCAGTTTAGGTCACAGCCCGCATCCAGCGCCATTTTTACAGATTCTTTTGGCCCTTCCGTCACTTTGTGGTTCAAATGGAAATCCCGGACTGCCCAGCAGTCTGATACAACATGTCCTTTGAATCCCCAGTCATCTCTTAATATATCTTTCAGCAATGTTTTACTTCCACAGCATGGTTCGCCATTTGTCCGGTTATAAGCTCCCATTACAGCTTCAACGTCCGCTTCCTTCACAAGGGCTTCAAAAGCTGGAAGATAAGTTTCATACAAATCTTTTGGAGAAGCCTTCGCATCAAATTCGTGTCGGAGTGCTTCTGGTCCGGAATGTGCTGCAAAATGCTTTGCACAGGCTGCTGCCTTCATTGTATCCCCATCGCCCTGAAGTCCTTTTACAAATGCGACCCCAAGTCTTGAAGTCAGATAAGGATCCTCTCCATAAGTTTCATGTCCTCTTCCCCATCGAGGATCCCTGAAAATATTGACATTGGGAGACCAGAACGTAAGGCCTTTGTAAATATCCCTGTCCCCTTCCCTGGAAAATGCATGATACTTTGCTCTTCCTTCTTCTGCGATTACATCTGCAATTTCTTTTAGTTTTTTATCATCAAACATTGCAGCCAGTGCGATCGCCTGCGGGAAAACAGTAGCAGTTCCGGCCCGGGCCACTCCGTGAAGAGCCTCATTCCACCAGTTATAAGCGGGAATTCCAAGGCGTTCAATTGACGGTGCATCAAACTTCAGCTGCCCTGCTTTTTCTTCTACCGTCATTCTGGCAACTAACGCTTCCGCTTTTTTTCTTGCTTCCTCTCTGTTCATCCTTATTCCTTTCCTGGTACAATTACCGTTTCATTTCTCTTTGATGATTCCTGTGATTAGATCGATACTCATCCATGCATTATGTACATGGATATAATGTATGGATCTGAAACGACTGCACTTCCATTAAAATTCCGGTATATTCATAACCGTCTCCTGCCATTCTTTCGGGGACATTCCGTATTCTTTGCGGAATGCTTTATAGAATCCGGAATAATCTTTGAAGCCAAACAGCAGATAAGCTTCGCTGATTTTCATGTTATTCCGGATTGCCTCTCTGCATGCCTCCAGTCTCTTTTTCTGCACATACTGATGAACTGACATTCCAATATGATCCTTAAAAAATGGGCAATATGATATTTACTGACAAAAAATTCTGCTACCATCCTGTCCAGAGACAATTCTTCTTCCAGATGCTCTTCAATATAGTCTATCAATCTTTCTGACAGCTGCTGTTCCTCCTGAACACTACGCTCATGTCTTTCATTATATACAGTCCGGTTTAAATGAAGAAGCAGATCGCTGACGCACAGGGAAACCTTCGCCGCTTTTCCAAAACGATTGGAATAAATTTCCTCCAGCAAATGAAATACTTTTGTCTGAATCGTATTAAAAGCGATTCTGTCGTGATGGAAAATATATTCTCCTTTTGTCTGCACCAGCTGTATCAAATAGCCATACTCCCTAGCATCTTCCATCAAGCGGTTCAGATAGTCAACCGTAATCCAGAATACAAACCTTTTATAGGGCACGCTTTCATCGTGAATGACTGCATGATGCTCCAGACCAGGAGGCACTACCGCCACGTCTCCGTATTGCAGCGGATATTCTTTTTTCTCTATCTCAAGAGATACATCACCCTCCAGAAAAAAATAAATCTCATAGTAATCATGGATATGGTTGGCAACCTTTTTCATATGCTGATCTTTATAATAATAAATTTCGAAGTCTCTTGAAACCATATACTGCCTTGTATTAAATTGGGTGTTTAACTTCTTTCTCATCTTCCGCCTCCGAACCACCGAAATATCGTTCCTATCCAATAAAATCAGCATATCATTTTACCGCAACTTTGGCAATGTATACAACAATTCTGCCAATCGTATTTTCCATATATTTTCTTATAATAAAATTAACAAAAAACAACATTCACAAAAAGAAAGGATCTTAAATACTATGGAAATGACATTGAGATGGTATGGCTCAAGTTTTGATACGGTAACCTTAAAACAAATTCGACAGATTCCCGGAGTAACCGGAGTGATCACAACCTTGTACGATACGGCTCCGGGAGAAGTCTGGAGCAGGGAACGTATCCACGCAATGAAAGAAGAGGTAGAAGCAAACGGGCTGCATGTATCCGGAATTGAAAGCGTCAATGTTCACGATGCGATCAAAATCGGAAATAAAGACCGTGACCTCTATATTAACAACTATATCGAAACACTTGAAAATCTGGGAAAAGAAGATATTCATCTCGTATGCTATAATTTCATGCCGGTTTTCGACTGGACGCGAACGGAGCTTGCAAGAAAACGTCCTGACGGTTCTACCGTCCTTGCCTATACTCAGGCTGCTGTTGATGCATTAAATCCGGAAGACATGTTCCATTCAATTGCTTCCGACACAAACGGATCTATCATGCCAGGATGGGAACCGGAACGTATGGCACATATCAAAGAACTTTTTGAAATGTACAAAGATGTTGATGATGAGAAGCTTTTTGCAAATCTAAAATATTTTCTCGAACGCATCATGCCAGTCTGCGACAAATATGACATCAATATGGCCATTCATCCGGATGATCCGGCATGGAGTGTGTTTGGTCTTCCACGAATCATCATTAACAAGAAAAACATTCTCCGCATGATGAAAATGGTGGATAATCCACACAATGGAGTTACCTTCTGTTCCGGTTCTTACGGAACAAATCTAGAAAATGATCTTCCTGATATGATCCGCTCATTAAAAGGAAGAATCCACTTTGCTCATGTGCGTAATCTGAAATTTAATTCTCCGTCAGATTTTGAAGAAGCTGCACATCTTTCCAGCGATGGATCCTTTGATATGTATGAAATCATGAAAGCTCTCTATGATATTGATTTCCAGGGCCCAATTCGTCCGGATCACGGCCGCATGATCTGGGATGAAGTTGCAATGCCCGGGTATGGACTCTATGACAGAGCATCCTACAACCGATTAAAAGAAATTTTCGGAAATGGATCCCTGCAGCTTGCTTCTTTTACCATTACCGAAAAAGGATATTCCTTAAATGACAGCCAGGGACTTCCTCTTCCAGATGTTTTGGCAGATTTTACCGGCGGTCCAAAAACTCCGGTCAGCTGCATGGGAAAAGTAGCCGCTCTTTTATACCATCGTTTTACAAAAGGCGGTCTCCCAATTGCTATGGTCAGTATGGATAACTGTTCGCACAATGGAGACAAACTGAAAACAGCAATCACTGCATTTGCGGAAAAATGGGTGGAAAACAATCTTGTTGAGCCTGAATTCTTAACTTATGTAACTTCAAATAAAGTATCGTTCCCATGGACAATGATTGACAAGATCACGCCTCGTCCCAATACCTCTGTGGAGGAACTTTTAAAGAAAGATGGTGTACAGGATCTTGATCCGGTCATTACCGGCAAACATACTTATGTTGCACCTTTTGTCAACTCAGAAGAATGTGAGTATCTTGTAATCGAAGATGTCTTTCCAAACGGCCGCCCTGCATTAGAAAAAAGCGGGTTTATTTTCACAGACCGCGAAACTGTAGATAAGGTAGAACGAATGAAAGTATGTACCTGTCTGAATCCTCTCCATACCGCACTTGCTGTTTTTGGATGCCTGCTTGACTACAAACTGATTGCCGAGGAAATGAAGGATTCCACACTTAAAACTTTAGTGGAAAGACTGGGATATCAGGAGGGCCTTCCTGTTGTTATGGATCCAGGAATCCTGAATCCAAAAGAATTTCTGGATACTGTGCTTGGTATCCGCATTCCAAATCCTTTTATGCCTGACACGCCGCAGCGAATTGCTACAGATACTTCCCAAAAGCTTTCTATTCGTTACGGGGAAACTATCAAAGCCTACGAGAAATCTTCTACTCTGCAAACATCAGACCTGAAAATGATCCCTCTTGTATTTGCCGGATGGCTTCGGAATGGCATCAGAAATTGGCAAAAGAAAAAGAACAGATTGGATTTCTGGTACTGCCCTCTTTCCGTCCTGGAAATGCACTCGACATTGAAAAGAGAGGATTTTCTGACTACATATCTCTGTTAAAAGAGATTACAGGCATTGTTACCTCCAGCCTTTCGGGCCTTTTGAATGCACTGGAAAAGCGATTGGATTTCTTTATAAAATGCGGCTGCCGTGTCACCGATCACAGCCTGGAAAAGAAATTCTTTCTTCCGGCTTCAAAAGAGCAAATTGAACAGATTTATATTCGTGCATTAAACAAAAAAGCCATAACAGAAGATGAAGGTGCAATGTACAGAGGCTATCTGCTTACCAGGCTTGGAGAATTTTATGCAAAGCGTAATCTTGTCATGTAGCTTCATATCGGTGCAATCCGAAATAACTCTTCCAGAATGTATGAAAAACTGGGCGTTGATATCGGATGTGACAGCCAGAATGATTTTTCTTATGCAGATCAGCTGTCTGGCCTTCTTAACGCTATGGATCAAAAGAATCACCTGCCCCGCACTATTTTATATTACCTGAACCCAAAAGATGCTGCCATGCTTTCCACAATGGCAGGAAATTATCAGGGAAATGAAGAACAGATCCGCGGTAAAATTCAGCTTGGAAGTGCCTGGTGGTTCTGCGATCATAAAAACGGAATGGAACAGCAAATGGATACGCTGTCAGATACAGGACTCATTTCCACCTTTGTTGGAATGCTCACAGACTCAAGAAGTTTCCTCTCTTTTCCAAGACACGAATATTTCCGCAGAATTCTCTGCAATAAAATTGGAAACTGGGTAGAAAATGGTGAGTACCCCAATGATCCTGCCTATTTAAAGCAGCTAGTGCAAAATATCTGCCACGATAATGCCAAACAGTTCTTTCAGTTTTGATTTGAATCATTCACTTTTCCACAAACAGGATCTTTCCAAGGGTATCCAACAGTTCCGATACAATGATGGGTTTTGCAAGGTGGGCATTCATTCCGGCTTCATAGGAAGCTTCTCTGTCTTCATCAAAGGCATTGGCGGAAAGGGCGATGATCGGGATACGGGCGAGGGACGGATCTTCGAGAGCACGGATTTTTCTGGCGGCAGTATAACCATCCATAACCGGCATCTACAAAACCTTTGACGATAGTCATTCCAAGTCCGGTTCCCTGGATGCCGCTGATGGTAGAATTGTTCTGGCGCTCAAATGGTACAAAAATTTTCTCCAGAAATTCCCGGCTCATACCACAACCGTTGTCTTTTACATGGATTTCGTAATTGCCGTATCCTACCTGTTCCCATGCAGTCTGGATTATGCAAAGGGAGATCTTTCCTCCGTTCGGAGTATACTTTACAGCGTTGCCAAGAAGATTCACCAGAATTTCCTTTACACGAAGTTTGTCACAGTATATATACAGATCCCGGACCTTCCAGATATCAATGGTAAATTCCTGTTTCTTTTTCAGCGCCTGTTCCCGGATGATAACATCCGTCTCATTGACAATATCTATGATGCTGCATACGGTTTCCTCCAGTTTCGTCTGACCGCTTTCAATCCGACTGATCTCCAGCACTTCATTTACAATTCCAAGAAGATGATTTCCCGAAATCCGGATTTTTTTCAGATAGTCCTGTATTTTTGCGGTATCATTACCTGCCTGGATCGCAAGATCTGTAAAACCAAGTACTGCATTCATAGGGGTGCGGATGTCGTGAGACATATTCTGGAGGAATACTTTTTTGGCGATGGATGCCTGGTTTGCCGCACCAAGGGCTTTTTCCATTTTTCAAGAGAAGTGGTCATGCGCTGATCATTTTTCAGAGTTCCAATCTTTTTCCCATGATAGGAACTGATATTTCCACACTGCATGGAATTGTCGTTTTCATCCTTGTAAATATAGAATGTCTCGTTGATCATTTCAGCGTCCGGGTAACTGATAAGATCTTCACGGTCTTTTGAGTAAGCCACACCGGCCATCAGATCGATGTCTCCATTTTTTAATTTTTCAAACAGATCATTCCATTCTCCGTAAATATACTCATATTTCCATCCTGTGTAGGAAGCTAGTTTCTGCAGATATTCATAACCGTAGCCGCTTTTTGGCGAGGTATCATCGGTTCCTTCCTGAAAATTATGAGAAAAATAATAGCCTACTTTTACAGTTTCCTGCTCTTTTGCAGAAACACTGACATTGGAAAAAACGAAAACTCCCATACAAAAAAATATGGATATCATGACAGGAAATATCTGTCTTATCGATCTAAAAATAGAATATAGCAAAGCCTGTTTTGTGCCCTGATCTGCTCCCGTTTTGCTCATAGGAAATCCCCACATTGCCCACATTATATAAATTTCCCTGAATATCAAAAATAATTAAATTTATTAAACTCTTTCCATTAATATGCTGTCAATTTCCTGGAAAAAATTAATTTATACAAACAAAAATCAGGAGGGAATCTGAAATATCGACGATAACTTTTTGACCAAACGGAACCAAATAAACAAAACGGGACAGACAAACCGCAGGGATATGCTTATGTAGGAGCCGGTGATATCAAGCTGGATCGCAGACTTACCCATACCGGTCGGTTTACGTTTCCATCCAGTCACTATCATGGCCTGACCGTTGCTTTTGACATGGAGATCGCTTCAAAGGCACTTTCCGGTGAGGTGAGGGATTTTCCGGTGGATCTTCAAAAACTTCAGGAAAATTTCTGCCCCGGGCAGTACCCTGGAGTGATCCATGAAAAAGGAGCTGCGGAGCATATTTTCGGAGAACTGTATCAGGTTCCTGAAAAGATCCGGATTCCCTATTTTAAAATCAAGATCCTGGAACTTCTTTTGTACATGGACGCACTGGAACTTCCCAAAAACAGGGGAGAACGCCCCTACTTTTACAAAACCCAGGTGGAAAAGGTAAAATCCATACAGATATTTCTCACTGAACATATGGCAGAGAACCATACACTGGAAGAGCTGTCCGATCGCTTTGAGATCCCGCTTACAGGGATGAAAAACTGTTTCCGCTCCGTATACGGTACTTCCATCAAAGCCTGGCTCACAGATTACCGGATGAACCAGGCAGCGGAACTTCTGCGTACAGACCGTGGCAAAAGTGTGGCGGAAATCGCAGGTATGGTAGGTTATGACAGTGCCAGTAAATTTGCCATTGCTTTTCGAAAAATCATGGGAATGTCCCCTCTGGAATATCGCAATGCCATTCGTTAGGAGGATAACTTTTATGAAAAAAAAGAAAGAAAACTGGCTGCGGACTCTTCTCGGGTATGCCGGCGGTTATCGAAAGAAATTCGGACAGTCCATTGTTCTGTCCGTAATCAGTGTCACTGCCGGACTGCTCCCCTTTTTCTGTATGTACGAGATCATATGCCGGTTTGTAGATGAAACGGTAACAGCAAACACCATTCTTATATGGTGCGGACTGGCACTGCTCTCCTACTGCATCCGGATCTTATGCTATGCAGGCTCTACCGCAGCATCCCATCAGGTAGCCTATCATGTATTGGAAGGTCTGCGCCTGAAACTTGCAGATCGTTTTCTCCATGCACCCCTCGGAGAAGTGCAGTCTCATTCCATCGGCGAAATCAAAAATATCATGATCGACAAGATTGAAGGGATCGAGCCGCCGCTGGCACATGTTGTTCCGGAAAGTGCAGGACATATTGTGCTCCCGGTGATCAGTATTGTTTCGCTCGCAGTGATCGACTGGAGAATAGCCCTGGCATCTCTTGTTACATTTCCGGCTGCTTTTGTATGTATGGCACTCACTTTCTGGATCAGCGGAAAAAATTTCGACACGTATAACCGATCCAATGCACGGATGAACAGCATGATCGTAGAGTACATAGAAGGAATTGAGGTCATAAAAGCTTTTGGCCGTGCCGGAATTTCCTATGAGAAATATGCCCGCTCTATTACAGACTACAGAACCTTTGTGATCCAGTGGCTCTCTTCCACCTGGATTACTATGAAGCTGGCCTTTGCCCTGTTTCCGTCCACACTTCTGGGAACACTTCCCGTGAGCCTGGCGCTTGCATCAAAAGGCAGTATCACAGCTCCACAGGCAGCACTTGCCGTAATGCTGTCCATTTCCATGGTAGGTTCCCTTGCAAAACTGGAAGTGTTTGCCAATGAAATCAAGCAGATGCAGCTGGTCGTGGAGGAGCTGGAATCCATGCTCACCATGGAAAGCCTTCCGGAGCCGGAACACCGCACAGAACCGACGGGCACAGCAGTAAAACTGGAACAGGTACGGTTCTCCTATACAGGAAAATCCGAAGAAGAAGTTCTTCACGGGCTTGATCTCACTCTTCCACAAGGAAGCTTTACCGCACTGGTAGGTCCTTCCGGCGGTGGAAAATCAACCGTGGCAAAACTGATCGCAAGATTCTGGGACGTAAGTGATGGTTCCATTACCATTGGCGGTGTGGATGTCAGAAACATGACTCTTTCACAGATCTCAGAATATGTAAGCTTTGTTTCACAGGATAATTTTCTCTTCCGCTGTTCTCTCCTTGAAAATATCCGGCTGGGAAACCCAAGTGCTACGGATGATGAGGTAAAAGCAGCTGCCAGGGCGGCACAGTGCGAAGAATTTATCCAAAAACTTCCAAAAGGCTATGATACTCCGGCCGGTGAAGCGGGAAAACAGCTTTCAGGGGGAGAAAAACAACGGATTGCCATTGCACGGATGATTCTGAAAAATGCTCCCATCGTTATCTTAGATGAGGCTACTGCATTTACAGATCCCGAAAACGAAGATAAGATCCAGCAAAGTATTGCAGCTCTGACAAAGGGCAAAACCCTGCTTGTGATTGCACACCGTCTTTCTACGATCAGACAGGCAGACAATATTGTTGTGCTGCAAAATGGTTCTATTGTGGCACAGGGAAGCCAGGAAGAACTTCTTGATTCCTGCCCGTTATATCTGGATATGTGGAAAGCTCATATCGGAGCCCGTGAATGGGCGGTATCATCTGCCAAAAAGGAGGAAAACGCTTATGTTTAAAACCATCCGGCGTATTATAAACTGGTGCGGGGAATTTAAAGGAAAACTGTATATCGGATTTGTATTTTCATTCTTTTCCAATATTTTTGCAGCCATGCCCATTATGGTAGCTGCCTATACCGTTGGCATGCTGATCTTCTTTCGATTTCTCTTTGATTATCTCAGAGCGAAATTTCAGGAGGCCATCAGTTATGAACTGATCGCCAGAGACAGGCTGGCTATCGGTGATGCACTGAAAAGAGTTTCTCTTGGATATTTTCAGCAGATGAATACCGGAAATTTCTGGATGAGGCGACCGCAAGTGTTGACCCGGAAAATGAACATCTGATCCAGAATGCCATAACAGAACTTACCAGAGGGAAAACCATCATCACCATCGCACACCGCCTTTCCACGATCGAGCAGGCAGACCAGATCCTGGTTGTAGCGGATGGCCAGATCGCTGAATGTGGTACACATGAAGAACTGATACGTAAGGAAGGAAAGTATCAGCAGTTTGTAAAAATCCGCGAAAAAGCAGAAGGCTGGAAGCTCAGTTAAGCAGCTGGTTACGTATCTCCTGCATGCGGTTGTCAAGCTCCGCACTCTGAATGGCATCGGAACCTGCACGATCAGATGAAGACTCCGGTATCCGCTTGGCTTGGGATTTTTGATATAATCTTTTCTCTCTATGAGAACGATATCATCCTGTTTCAGAAAACTTTCTTCCAGTTCATAGATATTAGATATCGTCGGGAAAGGAACAGATCACCCGAACACCGGCGATGTCTTTGATATTTTCTTCAATAGAGGTAAGACTCATGGGGATATTCTTGCGCCGGATCTTTTTGGCAAGACTTTCTGGAGATTTCACACGGCTTTTGATGGCTTCGATGGGGTTCTTGTCGTATTCCAGAGAATATTCCTGATCCAGTACACGGAATTTTGTCTCAATCTCCATGATCGCACACTGGTAATACGACATCATAAGATCAAACGGTTTCTTGTTTTTCTGAATAAGATCAAGAAATTCATCAGAAAGAAGACTTTTTCGTACAAATTCATCTCTGCGGGATTCTCTTCTGATCCTTCCCTGTGTCATTAATTCTTCCAGATTTTTCATAATAATACAGATCCTTCCGTTTCGGTTATTTCTCATGAAATTTTACCATGGAAGGATCTGTATGTAAAGCGGGCGTACGCATTTGGCATCTGATATATCGGTTATTTCATCCATTTCTCCACAGTCCGGATGATCTGTTCTATCTGTACAGGTTTGGACATATGGTCGTTCATTCCTGCTTCTTTACATTTCTGGGCATCTTCCAGATAGGCATTGGCAGTCAATGCGATGACCGGGATCTGTTTTGCTTCCGGGAATGGAAGCGCTCGGATTGCCCTGGCTGCGTCAAGACCATTCATCACAGGCATCTGCATATCCATGAGAATGGCATCATATGTTCCGGATGGAGCCCCCTCAAAAAGCTGTACGCATTCTTTTCCATTTACTGCCCGGACACAGTGAATGCCGTACATTTCCAATTGTTCTTCCAGAATCTCATAATTCAGGTCATTATCTTCTGCGATCAGAAGCGTTTTTATGATTCTGGATGGCCTGAGTTTGAAGAACGGAATTTCCGCGGTTGTCTCTGATACTTCCTGCTCCCTGATAAAAGGTACATCATCTATGAGATATTTTTCCCGCCTTTTTTCCTCACTGATCACGCGGATTACAAGCAGAACCTGTCTGGCTGTTCCATCTTCCGTTCTTGACTGGACAATAAACCTGGAAAGATGCCAGTTGTTATCTGTGGCAAGGTAATCAATTGCTATAAACTCCTCTTTTTCCATGCTTTCAAGATTTTTTTCCAGAAGCGTAAACATACGGAGATTTTCCGTGGCTGTATTCAGATGAGCACCTACGAACGCAAGCTGATGAATAAACAGTTCTGAGATTCCTTTATAAAATGATCCATTCCGATAAATCCGCTTAAATGGTCTCTGCTGAAAATAGGTGCGAGGACGCGGGAATATGTGTGATGTTTCTTCATCAGGTTGTATTCCTGTTCCATAGGAGAAAGTTCTTCACGATCTGTAATCTGGATCGTCAATCCTTTTTTCAGTTCGTCTGTCCAATGTGGAATATCCTCTACCGCGATTTCTGAAAATAACTGTTCTTTTTCTAATATGTCGTCCTCATTTTTCCATTCACACTGAAGACAGAAGTATTCTTTTCGGTTCTTTTCTTTTTTATCAAAAATATATACTCGATCGGCACCACTGCATTTTCCAAGCAGTTGCAGCATTTCGTAAATTGCGCCATCCAGTTCTTCGTTGTTTTTTACACGATCGATCATGGGAAGTTCCCGCAAAATAGCGGATGCATACTCCTGCATGGCCTTTGTTCGGTTGTAATTGTCGGTCGATCTCATATTTTTCACCTTATACCTTATTCTTCCGGTATGCGGATATAACTGTTTACCAACGCATCTACCTCATCATTGATCAGTGCGTTGGTCAGTTCTGTTGGTGTCTCATAATATATGCTCTTACAGTCAAAGCCCTTTTCTCTGGCAAAATCCAGGAATGAGTCATTGTATGTATGGCGTTTCAGAAATCCGATGCGGATACCATTATAAGTAGAATAATCCCCAGGTACGATCCTGTTATTTCCAACTTTTACATTCATACAGGTAGACGAAGTAATAGCCGGATGAGTGGAAAATGCAAACTCCTCTTCACGCTGGGGTGTTTTCTTTGCTGCAGTATAAATATCCACATCCCCGTTTCGAAGCATTTCTTCACATTGAGAAGCTGTTTTATCGTATCCAACATAAGAAAAGGTACATTGCAAATACTTGGATACATCCTGCATCATTTCATATCCATAGCCGGTTCTTTTCCCGTTTTCGTCCTGCATATGATAACAGTCGAAGGCATAGAATGCGATTTTATAATTGGGCGTTTCAGATTTGGAAATTTCAGATGCACTTACCGGATATACAGCTGAAATAATAAGCAGTATTCCCCAAATTACTCCAGTTGCTCTTTTGTTCATGTTGATCCTCTCCACGGGGTAAAATAAAAAAAGCACCATGTTCAGACAGAGAGAACTATAGTGCTTTTGAATTATACAACTGGCTGCCATTTTACAGGCCCTATAGCTTTGCGCCACAGTCTTTCGGCTGCTTTGCCCGTGTTTATTTTTTTAATAATTTTAGTGTATATTTATACGGAAAATTTGTCAATTATTGTTTGGAATTTTTTTCAACTGTGAAAAGGCTTTTAGCATTTCTTTTTCGCCGTAATCATCAAATTGTATCACAATGGTATCTTCGTTTTCGGAGATAATGGTTCCACGACCGTATTTGGGATGTTCTACAAGTTGCTTCGGTGTTTCCAATTTTCGGAGTTTTTCTTCCAGGATCATCTTTTTCAGGTCCTGAAGGTGCCGGGCAGCTTCTTTTGTATCTCTTGTGGCATCTGCCGGATGGGCAAGATATTTTTCCGGAAGACTGGAAAGGTAGCGACCTGGACCTGGAAATACCCGCACAGTTCCGGGATTGATGTAAAAAGATAATTCCAGGAATTTCCCTGCTCTTGTCATTCCCACATAAAACAGTCTCCTCTCTTCCTCTTCTGTAGAAGCATCACGGCTGTTCAACGGAATCAGCCCATCATTTACACCAATGATAAATACGTGATCGAATTCCAGCCCTTTGGAGGCATGGAGCGTCATCAGTTTTACAGATTCTCCGGAAACCGCATCTTTTTCCGGTTCCATGCCATTCAGTACAAGATCATTAAGAAAATCCCTGATACTGTGATAGGATTCCATTTTCTTTAACAGGGAAAGGATTTGCCTCCGGTTTTCTTTATAGTCGCTGGAAGACGGTCGGAGATATTTTTCCAGAGAAAGCTGTTCCCACAGATTTATGTAGTCGGAGCCTGTGTCCCGATACTCCCACATGGCCTGAAAAAGTAAGGATTTCGAGAGAAATACGCTCCCTTGTGTAAAATTCAGAATCTCTGTCCGGGCCTTTTTTGAGGTCCATCCTTCCCCGAAAGTTTTGTCGCAAAGGACATAAGTTCCGCTGGTAAGATCCTCATGATTACTTAAAAAACGCAGTATATGAAGAAACCAGGCAAGAACCGGAATATCCTGAATGATTTTCTTCTGAGAGATTTCATATGGGATCTGATGTTTTTCCAGAACCTTTGAGAGGATCTCTGACTGGCTCTGAAGTCTGTAAAATACTGCGATTTCTGTGAGGGGGACACCGCTTTCGTGAAGAGAACGAATCTTGTCTGCCAGATACTCTGCTTCCTGAAAAGGATCATAGTGATTTTTGACAGAGATTTTTTCTCCTTCTTCCTGTACGCCGGTAAGAGAATCACCGGATTCCTGAAATCTTCTGGAAACTGCCAGGATCGTTTGGGAAGAACGGTAATTTACAGGAAGGGATAGTTCTTCTGCGTGATACAATTCACGGAATTTATAAAAAATATTGAACATACTTCCACGCCAGCTGTAGATCACCTGATTGGGATCGCCCACTGCAAAAAGCCCGACTTCCGGTTTCTTTAATTGTCGGATTAACTCAAACTGCAGCTCATCGCAATCCTGTACTTCATCAATGATGATCCATTTCAGCTGTGGAAGAAGATGGGGATGAGCTTTTAGAAGTTCCGTAGCATTCTGCAGCAGGTCTTCGTAGCTCATTTTGTTCTGTTTCCGTTTTTCTTCTGTAAGGAGAGTTACCAGTTTCGGAAAATCGTCCTGGTATCCGGGCTGTCTGGATGTGGCCGCCCGGTTTTTCTGATCCAGTCTTTTTCGAAGACGGTTTTTATATTTGATTTTGAGTGTATGCTGGCGGATCAGCTGGTTGGCAAGTTCCAGTTCTTCCTCAGGCAGGCAGACCTGGAAATCTTTTGTATAGCCAAGTTCTTCTATGGGAAGCACTTCCTGAAGGAGCTTCAGGGCAATGCCGTGGAATGTTCCGTAGAAAAGAGACGAGGGGTTTTCTTCTATATTTTGGATCTTCAGCCTTTCTCTGATCTCGTTGGCTGCTTTATTTGTAAAGGTCAGAACGATCATATTTTCCAGGGGGATTTTTTTCTGCTGGTGAAGATAACGGATCTTTTCGATGAGAACCGTTGTCTTTCCGCTTCCTACATTTGCACGGACCAGACAGGCGTTATGTTCATCCAGAACAGCTTTTTTCTGATTATCATTCAGTTCCATATGTTTCATCCTTTTTCAGAGTGTGATATCTTCGCATCATTTTTTCTCTTTTCAGCGTATCTTCCGGCTTCTTTGCATCTGTAAGGATCGCAAAGCGGAAATCTCCCGGAAGAAAAACGTAAGTATTGAGCACATTGGAGATTCCTGTTCGGTTCTCCAGCATATTGGCCCATTCTGCATAAAACGGATCTCTCAGATAGAGGATCAGAGAGGAGTCTTTGACTTCCAGTCCGGATACCATGGAGAAAAATCCTGCAAATGTATTGCTGTTTTCTTTAACCCGACTGCAGAATAAATCCCACTTCTCCTTCAGATCAGATAATGTGAATTCCCGCTGCCTGGATCGATCCCATTTTGCATTCTTTTCATCCGGATAAGAAGTATTTCTCGTTTTCTGTACAGTCAGTTCCGATTCTTCAGATAAATTTTTCAGCCCCCCACAGGATCACATTCCGATCAAGTCTGTCGTTTCCGATGCACACTGCACAGCCGTTTTTGCACCTGCAGCCGGAAACCATGCGGATAGCCTGTTCTGTCACCTTTGGGATCAGATCATAGATCTTTTCCGCAAATCCAAGACCGCCTACATAACGATCGTAAAAATAGAGAGAAACCTCCTCAGAAGTGCTTCCGGAAAGTTCCAGCGCATTGGTGGACATGGCCACTCCAAGATCAGAATCTTCTGTCATTGTCACCATCAGAGCCGCATTTTTCAATGCAAACATCAGACCTTCAAAGTGGTTATTTCTTACATAATAACCATTTCTGTCCGGCTGTAAAAGATTGCGGTACTGTCTGACTACATTTTCAGGAAGTCTGAGCTAGGCAGCTTCTGTGTCGTAGTTCTTGGAAAGCGGTTTCGTGAGCTGTTCAAAACCTAAGTTCTGGTGATTATGAAACTGCATTTTTTTATACATGTATACAAAATCTGCAATATTTACATCTCCGAAAGAAAATTCACTTCTCTCCCACTGCTGTTTTTTATGTCTGTGGATGATGCGGATATTGGTCTCGCTTCCAGGTACTGTGTAATAATTTCCATGAAAGGGCACAGCTTCCACAATCTTACTTTCCAGGTTCATTTTTACAACCTGGTAAAAATCTCCGTCGTGCATGTAAACGGCACCTTCATGAATCTCATGAAAAGCCTGTTCCTCGTCCATCTCCGTGATATTTTTTCCAGTTTCTTTGTTAATGAGCTGATACTTATTCTGATCAATATTCCGGAGAGAAAATTCTCCTGCAGGATAAAGGCCTCCTGACCAGGCAAAGCGTCCTCCCATATTCCGGACTTCATCTACCTTCATAAGTACAGGGATCGTCTCCCCAAGGTCTGGAAATAATGCACCATCATCCAGGGTTAGCGGAAGTTCCGCTGCCGCAGCCCGGATATGTGCAAGCTGAATCAGAAGATTGTTAGGATCAACGATGGCATTTTCGCTGCTATGTTCAAAAAGCCATTCTGGTTCCAGGGCGATATACTGATCCATGGGAAGGTTGGCAAGGATCAGATAATTGGTGCATTTTCCACTTCCTCGTCCTGAACGGCCGGTCTGCTGCCAGAAAGACGCTCTTGTTCCCGGATAACCGGCCAGTACCGTCGTACTGATCTTTCCGATATCGATTCCTAGTTCCAGTGCATTGGTGGACACAAGGCCAAGAAGTTCCCCTGAAATCATACGCTGTTCGATGCTTTTTCTCTCCAGAGGAGTGTAACCACCACGGTACCCGGAGATTTCTTCTTTTCTGGCTGTTCCTAGAAATCCTGCCGCATCCAGATGGTCTCTGGTTTCTTTCACCAGGATCTCCACATTTTTTCTGGATCTGGCAAATGCCAGAAAGCTTTCTTTTCGTTCCATCAGCTGAGGAAGAAGGTCCGCCGCAACATTTATGATAGATTCCTTTCCGTAGGGAATGCCGTCTTTATTCAGCTTTTCTTCTGGCTGAACCAGGCAATAGGTTCGTTCTGACATTCCGGCACCGCTTTTATCAATATTGATAAAAGATCTTCCGCAGATCTTTTTTGCAAGTTCCAAGGGATTGGCAATGGTGGCGGAACTGCATAAAAACTGAGGATCTGCGTGATAATATCTGCAGATTCTGGTTAAACGGCGAAATACATTGGCCAGATGGGAGCCAAAAGCTCCTCTGTATACATGCAGTTCATCCAGAATAATGTATTTCAGATTGGAAAAAATAAAGTCGAATCCATATTTGCTGTGATTTGGAAGCATGGAGCCGTTTAACATATCCGGATTGGTAAGGATGATATTGGCACGTTCCCGGATCCTTTTTCGCTCAGCAGGCGGTGTATCTCCGTCATATACGCCGACAGATAAACGATGCTCACCAAGCGCTTCCACCCAGGGGAGCAGCGCACGGTACTGATCAGCTGCCAGAGCTTTCGTGGGATAAATAAAGATCGCACGGGTCACAGGATTTTTCAGGATTTCCTCCACCACCGGCAGATAAAAGCACAGGGATTTACCACTGGCAGTAGGTGTAGTGATCACGACATTTTCTCCATCCATAGCATGGAAAAAAGCTTCTGCCTGGTGGGTATAGAGAGCCTTTATATTCTGTCCGGCCAGAAAATCCCGGATATCCGGATGCAGGCTTTCTGGAAACTCTGCATATTCCGGAGATCTGGCCGGGATTATTTTTTTGTAAATGATGTTTCCCTTCATGCTTGCTCCTTTGCTGTCAATTTACTCTTTGGTACAAAGAAACGGCTCATATCTGCATGTTCCAGCTTAAGCAGTGAAATTTTTCTATCAATTCCTCCTGCATATCCTGTAAGACTGCCATTTGTGCCAACTACCCGATGACAGGGAATGATAATGGAAATTTCATTATGTCCAACTGCACCTCCAACAGCCTGAGCGGACATATGGGAAATATTTTCCCTTTCCGCTATTTTACTGGCAATTTCTCCGTACGTGATTGTTTGTCCGTAAGGAGTCTTTAACAAAATCTGCCACACTGCCTGTCTGAATGTTGATCCCGCAGGATGAAGAGGAGGTGTAAATGTTGGCTTTTCACCGGAGAAATAGATATCCAGCCATTTTTTTGTTTCTGCAAGGATCTCCGTTTCCTGTAAAATTCTCTCGTCCGGGAGTGTATTCGCAAAGTATTTCTGTCCTTCAAACCATAAGCCTGTAAGCCCAATTTCATCTGCTGCCAGTAAAATTTCTCCTAACGGTGATTTATATTTGCATGTGTAGATCATAGTTTTCCACTCCTTATTTCAGTAGTGTTACCTCAAGTATAATTTATGTGAAATAGTTATCTTTAATTATGTGAAAAAACGGAGAACACAGCAAGGTATCCTCCGCATATAATATAGTGGTATGTTATCTGCTATTTTTACTGTTATATTACATTTTACTGCTATTCACAGGTGCTTTAATTCCAGTAATCTGTTTTTTGCTTCAGATCAATATTTTTACTGAAGAATACAGGATTTTTTTTCTGCCGGATCTGTCCTTCGTAATCCTTTAATGCTTTCAATACGGTGTTGGACAATAGCAGGATCACCGGAATGTTGATCAGTGCCATTACTCCCATCAGTACATCAGAGATGTGCCACAGTAATGTCATCTCCATTCCCGCTCCCAAAAACACCACCAGTGCTGATACAAGGCGAAATCCCGTCATGAATTTCTTACCCGGCTGCTTTTTAAGGATATAAGTCAGCAGATTATCACAATAGAAGCAATTTCCCAGCAATGTAGTGAAAGCAAATAATACCATTGCAATCATAATAAAATATGGTCCAAAAGAACCAAGAGTCTTGTGAAGTGCTGCCTGCACCCACGGTGCTCCCTGAAGCTCTTTTGCCGGTGTCACACCAGATACCAGACACATCATGGCAGTTGCAGTGCACAATAATAATGTGTCAATAAACACAGACAGCATCTGTACCAGTCCCTGTTTAACCGGATGACTGACCATTGCAGACGCCGCCGCATTGGGGGCAGAACCGATACCTGCTTCATTGGAATACAGACCTCTTCGTATTCCCTGCATCATAGCTGATCCGGCAAATCCGGCAAAAATTGCTTTAAAATCAAATGCTTCTTCAAAGATCTGTGCCAGTACCGATGGAAGCTGTCCGATATTTAGTACCACTACCAGCAGGGATATCAGAATATATACAATGCCCATAAATGGCACTAAAGTAGAAGTTACTTTCACAATTCTGTTACCGCCACCCAGCAGACACCATCCCGTTACCAGCGCCAGAATTCCTCCAATGATCCATGGCGTGATCTCTGCATTATAAAATGGCTGACCGGAAAATGTAGACTGCAGATTATAGGAGGCCAGCATATTAAATCCAAACGCGTAAGTCAGGATCATGGCTATACAGAAAACCACTGCCAGTCCTCTGCTGTGCAATGCCGCCTCTATGTAATACGCCGGGCCGCCGTAGCACTGGCCGTCTTTTCCTTTTTTCTTATATATCTGCGCCAGTGTGCTCTCTGCCAGAGCTGATGCGCTTCCAAGAATGGCAATGATCCACATCCAGAATACGGAGCCCACACCACCGATACAGATGGCAGAAGATACTCCTACAATGTTGCCTGTCCCTACACGAGATGCCGTGGAGACCATCAGTGCCTGAAAGGATGATACACTTTCGTCTCCCTCTGGTTTCTCCATTACAGCGCTGCAGGCGTTTTTGAATAAACGTACCTGTGGAAATCTGGTCCGGACAGTAAAGTAGATGCCGGAACCAATCAATATTACAATCAGTAATTTGCTGTAGAGAAACGTGTTGATTGCGTCAATGATCGTTTCGAACATAAATCCTCCTCGTAACAGAATTTTTTATCATACGATAATATCGGATAAAAACCCGAATTGTTACCATAATACAATATTTCTGCTATTTTGAAAAGAGGTTATCCGCAGGAGTTCATGAACCTGGAAGATTTTTCTTTCCGTAAATTTCATTAAGCACAATTTTCCCCACAAAGTTCCCTGTTTTTCAGCTTTTCAAATCTGTTTCCACCGATCAGGATGTCCCTGTATTTTTTTACGATCTTCATTTTCAGAGGAGGGGTTACCTGCAAGGTTGCCGACACAACAGCCAGGTCTACTTTGCCCTCTTTCAGAGCATTTACGGAATCTGTCGTACTGTTATTCAGAATTTTAAAATGTACGTTCGGGTACAGGATATTGAAATCCCGGACCGCCTCAAACAGATAACAGTGAAGAGCCGTTTCAGTTGCACTGATATAGATGGTTCCGTTTTCCAGGCTGATCAGGTTACTGAGATTGTTTTCTCCCTTAAAAAACTGAGCACATCCGGCAGCTATATATTCATAAAAAATATTTCCTTCCGGTGTCAGCTTCATTCCGCTTTTGCTGCGTATGAATAATCTGCAGCCCAGGATGTTTTCAAGGTTGTGGATCGTTCTTGTAACCGCAGGCTGACTGGTTTTTAAAACTGCTGCCGCTTTTGTGAGATTTCCATATTTGGCTACGTAATAAAATACTTTATAATGCTCAAAATTGGTGTCCATGATCGTCCTTTCTTCTGCGTAAGGTTTTTATCCGTTTTAAAAGAGAAACTGTTCTTTCAGCTCCCTTTTTCGTTTACCGGAAGTAAATGCTGCTTCCACGGAATTCAGGAGCAACTGTTTTTTCTGTTCCTCTGTAAGGTTTAACAGGGAATCCATATACTGAAACTCATGGGAAAGGGTTGTTCTTTCAATGGCAGGATCATCTGTATTTAGTGTTACCTTAAGTCCCTGTTCCAGAAAATTTTTCAACGGATAGGAAAACATATCTTCCACTGCCCTGGTCTGCCGGTTGCTTGTGGGACACATTTCCAGAAAAATCCCGTTGTTTTTTACAAGTTGGATCACCTCTTCATTTCCTGCGATACGCACTCCATGCCCGATCCTGGATGCTCCCATACGGATGGCTGTTTTGACATCCTCGGCATCGCCGGCTTCACCTGCATGGATCGTAAATGGAACGTTGTACTCTTTTGCTTTCGCAAAAAGATTCTTATAGCTTTCTGTTGGAAAAAGTGCTTCTGCACCTGCAAGATCCACGGCAACTACTCCTCCATCCTCTGTGAGATATCTGCGGGCCAAGTCCAGAGTTTCCATATTTTCCTGCTGATTGGAGCTTCCACGCATGCAGCATAAGATCAGATTGCCTGGAATCGGAGATTTTTTCAGGCCACGTAATGCAGACTGGATCGCCGTTTCCTGGGTCATTCCTTTTTGTGTATGGAACTGTGGTGCAAAACGAAGTTCTGCGTAAATCACACCGTCTTTTCTCATTTCAGAAAGGATAAGATAAACGGCTTCTTCCAGTGCTTCTTCTGTCTGAAGAAGGGAAAGAGGCAGGTCAAAGCATTTCAGAAAATCATTGAGATTTTCGCAGGTATCCGGAACGGAAAGAAGGGAAAGAAGTTCCTCGTCTGTTGCAGCCGGAAGTGTGATCTGCTGCAATGCGGCAAGTTTTTTTGCAATATCCACGGTAATACAGCCATCCAGATGTGCATGTAGATCGATGTAGTGATTGGTTTTGTTTTCTGTTTTCATAGGCATTAAGTACCTCGCTGTTTGTATTTTTCTATATTATAACACAAAAATGAGCGCATGAAATTCCACATTTTATGGATACATGCGCCCTTTTCTGTTTTAACCAAATCAAGCAAGTAGCGAAGCGGATTGCGAATATCCGCTTGACTGCTTCTTCACATTTTATGAAATATTCTTATCCCTGAAATGGTTTTACATTCTTTACGGCATCTGCAGGGAGGATCTCTTTATCATCCTCATCAATGTTGATAAGATGATATCTGTCATTTCCCATGTGCATTTCTTTCATATAGCTGAGCTGGCGAAGTCCGTGACGTGTCTCGATCCTCTCTACCAGATCTTTATGATCAGAATCCTTCAGTGTATACACAAGATCTACAGAAGCCTGGTCTGCTGCAAGGATATCTGTAGATGCCACGATTCCGATATTCGGTGTTACGACAGGTGCTGCTCCAACACCCTCACAGTCGCAGGAAACAGACATATTTCGAAGAACGTTGATAAATACAATACGCCTTTTACCGGGAACTTGGCAGTTCCGTCCTCATCCAGGATATCTACCGGGCAGAATGTCCAGCCATTTACCTTCAGAGTTTCACGATGCTTCTCCGTTGTGTAACGGTCTCCCTCGTAGTAGGTGTTTGTCTCTACGATATGGGCTTCCGGGATCTTATCTGCGGTCAGTTCTTTTACCCACGGTGCAGGGATGATATTCGGTCCATGCTGCTCTCCTGTGTGAAGCTTGACTGCAATCTTACCCTTAAGGCTGCCGCTTACACGCTCAAAAATCTTCTTCAGTCCCTCTGCGGAAAAATCCTCTGTAAAATATACGGTGGATTTTTCTCCGGAACGGTCCTTATAAGGAATGTAATGTTCTCCACCTGTTCCAGGTACGATTTTTTTGTGTGCCATTTGTAATCCCTCCTGTGTTATATTCATAAAAAATCTCACTGCTTTTATGATACAACCTAAACTCAGGTTCAGGTCAAGGATTTTTTGTTAAATATAAAGGTTAATTCCAGACTATAAAATTTCATTCCGGTTTATATTGCCTGTGTGGCTTCTTTTAACCAGCCTTTTTCATCCTCATCCAGATACGGAGAAATTTTCTCATATACAAAGGCATGATACTGGTTGAGCAGTGTGCGCTCTCCGGTTTCCATCTGTTCGGGATCTATACCTTCCAGGTCAAAGGGTACCAGCGTCAGAGGTTCAAATTTCATAAACTGACCGTAGGCTGTTTTTTCGGCCTTTTTGCAGACCACAAGGTTTTCATGGCGGATACCAAATTCATTTTCCGCATAGTATCCTGGTTCATCGGAGGTGATCATTCCTTCTTCCAGAACAGGAGCCGGACGATCCACGAGATTTTTCCAGCGGAAGCTCTGAGGACCTTCGTGTACATTGAGAAGATATCCTACGCCATGACCGGTTCCGTGATTGTAATCCTCTCCCATAGCCCAGAGTGGTCCTCTTGCCAGGGCATCCAGATTCAGTCCGGTACAGCCATAGCGGAATTTTGCGGCTGCAAGGTTCAGGTGCCCACGAAGTACTGCTGTGAAATATTTCTTTTCTTTTTGGGTAACCGGGCCAAGTACAACGGTGCGGGTGATGTCTGTGGTTCCCTCCAGATAATGGCCGCCGGTATCCATCAGAACCAGTCCCTCTGGTTTCAGAGGAATACTGGTTTCTTCTGTGGCACTGTAATGAACAATAGCTCCATGTGCACCGTAGGCAATAATGGGATCAAAGCTGTTCCCCTGGAAGTTCTCCTGTCCGGAGCGGAACTCATAGAGTTTGTCCGCTGCGGAAAGCTCGGTGATCTCCTGCTTTCCCACATTCTTTTTCAGCCAGTGGATAAATTTTACCATTGCCACGCCGTCTTTGATGTGGGCTGTTTTTTCATTCTGGACTTCGATCTCATTTTTGATGGCTTTTGGAAGAAGGGACAGGTTTTCTCCATTCAGGATTGTTACTCCATCCGGAATGCTGCTGACCAGACGGCTGTTTACATTACTTTTTGAAAGATAAACCCTTTTCGATTCAGGGATCGTCTGCACATAAGTGTAAATATCATCATATGGATAGATGGTAACGCCATCTATGGCCAGAGCTTCTTTTACAGAATCCGGAAAAGCCCTCTCATTGGCAAAAAACCGGATTTCTTTCTCATCCATTACAAGATAGGAAAGCACTACCGGGCAGCAGTGGATATCATTTCCGCGAATGTTCAAAAGCCACGCAATATCATCCAGTGACGTGAGGACAAAGAGATCTGCGTCTTTTTCTTTCAGTTTGCTGCGGATTTCCCGGATCTTGTCTGCTCTGGATCTTCCAGCCCATTTTTCGGATAATTCCATTACCGGTTCACAGGAAAGTGCCGGACGGTCATCCCAGATATTTCCGATCAGATCCTCATTTACAGAAAAACGTACCTGTTTTCCCTGAAGGATTTTTTTCAATTTCCCGGCTTCCTCTGCGCTGACAGTACGGCCGTCGAAGCCGAGGCACATCCCTTCTTTCAGGTTTTCTTCCAGAAATTTATGGATCGTCGGTACATCCGGTTCCCCCATCTTAAACAGGGTAACCGGTGTTCCCTCTAACTGCTGTGCGGCCTGGATAAAATATCTTCCGTCTGTCCAGAGTCCCGCCATATCCGGCATGATGACAGCAGTTCCGGCAGAACCGGTAAATCCGGTAATATATTTCCTGCATTTAAAATAATCTCCCACATACTCGGAACCGTGGAAATCATCGGTCGGAACCAGATAAGCATCGATTCCCTTTTCTTTCATCTGTTTTCGAAGAGCGGTGATCCGTTCTGTAACTGTCATAACCTTATGCCTCCTCTGTATAACTGTTCTTTACTGCAAAACCATGATCCATAGGACCGCTTCCTTTTCCGAGATCCAGCATGGCAGCAAGAGCTCCGGAAATATAGTCTTTGGCACGATTTACAGATTCCACCATGGAAAATCCTTTTGCAAGGTTGGATGCGATGGCCGAGGAAAGAGTACATCCTGTTCCGTGGGTGTTGGGATTGTCGATCCTTTTTCCCTCAAACCACTGATATGTTCCATCCTCATAGAGAAGATCATTGGCATCATTAAGCTTATGGCCGCCTTTGCAAAGAACTGCACAGTGATACTGTTCGGAAACCTGTTTTGCAGCTTCGATCATATCATCGGTGTTTCTGATCTTTCGTCCGGTAAGCACTTCCGTTTCCGGGATATTGGGAGTGAGAAGATCCGCAAGAGGAAACAGTTCTTCTTTCAGAACATCCACAGCTTCTTCACTGATCAGCCTTGCACCGCTGGTAGCCACCATAACCGGATCCACTACGATATTTTTCGCCTGATACTGCCGGAGCTTTTTGGCGATCATGCGGATCAGATCACTTTCGGAAACCATTCCGATCTTTACTGCATCCGGAAAAATATCTGTAAAAATACTATCCAGCTCCTGACCAAGAAATTCTGCCGTTGCATTCTGGATGGCTGCGACACCGGTGGTATTCTGGGCAGTCAGTGCGGTGATGGCACTCATGGCGTATACCCCGTTTGCCATCATGGTTTTGATATCGGCCTGGATCCCTGCGCCTCCGCTGGAATCGCTGCCTGCGATGGTTAATGCTGTTTTCATTTTTCGTTTCCTCCGTTTTCTGTAAATATATAATTCTGTAACTCTGTCAGATTTTGGCAGTAGATATGTGCGTCCTTTTTTAGCTGCTCCTGATCCGGTTCTCCCAATGCGTCATAGATGCCTGCAGTCAGAAATCCTGCTTTTCCTGCGGTCTGCAGTGCATAGAGAGAATCTTCCACTACCAGTGTCATGGATGGCTCCGTTCCCAGCACTTTCGCTGCTGTAAGATAGATCTTCGGAGAATATTTGCTTTCTCCGATCTCACTGGTGGTATAAATTTCTTTTAAAAAAGGAAGAAGTCCGTTTCGCTTTAGTGCCCGGCGGATATGTTCTTTTGGGCTTGAAGTTGCCACCACAGCCGGGATTTTCTGGCTAGCAAGATATTGAAAAAGTTCTCTGGCACCTGATTTTGCAGGAACTTCTTCAAAATAGTAGTTTTGGATCCGAACTTTCAGATCCTCCACGATCTTTTCTTCGGAAAACCCAAGAGCGAACCTGCTTTTCAGCCATGCCGCTCCCTGCTCCATACTCATGGGAAAAAGGATCTCTTCCATTCCCGCAATTGGGTGATATCCAAGATCTGTAATATATCGTTTTCCAAGTTCCCTCCAGATAGAAAGAGAGTCCAGAAGGACACCGTCCGCATCAAATATTATGGCTTTTACGGGAGAAATCATGTTTTTCCTCCTGAATAAAATTTTTTATGATATAAAAAACACGGATATACCACAAAAGATATATCCGCATTTTATTATAAGCCGCAGGTCCCCAAAATGCAACCGGGAGTTATCTGACAGTTTCTTTTTCCAGGCCAACTGGTTCGTACAGCTTTTTTAATGTTTTTACCATTTCATCTTTACCGGTATCTTCGATACAGACATCGTATCTGCCTTCCACACTTCCGAATGTAATGACTTTGTCCAGATTCAGCAGTGCCTTCCATGTTTCCTGATGTGTTGTGTGCCTCCATGATGCCGTAAGCCATGGTGCCCTTTCTTGCTTCAGATTTCTCTGCTTTTTTTCCAGTGAGTGCTTCCACTTTGGCTGCTTCTGCTTCCGGTACGATCTCTGTTCCGTTTACCAGATATGCGCCGCCATCATATAACTTTACCATAATGTATTCGCTCCTTTTTCTTTTTTCACGATGTTTGTTCTTCGTGACTTTATTGTATCGCATCCAATGCATTCTGACTAATTGCCAAAATGAATGCTGTTATAACTTTTTGTGAAAATAAATTAGAATTAAAATGACCAATCTTATAAAGAAATGTTGACAGAAATTCGTTACTATTTTATAATTTTCTTATAATTATGAAGGAGGTATGAATAATGAAAAAATTCAAGAAACTCTTGGTCTGCATGCTGGCAGTTATGATGCTTATTTCATCTGCGATCCCGGTTTCCGCAGCCGCACGCCCGGCAATTCCAACCATAAAGAATGCAGAGATGACCAGTACCGGACGTATGTATCTCAGCTGGAAAACTGTAAGCAATGCAGATGGATACAAACTGCGAATCTACAACTGTAATACGAAAAAGTCAGCATCCAAATTTTTTGGAAAGTACAACGTCAATTATTCCACAAAAAAGAATGCCAATACTGCTTATCTTGTATCTGTATGGAGTTACAGATGGGTAAACGGACAGAGAATATACAGTACTGATTCAGATGCATTTGTATGTACACCAAGAGATTTAAAAACAGTAAAAAGCACAGCATCAGCTTTAACCGTTAAATGGTCCAGACTTTATGGAATCAGTGGATATTATGTTTATAAATCTACCAGTCCTAATTCTGGCTACAGACGTACAGCAACCTTAGCTGCCAACAGGACTTCTGTAACAATACATAGATCTTCTTCCTCAGGAAGTACTTATTTTTATATCGTGCCGTACAGAACTTATAACGGAAAAAGATATCTGTTACCTCACAAAATTTACCGTATGTATACCGTATACTATTAAATCAAACGGATATCCAGAAAGTAAAAAGGCTTTCCTGTCAGACCAGCTCTGACAGGAAAGCCTTTTTTATACATTTATCATTCTTTTCCGTTAAAGCAGTATGTACATACATTACACGGATCAATACCTATGGATTCCAGAAGATCATCCAGTCTGTGATAACGAAGAGTCGTAAAATTCTGCATCTTGCAGATATCCTGCACCATCTGCTCATATTTCTCTGTACGTGGATCTGCGTATTCGTCCAGTACTTCCTGCGGACAGTTTGGTCCCTCTCTCTTCTCGATGACCTGACGTGCGATCAGCTCCATCTCGGATTTGGAGCGGGAGAAGTTTAAGTATTTACATCCGTACATGATCGGCGGGCAGGCAGGACGGACATGAACTTCTTTTGCACCGCTGCGGTACAAAAATTCGGTTGTCTCGCGAAGCTGGGTACCACGTACAATGGAATCGTCGATGAGAAGAAGTTTTTTGTCCTTGATCAGCGCACGTACCGGGATCAGTTTCATTTTGGCGATGAGGTTACGCTGGTTCTGATTGGTTGGCATAAAAGATCTGGGCCAGGTTGGGGTATATTTAATGAATGGTCTGGCATATGGAATGCCGGATTCATTGGCATATCCGATGGCATGAGCGATACCGGAATCCGGAACACCTGCTACAATATCCGGGTGAACGGAATCTCCGTCTCTTTTTGCAAGCATGCTTCCACAGCGGTAACGCATCTCTTCCACATTTACACCTTCATAAGATGCTGTCGGATATCCGTAGTAAACCCAGAGGAAGGAACAGATTTTCATTTTCTTTCCAGGTTCTACCAGAGTTTTCACTCCATCTGCAGTAACAAAAACGATCTCTCCCGGTCCCAGTTCCTTATAGTCTTCATAACCTAGATTAATGTAGGCATGGCTCTCAAAGGAAAGGCAGTAGGAACCTTCTTTGTGACCGATCTCCACCGGAGTTCTGCCCATCTTGTCACGGGCTGCATAAATTCCGTCTTTTGTCATAAGAAGCAGTGTCATAGAGCCGTCGATCAGCCCCTGCACATATTGGATACCTTCCACAAAATTATCCTTTTCACAGATCAGAGCTGCGATCAGTTCTGTCACATTGACAGTTCCGTTGGTCATCTCCTGAAAATGTACCTTGGTCGTATCGTACATCCGCTGCAGAAGTTCATCATAATTATTGATCTTTCCCACAAAAGTAAGGGCAAAGCTTCCAATTCTGGAACTGAACAGAAGGGGCTGAGGTTCATAGTCAGAAATACATCCGATTCCCATATTTCCCTTCATAGAACCCACATCTCCGTCAAATTTTGTACGGAAAGGTGTATTCTCAATGTTGTGGATGGCACGGTCAAATCCATGCTCTCCGTAAACAGCCATACCGCCGCGGCGTGTTCCCAGATGAGAATGATAATCCACTCCGTAAAAAAGTTCCAGTACACAGTCGTCTTTTGATGCTACTCCAAAAAATCCGCTCATAATGTGCTCCTCTCTGCTTCCATAGTATTAACGATTCCTGGTATCGTTCGTACATCCATAATCGCTATCAGTATAGCATAAGAGAATTGTAAATAACAATCAATTCGGCGGATATTCCTGCTTTTTCAGAATAAATTATAATGATATTAGCCGGATTTATAAAAGCAGAAAGCATTTTATGCGTGAGGCAAATGTTCCGTCAGTTCCAAAGTGCGATAAACAGATTCAGGTAACCGGCAAAAGTCAGCCATGCCAGATACGGGACCATCAGATATGCAGCATTCCGGGAAAAATCCCCGAATGTGCAGATACAGCAATATACAAGTCCCCATAGAAAAATAAGCCAGAGAAATGCAAAGCCATACCATCCTGCCCCAAAGAAGAAAAACGGCCACAGGAAATTCACGGCAAGCTGGATCCCATATAAAGCAAGGGCCCTATCCCTGTCTCTGCTTTTAGGCCTGGATGCGATCAGGAACGAAGCAATCCCCATTATGATAAAAAGGATCGTCCACACAACCGGAAACAGCCATCCCGGCGGCGATAAAGGCGGCTTATTTAACTTTGCAAATACTTTCATTCCGTTTCTGGTAAAAAATCCGGAGACAGCTCCTGTTGCCAGGGGCACTGCAATGCAGGTGATCAGTTTTCTGGTATCTTTTTTCAAAAATATCCCCCTTTCTGGTCTGGGAAGATTTTCGGACAACACAGGTTTTCTCTGTTTATTATATTTCGGGATACCGTTTTCTATACGATCATATATAAAAAAGAAACAGCTCTGTTTTTATGCAGAATTGTTTCTTTTTGTAAACCGTTTAAATTTTTAGATCATTTAACTGGTATATGTTTTTTCTGTTTATTACTCCTGAGTGATTCCCTTGAACTCGTAACCGGCTTCTTTGATCACCTCTTCCACTTTTGCCTCGTCAACTTTCTCAGGTACTGTAAATACAGTTGTTCCGTTCTCGTGGGAAGATACCACATCCTCTGCTCCGAAAGCTGCCTGAATAGCTTTGTTTACGTGTGCCTCACAGTGTCCGCACATCATTCCTTCTACATTGACTGTTACTTTTACCATTGTTTTGTTCTCCTTTTCTTCTTTTTTATTTTCATCATGAGTGATGTTTAATGTTACCGGATTTTTGATTGCTTTGTCTCTGGCTGTGTTGTGGATCTTAAACAGATTCAGTCGCAGCGCATTTGTTACAACACAGAAACTGGAAAGACTCATAGCTGCAGCTCCGAACATCGGATTCAGTGTCCATCCAAAGATCGGGATCCAGACACCTGCTGCCAGCGGAATACCAATTACGTTATAGAAAAATGCCCAGAAAAGATTCTCGTGGATATTCCGAAGTGTGGCACGGCTTAAACGTACTGCTGCCGGAACATCGCTTAACTGGCTCTTCATCAGAACAACATCTGCCGCATCAATGGCAATGTCTGTTCCTGCGCCGATGGCAATTCCGATATCTGCTCTTGTAAGTGCCGGTGCATCGTTGATACCGTCACCCACCATGGCAACTTTCCCCTGTTCTTTTAAGGAACGGATCACACTCTCTTTTCCATCCGGAAGGACTCCTGCGATCACATCGTCAACTCCTGCCTGGGCTCCGATGGCTCTTGCGGTACGCTCATTGTCACCGGTAAGCATAACTACGCGGATTCCCATGTTCTGAAGCTCTTTTACCGCACGTGGACTATCTTCCTTGATCACATCCGCAACAGCGATAATTCCCAGAAGTTTTCCGTTTCGGGTGAAAAGAAGAGGTGTTTTTCCCTGCTCTGCAAGCTGTTTTGCTCTCTTATCAAGGTCTGCGGAAACCTTTGTCTGGCTGCTGATAAATTTCATACTTCCGCCGGTCAGTTTGTCACTGCCAAGTACAGCGGAAAGTCCGTTTCCTGGAAGTGCCTGGAATCCGGTTACTTCACCTGCAACAAGTTTCTCTTCCTCTGCTTTTTTGAGAACTGCTTTTGCCAGAGGATGTTCGCTTTTTTTCTCCAGTGCACAGGCAAGTGTGATAAGTTCTGTTTCTGTGACTCCCTCTGCCGGAAGAATATCGGTTACTTCCGGCTGGCCGCTTGTAATGGTTCCGGTTTTATCCAGTGCGACGATCTGGACTTTTCCGGCTTCCTCAAGAGAAACGGCTGTCTTGAAAAGAATGCCGTTCTTGGCACCCATACCGTTACCGACCATAATGGCAACCGGTGTTGCAAGACCAAGTGCACAGGGGCAGCTGATAACCAGCACGGAAATTCCTCTTGCCAGTGCATAACCAAAAGGATGCCCGGTAAGAAGCCAGATAATGGTTGTGATCACTGCAATGGTGATCACTGCCGGTACAAACACACCGGAAACACGGTCTGCGATCTTTGCAATCGGTGCCTTGGTGGCTGCCGCGTCGCTGACCATCTTGATAATCTGGGAAAGGGTGGTATCCTCTCCCACTCTGGTTGCTTCACATTTGATAAATCCGGACTGGTTCACAGTTGCCGCGGAAACCATATCTCCGGCTTCTTTGTCCACCGGAATACTCTCTCCGGTCAGCGCAGATTCATTGACTGCAGTAGTTCCTTCCAGGATCACTCCATCCACCGGAATATTCTCTCCCGGGCGGACAGCAAAAGTTTCTCCTTTCTGAACCTGTTCGATGGGAACGGTAAGTTCCTGCCCGTTTCGTACTACAACCGCAGTTTTTGGTGCCAGTTTCATAAGGCTTTTCAGTGCATCGGTAGTCTTACCTTTGGAACGGGCTTCCAGCATTTTTCCTACGGTGATCAGTGTCAGGATCATGGCCGCGGACTCAAAATAGAAGTCCATCATGTAATTCATAACTGCGGCAGAGTCTCCGTCTACCTGTGCTCTTGTCATGGCAAACAGTGCATAGACACTCCACAGGAAAGATGCCATGGAGCCAAGGGCTACCAGAGTATCCATATTGGGAGAACGGTGCCACAGGCTCTTAAATCCGTTGATAAAGAATTTCTGGTTGATCACCATGATGATGCCGGCCAGGAGCAGCTGTACCAGTCCCATGGCTACATGATTGCCGTCAAACCATTTCGGCAGCGGCCATCCCCACATCATATGTCCCATGGAAAAATACATCAGCACCAGCAAAAATCCTACAGATGCGATGAGACGTCTCTTTAAAACCGGAGTCTCATGATCTTCCAGTGCTTCTTCCGCTGCAGACATGGAGATTTTTTCTCCGGCAGCGCCTTTTAAGGATGCACCATATCCAGCGGCTTCCACAGCGGCAATGATCTCGCTTGGGGAAGCAGTTCCTTCCACTCCCATGGAGTTGGTCAGAAGGCTGACTGAACAGCTGCTCACTCCCGGAACCTTGGATACGGCTTTTTCCACACGGGTAGAGCAGGCAGCGCAGCTCATACCGGTTACGTTATATTGTTCCATTTCCTTTCAGTACCTCCTAAAATCTAGTATGTCCCTTTATTTCATCAGCTTCTGGAGGGTTGTTACCAGCTCATCGATGGTCTCATCCTTACCTTCCCGGATATCTCTGGCAACGCAGGTACGGATGTGGCTGGCAAGCAGCTCTTTATTAAACGCATTCACTGCGGCATTGACCGCGGCAGACTGGATCAGGATGTCATTACAGTAGGCATCATTCTCCATCATTCCTATAATGCCCCTGATCTGGCCTTCAATACGTTTCAGACGGTTGATCAGCTTTTTTTTCTCCTCCTCTGAACGTGCAGTGTGTTTTTCACAGCAGCAGGGACAGGCTTTCTTTTCAGACATAGGCTGTCTCTCCTTTCACAGAAATACCCTCATGGGGTATCTTCTTTACATGGAACAATATATACCCTCATGGGGTATTTGTCAATAAAAAAACTGCATTTTTATAAAAACCTTATTAACCATTTGTCCAAATAAAAAAACCCGCTCATCCAATCTTGGTAATGAGCGGGCAATATAAAACCATGTTTTCTGAATAAAATTTACTCTTCCACAATGTGTCCGAAATAATAAAATCCCTTGCAGGTATCCAGGCTTACTTTTACATATTTGCCGATGAGATCTTTTTCTCCCGGGAAATGTACCAGGAGATTATGCTGGGTACGGCCTGTGAGCGTACCTTTTTCACGGTTTTCGTCTTCTACCAGGATTTCCTGAATGGTTCCCTGGAAACGTGAGGAATTCTCCCGTCCTTTCTCCTGTACCAGGGCAAGAAGACGGCCGAAACGGTCTTTTACCACGTCTTCCGGCACCTGATTTTCCATGCCGGCAGCCGGAGTTCCGCTTCGTTTGGAATAAATAAATGTAAATGCCGTATCGTAATTGGCTTTTCTTACCACATCCAGTGTCTCCTGGAAGTCTTCTTCTGTCTCTCCCGGGAATCCGACCATGATATCCGTTGTCAGTGAGATATCCGGGATCGCCTTACGGATCTTATCTACCAGTTCCAGATATTTCTCCTTGTCGTAACGACGGTTCATTTCTTTTAAAACTCTGCTGCTTCCAGACTGCAGTGGAAGATGCAGGTGATGACAGATTTTTTTGCTCTCTGCCATAGTCTGGATCAGTTCGTCGGACAGATCCTTCGGATGGGAAGTCATAAAACGGATACGCTTCAGTCCTTCGATCTTTTCCACTTCTTTCAGAAGTTCTGCAAAGGTAACAGGTGTCTCCAGATTTTTTCCGTAGGAATTTACGTTCTGACCAAGGAGCATGATCTCTGTAACGCCGTCTGCAACCAGCTCCTCGATCTCACGAATAATGGCCTGAGGCTCACGGCTCTTTTCACGGCCACGGACATAAGGAACAATGCAATAGCTGCAGAAGTTATTGCAACCAAACATTACGCTGACGCCTGTCTTGAAGGAATATTTACGGGAAGTTGGCATACCCTCCACGATCTCATCGGATTCTTTCCAGATATCAATGATCTGGTCATCGGTCTGTAATGCCCGGTAAAAAAGCTCCGGGAATTTATGGATATTATGGGTTCCAAATACAAGGTTTACATATTTATAATCCTTGCGGATCTTTTCTACCACGTGATGTTCCTGCATCATGCATCCGAACAGTACGATCTTCATATCCGGATGGTTACGCTTGATACTCTTTAAATGGCCCAGGTGTCCGTAGATCTTCTGGTTGGCATTCTCGCGGACTGTGCAGGTGTTAAACACAACTGCGTCGGCATCTTCGGTATCTACCATCTCATATCCCATTTTTTCCATGATGGCTGCAATGGATTCCGTCTGGATGGAGTTCATCTGACATCCTTCATTCTGGATGTGGAAGGTGGGATGTTTCGCACTGTTTTTTGCGAGAAGTTCTTTACATTTTTCAATGTACTGAAGCTGGATCTCTGTTTCTTTATTCTGGCTCAAATCAATTCCTCCAATAAATAAAATTTCTTATGTATCTTTATAAAATATTTTCCATTAGACAATATCAGACGGGAGCGCTTAACTCCCGTCTGGTATATCATACAGAATTTACACTTGTCTGTCAAAGAGTTTTTATAACAGTGGCGCAAAAACTCTCAGCACATTCTGGATGGCACGTACTATAATATTTCTCTTCTTGCAGAATTCCAGATCAATGGCATTACAGTACTCCAGTGTTTCCAGAAAATCATCCCGGATGTCCAGAATCACATCGTTCTTATACATCCAGACACCGTCTTCAAAATGCAGATAAAGACTCCGGTAGTCCAGGTTGATAGTTCCCACAACACCTACCTTATCATCGCAGACAAACGACTTGGCATGCAGAAATCCCGGCTGGTATTCGTAGATCTTTACTCCTGCCTCAAGAAGCTGTTTATAGTAGGACTGGGTCAGAAGAAATACCATTTTTTTGTCCGGAATTCCAGGCGTCATGATCCGGACATCCACACCGCTTTTTGCCGCAAGGCAGAGCGCCGTCATCATCTCATTATCAATGATCAGATATGGCGTGCAGATATAAACATAGTTTTTGGCACGGTTGATAATATTAAGGTAAACATTTTCGCCTACAACCTCATCATCCAGAGGGGAATCACAGAATGGCTGGACATAACCACTGCCCGTAAACTCGTCTGGATGCCATCTGTGTGGAACATAATTTCCGAAATCAGAGGAAGTATCCGTTCTGGTAACAATTCCCCACATATACAGGAACATGGCCGTCATATTCCAGACACCTTCGCCCTTCAGCATAACTGCAGTATCTTTCCAGTGGCCAAAACGGTTCCGCTGGTTGATATATTCATCTGCCAGGTTGATGCCGCCGGTAAAACCGGTCCAGCCATCGATCACACAGATCTTACGGTGGTCACGGTTATTCTGGATAATATTCAGGATCGGGCGGAACTTGTTAAAGACTTCGCATTTGATCCCACGCCGGCGCATTTCCTGATCATATTTGTATGGCAATGTGGTAAGGCAGCCAAAACCATCATAGATCAGGCGGACATCCACACCTTCTTTTGCCTTTTTTTCCAGGATATTGAGGATTGTCTGCCACATTACTCCGTCATTGATAATGAAGTATTCAATAAAAATATAATGTTTCGCCTGTTCCAGCTCATGCACCAGAACCGGAAACATATCATCTCCTACCTGAAAATACTCTGCGGTTGTATTCTCATGGACCGGATATCTGGAATACTGCCAGATATAATCCGACTGGATCCTCATGGAACGGTCATCTTCATTCAGATGTTTTCTGGTGCATTCCGATCCTTCCAGATATTCCGCGGTCTCGTCGATCAGATTCTGATAGTGCTGTTCCATTACAGTACCGATCCTGGATTTACCGAACAGAAGGTACAGGGAAACACCAAATACCGGAAAAATAAGGATCAGCATCGTCCAGGCAAGCTTATAAGATGGATTGATCTTCTTGTTTACGATCCACAGAACGACCAGAAATCCTACAACCTGCATTCCGATCGTCACCCATCTGGAATACTCCATAAGCCGGAAAAGAGCGATCAACAGCCATGACAACTGTACTACCAGAGCCAGAGCTACATAAAAAATTCGATTAAATAATAACTTCAGGAGCGATCGCAATGGTTTGATAATTAGTTTGATAATCAAATTCATACTTTTTTCCTTTTGTCAAACGGTCTTGCGTCTCTTTTTAATTAAAAATCCCTGACCATACAGCCAGGGATTTTTGCGCACAATTAATTATATTTACGTTTTCTTGCGGCTTCAGATTTTTTCTTACGACGAACGCTTGGCTTCTCGTAATGCTCTCTCTTACGGATTTCCTGCTGGATTCCCGCTTTAGCACAGCTTCTCTTGAATCTGCGAAGAGCGCTATCTAAAGTCTCGTTCTCTTTTACGATAACGTTTGACATAGACTCACACCTAACCTCCCTCCAGTTGTAGATTGTGCTAAAATACAACTGTCTGGGTATTTTTCTTGCACGAGTGTTATTATATAGCATAACATGTGGTTTCGTCAACATCTTTTTCGATTTTTATGAAAAAAATGTCAAAATTGTAAATCACACACAACGTTATTATTTTGTGAGCTGTTTCTCAAGGATTCCTGCTGCTGCGTCCATAGCTTCCTGGGCTTTCTCCGGATTTTTTCCGCCGGCCTGTGCTATGTTCGGACGTCCGCCGCCGCCACCGCCAACGATCGCTGCTACTGCCTTGATCAGATTTCCTGCATGAGCGCCTGCTTTCTGAGCTGCATCAGTTGCCATTGCAAGGAGATTTACCTTGCCGCCGTTTACTGCTGCAAGAAGGACAACACCCTCACCAAGCTGCTCTTTCAGTTTATCACCGAGATCTCTGAGACCGTTCA
This sequence comes from Blautia luti, assembly GCF_013304735.1. Classification (GTDB taxonomy): domain Bacteria; phylum Bacillota; class Clostridia; order Lachnospirales; family Lachnospiraceae; genus Blautia_A. The sequence goes on from NZ_JAAITI010000002.1 coordinate 40,734, forward strand.
TGTCAACGCCCTCAACTTTGGCTGCAAGGAGTTTCACGCCGTTTACTTCAACGACTTTATCCATAACATCGCCAAGTGCACTCTGGGCAGCTTTGCTCTTGAGAGATTCATTCTCACTCTGAAGAGCCTTTACCTCAGCCTGAAGATGGCCGATCTTCTCTACAACTTCCGTTGTGTTTGCTTTTAATGCTTTTGCTGCCTCGTGAAGAAGCTCTTCCTGTTTTCTGTAGTACTCGATTACGGCTTTACCGGTAAGTGCCTCGATACGGCGTACACCAGCTGCGATACCGGATTCGGACACGATCTTAAAGAGCATGATGGAGCTTGTATTCTTTACATGAGTACCACCACAGAGCTCTTTGGAAAAGTCTCCCATGGATACTACACGTACCTTCTGGTCATATTTCTCACCAAAAAGAGCCATTGCTCCGGATTTCTTGGCTTCTTCCACATCCATGACATCTGTATGAACATCAAGCCCTGCCTGGATCTCTTTGTTTACAAGCTCTTCTGTTGCCTGGAGTTCTTCTGCTGTCATAGCCTGAAAATGAGCAAAGTCAAAACGAAGTCTGTCCGGAGTTACCAGAGAACCCTTCTGCTCTACGTGGGAACCAAGAACGGTCTTCAGTGCTTTCTGAAGAAGATGTGTTGCACTGTGGTTTTTTTCGGTATCTTTTCTTGCTTCTTCGTTTACCTTCAGGGATACTGTCTCACCTGAGGAAATCATACCTGATTCCATATGTCCTACGTGGCCGAATTTACCGCCGCGGAGTTTGATGGTGTCCTCAACAACAAATTTACCGTTTGCAGTCTCGATCACACCGTTATCACCTTCCTGTCCACCCATTGTTGCATAGAAAGGAGTCTGCTCTACAAATACGGTACCCTTCTGTCCCTCTGTGAGAGAATCTACGATCTCTGTTTCTGTGGTAAGGACAGTAACCTTGGAATCAAAGGTAAGATGATCGTAGCCGACGAATTCTGTTGTTACGTTTACATCAATATCATCGTATACGGTTGCGTCTGCACCCATATAGTTGGTTACTTCACGGGCAGTACGTGCCTTGACTCTCTGTTCCTCCATTGCTTTCTGGAAGCCTTCCTCGTCAATGCCGTAGCCTTTTTCCTCAAGGATCTCTTTTGTAAGGTCAAGAGGGAATCCGTACGTATCATAAAGCTTGAATGCGTTGTCACCGGAAAGAGTCTTTTCACCTGCTTTTTTCATATCCTCTTCCATGTCGGAAAGGATACGAAGTCCCTGATCAATGGTCTTGTTGAACTGATTCTCCTCATTTGTCAGTACACGGAAGATGAACTCTTTCTTCTCCTCAAGTTCCGGATATCCGGCTTTGGAGCTCTCGATTACCTGTGCACTTAATTTTGCAAGGAAAGTTCCCTCGATGCCAAGAAGACGTCCGTGACGTGCCGCACGGCGGATCAGGCGGCGGAGAACGTATCCACGTCCCTCATTTGTCGGCATGATTCCATCGGAAATCATAAATGTTGCGGAACGAATATGGTCTGTGATCAGACGGATGGAAACATCGTCTGCATAATTTTTCTCATATTCTTTATGTGCGATTTCACATACAAGATTACGAAGTGCACAGATTGTATCTACATCAAAAATAGAATCTACATCCTGAACAACGACAGCAAGTCGCTCAAGACCCATACCAGTATCGATGTTTTTCTGTTTCAGTGTTGTATAGTTTCCGTTTCCATCATTCTCGAACTGTGTGAAAACGTTGTTCCATACTTCCATGTAACGGTCGCAGTCACAACCTACGGTACATCCTGGTTTTCCACAGCCGTATTTCTCACCACGGTCATAGTAGATCTCAGAACATGGACCGCATGGACCTGCGCCGTGCTCCCAGAAGTTGTCCTCTTTTCCGAAACGGAAAATACGTTCAGACGGAATCCCTACTTCTTTGTTCCAGATATCGAAGGCTTCATCATCATCCAGGTAAATGGATGGGTAGAGACGGTCTGCATCAAGCCCTACAACCTCAGTAAGAAACTCCCAGGACCAGTGGATGGCTTCTTTCTTGAAGTAATCACCAAAAGAGAAGTTACCAAGCATTTCAAAGAAAGTACCGTGACGTGCGGTTTTACCTACATTTTCGATATCTCCGGTACGGATACATTTCTGGCAGGTTGTCACTCTTGTTCTTGGCGGCTTCTCAGCACCTGTAAAATATGGTTTCAGCGGAGCCATACCTGCATTGATCAGCAGAAGACTCTTATCTCCCTGAGGAACCAGGGAAAAGCTTTTCATTACAAGATGGCCCTTGCTCTCCATAAAGTCAAGGAACATCTTACGAAGTTCGTTCACTCCGTATTTTTTCATGTTGTTATCCTCCTTGTGTCAACCCTACCTGTCAGCATTTCCGGAATGCCGTAGCTTTATCCCGGAAATGTCACAGATATGGGAAATTATTTTACACAGATCTTTTTGAATTTCTTTTTGCCTCGCTTGAGAACGATTCCGTCTCCTGCAAAAGCATCTTTCTCAACAGTATGATAGATATCTGTGATCTTATCACCATCGATGGATACACCACCCTGCTGGATCGCACGGCGTCCCTCGGAACGGCTTGGTACCAGTTCTGCTTTTACAAGAAGTGTGATCAGATCGATCTTTCCTTCCTCGTCAAAATCCTCTTCTGCAAGCTCGGTTGTTGGCATATGAGAAGTGTCTGCACCTGAGAACAGTGCGCGGGCACCTTCCTGTGCTTTCTTAGCTTCTTCCTCGCCGTGTACAAGTTCTGTCAGCTGGTATGCAAGGATCTCTTTAGCCTTATTCAGCTCGCTGCCTTCCCATTTTGCCATCTCGTCGATCTCTTCAAGCGGAAGGAAGGTAAGAAGACGCATACATTTGATAACGTCTGCATCATCCACATTTCTCCAGTACTGGTAGAAATCAAACGGGGATGTCTTGTTCGGATCAAGCCATACAGCTCCGGACTGTGTCTTGCCCATCTTTTTGCCTTCAGAGTTGAGAAGCAGTGTGATAGTCATGGCATAGGCATCCTTGCCAAGTTTACGGCGGATCAGCTCGGTTCCGCCAAGCATGTTGCTCCACTGGTCATCACCACCGAACTGCATGTTGCAGCCGTATTTCTGGTACAACATGTAGAAGTCATAGCTCTGCATGATCATGTAGTTGAATTCCAGGAAGCTTAAGCCTCTCTCCATACGCTGTTTGTAGCACTCTGCTGTCAGCATACGGTTTACGGAAAAGTGAGCACCTACCTCACGGAGAAGCTCTACATAGTTAAGGTTCATAAGCCAGTCTGCGTTGTTTACCATAAGAGCTTTTCCATCGGAGAAATCGATGAAACGGCTCATCTGCTGCTTAAAGCAGTCAATATTATGCTGGATGGTCTCCTTGGTCAGCATCTGACGCATATCGGTTCTTCCGGAAGGGTCACCGATCATTCCTGTTCCGCCGCCAAGAAGGGCGATCGGACGGTTTCCTGCCATCTGCAGTCTCTTCATCAGGCAAAGAGCCATGAAGTGACCTACGTGAAGGCTGTCTGCTGTGGGGTCAAAGCCGATATAAAATGTGGCTTTACCATTGTTTACCATCTCTTTGATCTCATCTTCGTCTGTAACCTGCGCGATCAGGCCACGTGCTTTCAGTTCTTCCCAAACTGTCATTGTTCTTTCCTCCTGTATAGTCATATAAAAAATGCCCGGTTCCTGTCCGTTTAGGACGAGAACCGGGTCCCGCGTTACCACCTAAATTTACAGAAAACTCGCATTTCCTGCCTCATAAAGTGAATCTATATCCTCTTATATCCAATATAATACGATATAAAATCACTTCAGCACAATAACGGGTGCTATTCCGTCGCAGCCTATCTATAATACGTTGTTATTATAAAATTTATTATTTACAGTATTAAGTCCCGATTCGGTGCGCAGCTCCGGGATGTATTCACAGAAGTTCCACCCTGCGCCTCTCACCTGCCGGCTGCTCTCTGTGGGCTTTCCTTAAGTTACTTCTTCCCTTCCATGCCTTTTACTATACTATATGAAGTATACAAACTGCTTTTTTGTTTGTCAAGAAATTTTGATATTGCTTTGACAACTTAAAGTGGCAGAATATCCCTGTCCCATTTCGTCCGGAACCGTTGGAATTCTCATTACAGTTATCCGTTTAAACCTTCATCCACGTAAAGCTCATCACCGTCTGCTGCAGACGTGGCAAGCTGGTCACAACGCTCATTTAAGGGATTATCCGCATGCCCCTTAACCCAGTGGAAGCTTACCTGATGCTGTTCTTTAGCTTTTAGAAGGCGTTTCCAGAGATCTACATTTTTCACATTTTCATTCTTACCACGTTTCCATTTTTTTTTCAGCCAGGAATCGATCCAGTGCTGATTGAAGGCATCTACCAGATATTTGGAATCGGAATACAGATCCACCTGGCAGGGACGGTTCAGTGCTTCCAGCGCCACGATAGCTGCCATCAGCTCCATCCGGTTGTTTGTGGTTTTCATGTAGCCTCTGGACAGTTCACGTTCATGTAACTGGCCTTTGGTATCAATATACTGAAGAACTGCTCCGTAACCGCCTGGGCCGTCTGGATTTCCGCGTGCTGCGCCGTCGGTATAGATTTTTACCTGCATATTTGACTCTCCTTGGATTTCAAGTTAAATGTTTAAATAAAAGTGTTTATATAAAATTTATATTTTACAGTTACGCTGCTCTTGATTATACCTGCTCTTTTCTTTCGGCGCAAGAAATTTTTGCCCATATGCCGGTGCGTTCAAATTCAGCTGCCGCATTTCCGGCATTTTTCACAAGCTCCTGATCATATCCCAGCATATCCAGAAGACGGATGGCATTTCGTGTAGTTGCTCTTCCAGGCTTGAGAAGATAATTGAACACCACTTCCTGTTCCCGGACTTCCTCTTCAAAATGATAATTTGTATAAATTTCATCCAGAATATAAGAAAGCTCAATATCATGAGTCGCCGCAAAAGGCAGTATCCAGTTTCCCCGAAGAGAATTTAAGATCTGCGAGGAAGCCGCGATCCGCTCAATGGTGTTTGTACCCCGGAGAACCTCATCGATCACACAGAGCAGAGGTTCTTTTTTCCTGCTTTCATCCAGGATCCGTTTCAGAGACCGGATTTCTACAATGAAATAACTTTCTCCGCTGCTGATATCGTCCCGCAGCGCCATGGAAGTCATTACTTTCAGAAACGGTGTCTGACAGGATGTGGCTGTACAGGTGTGGATGGTCTGTGCAAGAATACTGTTGATCGCCACATTTTTCAGAAATGTGGATTTGCCGGAAGCATTGGAGCCGGTAACCAGGGTGCCTCCTGTTGCAGTGATACTGTTTGCCACCGGATTTCTGATCAGAGGATGATAGAGATCTTCTATTTTAAGCTGGATCGCAATATCAGATTCCTCTGACCAGGGCATAAACACGGGTATGCTCCAAAGTGACAGTGTCCGGCGAAAAGAAGCTATGGAAACCAGCGCGTCCAGTTCCCCGATATTATCGATCAGCAACATGATCGTATCTGCTTTGTCTTTGATTTCTTTTAATAGGGAATTGTATGCCAGAATGTCCACATGAAATACCATCCGCACATAACTCATCAGCAGCTGAAAAGGATCTCCGGAATCTGCATTTTTGCCGGTGATCAGAAAGGCTTTTTTCCGGAAACGGCGGAATTCTTTTTTTCCTTCCGCGATCGCTTCCATCTGTTTTTGGGCTTCAGGATATTTCACGATCTGCATCTGATCTGCCGCTTCCAGCATTTTCAGAAGATGGTTAAAGCAGTCCATATAAGCTTCTATGACCTGCTGCCCTGCACTGGCATAATAGATTGCGATATTGGCGATCATCAGACACATGAACACCAGAAATCCCATCATCGGATACATTGGAAGCAGCACAAAAATACTAACAAGAAGCGCCACCAGCATCAGAATATGGATTTTTATATTGATCACAGGTGCATCATTGAGGGCAAGCACTGTGTCCGCCAGAGAGCCAAGCCTTGTCTTCCCGATGGAGGCCAGAATCAGCTGAAGATCTGTCCGTTCTTTTTCGTGGGTATCAAAAAAATGTATCAGTTTCTCACGTTCTTCCAGAATTTCTTCGTTAAAAACAGGCCTTCGGAGAATATTATAGAGAATATCTTCCCCAGGTGAGGAAAACGTCTGATTGATCTGTATAAAGATCCGATCCATATCCAGATCGTTCCAGGTAATATCATCAATATAAAATTCCCCGTTTTCTTTTCTACGGAAATAATGGGAAATACGCTCCAGATCATCCGGGGAATATTCTCTTTCCGGAATTTTTCCGAAAATTCTTTTTATTCTGTTTTTCTGAGTTTTTTTCCACTTGTGATTGTTCCATGCCATCATGACAATAAACAACACAACAATTCCTACTGCCCACAGGATCACCTGTAAATAAGGGTTCATGCTATATCTCCTTCCCGTTTTTAACTGAATCAGGGAAGTCTCCCTGCAAGGTTGCGTGCGTATATCCTCTTGATACAAAAAGTCCCCGTCAGCGGCTGAACTGTTGCTGACAGGGATATGGCTTTATTATACCCAGTCTACAAAAAATGTGTGGTCTTTATAAACTTCGTATTCCACTTTGCTGAAAGTCAGTGGCTGTTTTTTAAATGCACTGTTCATCATAAAATACATATAATTAAAGTCTTTCTTTTTAAATCCGCTTAAGGTTCTCGCTTTTCCGGTTTTTACATAGTTGTTGAAAATAGTCATCGCTTCTCTGGCAGCCTGATATGCAAGTGTACGGTTCTCAAAAGTTCCTTTGAGCCGCTTCGCAAGTGCACCATCTCTTACAACAGAATACTGTGGTGTCGTACTGCTTCCAATGTTTTCGTAAATTACACCTCGAATTGTTGAAGGAAACTCTTTATCGGACTTAATTGTACGGTTCAGAACACAAAGTGCGACTGCTTCCATACCGATTTTTCCCTGATTTCCCGCCTCTGCTTCACAAAGTGCAGCCAGAAGAGCCTCATCCGTTGTTTTTCCGTTTGCAATTCCCGGATGGCTTTTATATTCCTTAACCATTGTATAATAACGGCTGTTTGTGGTGTCATAAACCTTAACATTTCCGTTACTTACATTCACATTTGGTTTACTGGTCTTTGCAGTTGCCACACCTGTTGCGGATATGGAATATGTAACACCATTTACTGACACGGTTGTGCTGACAGCCATGACTCCATTACTCTTAAAGTAATAAAGCTTACCACTGATCCGATTCAGGCCGGTATACATATAACCGGTATCTGTATCAAAATAATACGTGATATTTTTGGAGGTATTCTTAAGCCAGCCTGTCGCCATCACACCGGAATTACTGTAGAAATAACGTTTCTGCCCTTTACTGTTTTTCATCCAGCCAGTAGCCATAACGCCTTCACCGCTTGTGAAATAATACTTCTGGCCTTTGCTGTTCTTCATCCAGCCCCTGGTCAGTTTACCGGTCTTTGGATTGAAATATCGTTTATGCTTCTTGGAATCCGTCATCCAGCCAGTTACCATGGCTCCTTTTTTGCTTGTAAAATAATAGGTCTTTTTTCCAGATACACTAAGCCAACCCTTGACCTGAACACCGGTTGTTTTATTGAAATAATACTTATATTTTCCTAATGTCAGCCAGCCTTTCTGCTTACTTCCGTCACTTTTTATGTAGTAAGTTTTTCCTCCAATGGTTTTAAAACCGGCAGTTGCCGCCTGAACGTCCGTTGTGGAATTTGATAGAAACATACATCCTGTGAAAAGCAATGCAACCAGAATCAGACCTTTCAACCATTTTCTTGTTCTGAAATTCTTCATAATTTTCCCCATTTCCTTATAACTGATACAAATGTATCAACTCTGTTTCAAAAATTACAAAAATGTTACATCGCGTTTATTATATCGTAACGAATAAATACTGTCAACTTTTTTGTAACTGTGGACAGCTTCCGGCCATATGATGAACTGTAAACAAAATTCTGGAGGACTTATCGATGAGTGACTTAGCTGCTACAAACTGTAATGACTGCGGATGCGGCTGCGATTCCGGATGCGGAAACAATAGTTGCGGATGTAACGGTGGATGTAACAATGGATGCGGATGTAACAATGGCTGGGGTACTTCCCTGTTTGGCGGCGGAGGAAGCAGCTGCTCCTGCATTCTCTGGATTATCTGTCTCCTGTGCTGCTGCGGAAATAATAATGGATGCGGATGCAATAACAATGGCTGCTGTAACGACAGCTGCTGGATTATCATCCTGCTTCTGCTCTGCTGCGGAAACAACGGATGTGGTTGCAACAATTGCTGCTGATCTTTCCGGCAAGAAAAGGCAGAGGTTATCTCCTCTGCCTTTTCTGCTGCCGTTTCTTTGCTTCCTCCTGTTTCTTTCTTTTTTTCTCCAGACATCTCAGATCTATTTCATAAAAAGCATTTCCATCAATTACCAATTTCTGCTTCTTTTCAGATTCCATAAAACGCTCCAAAAAAATTCTTCCATATATAATATGGCAGCTGCAGGTTTTCCGTCATATTTTCATTTATGAAATCATAGATTTCAGGAAAAAGGATTTTTTATGGAACAGGATTATATTGCCAAAACTGCGTTGGATGAAATGGTTGAAAGTGACCGGGATCAGATGCTAAAAGCCATGGTTCCGTATCTTCCCCCATCCGGCCAGCAGTTTCTGTCTATGTATACAAAAACACAGGAGCTTATGAATACCATGTCTCTTTTCCGAAACCGGAAAAAATCTGCGGATCTGCAGGCTGCCAGTCTTTCCGGCATAGATCCTCTGGAAATGCTGCAGGATATCCGAAAATGCTGCAGTGGGGAAAGCCGTCGTCAGATTGACCAGATCACCAATCTGATGGCGACCATTCAGATGCTGCAGATTATGAACGAAAATTCCTGAAGGAGGGGAAAAATCCATGAGCGATGACTGGAAAAACAATCCAAAACTTTCCCAAATGGATCCGCAGAAACTTTCCATGTTACAGAATCTTGCAGATCAGGGACTTGGGAAAAATCCTTCTGAACTGATGCCGTTTATTATGGGCGCAGCTTCTCAGGGAAAAAATGCGGGATTAAATTTTAGCTCTGATGAAATCTCTGCGATTATTGAAGTGCTTAAGATGGGAAAAAGTCCCACGGAAATCGCCCGACTTGACCGTATTGTAAATCTGATGAAAATGATACGACATTAACAGTTCTGTGATCCCGGAACAGCACCTTTTCTGTTCCGGGAATTTTCTGTCTTATATTCCTTTTCATGTCTGTCTGAATAAAATCTGTCAAATCCATAGATTCTATTGCATAATTCATAGAACATATTCCCTATTTTTGTGATATTTTTTTATCATTTTCCCTTTCTTATTATACCAGTATATGGTATACTTGTCCGTGAAATGAATGATATGCAAAATAGGACTTTATGCGTCAAGTGTTTGGCGAATGGGGAGTTGTCGCCAGAACGAAAAGTACGTCTTACGGTATGAAGTCCGCACCCGTTGCAGCAATATAAGAGGATATCTCATATTGTGTAGGGCTTTTTTCGACATACGTTCTATTACAATTGGAGATATCTTTTTTGTGTGCAAAAATAAAAAAGACAGTCTCCGAAAAACGTGATTTTTTTAACAAATGGAGGTTGTTATTTATGGTAGACAAAGCAAAAGTAGAAGAAGCAATCAAACTTCTTCTCGAAGGAATCGGCGAAGATGTGGACAGAGAGGGACTGCAAGGAACTCCGGAGCGTATCGCCCGTATGTGTGAGGAAATTTATGGCGGACTTGACAACGAGGCGGACGAATATCTTCAGAAACAGTTCCATGTAGAAAACAACGAAATGGTCCTGGAAAAAGATATTACCTTTTATTCCATGTGCGAACATCATCTTATGCCGTTTTACGGAAAAGCTCATATCGCATATATCCCAAATGGCAAAGTTACCGGCTTAAGCAAACTGGCTCGTACCGTTGATGTGTACGCGAGAAGACCACAGATCCAGGAGCGCCTGACTGTGCAGATCGCAGATGCTCTGGAACGTGTCCTCGACCCGAAGGGAATCATGGTAATGCTGGAAGCGGAACATACCTGCATGACCATGCGCGGAATCAAAAAGCCGGGAAGCAAGACCATCACCACTGTCACAAGAGGTGAATTCAAAGAAAATATGGAACTTCAGAAACAGTTCCTCGCTATGGTCAAAGACTGATGGACAGAGTAAATCAGATCTGGAAGCATCCACTCTATCAGACTGAACTTCATAAGCTTCAGCTTCTGGAAGCTGACCGTGAATTCTGCAGACATACCCCGGAACATTTTCTGGATGTGGCACGTCTTGCCTATATCAGAGCCCTTGAGGAAAATTATTCGGTTTCAAAGGAACTGATCTACTGTACTGCCCTTCTTCATGATATCGGACGGGCCAGACAATATGAAGATGGTACGCCTCATGATGAAGCCGGTGCGGTTATCGCCGAACAGATTTTAAAGGAACTTGGATTTTCTCCGGAGGAAATCCAAGCAATTGTTTCGGCGATCCGCGGTCACAGAGCCGAGACTAACCAGACGATTCTCGGACAACTGATCTATCGTGCGGACAAAAAATCCAGAAACTGTTTTTCCTGTAAGGCAGAACCAGAGTGCTACTGGTCTTCTGCAAAAAAAAATATGACGATCCAATATTAGGAGGTCTTTCCATGAAAATCGGAAATCGTGAATTTGATGTAAAAAATAAAACATATATCATGGGTATTTTGAATGTCACACCGGATTCTTTCTCAGACGGTGGAAAATGGAACGACATGGACCATGCCCTGAAACATACAGAAACTATGATTGCTGAAGGTGCTGACATTCTGGATATCGGTGGAGAATCCACCCGTCCGGGCCATACACCGGTTGGCGCTCAGGAAGAAATCGAGCGTGTACTCCCTGTTATCGAGGCAGTAAAAAGCCGTTTTGATATCCCGATCTCTGTAGATACATATAAGGGATGCGTTGCGGAGGAATCCCTGAAACACGGAGCAGACCTCATCAACGATATCTGGGGACTGAAATATGATCCGGAAATGGCTCCTGTCATTGCAAAATATCAGGCTCCCTGCTGTCTGATGCACAACAAAGATAATACAGAATATAACAACTTTATCGTGGATATGCTGGCAGAAACACAGGAATGTGTCAATATCGCCAAACGTGCAGGTATTGCCGACGACAAGATCATCCTTGATCCGGGTGTGGGATTTGGTAAAACATACGAGATGAACCTGATGACAATGGATAATCTGGAGCTTTTCCAGAAACTGGGATATCCGGTACTTCTTGGTACTTCCAGAAAATCCATGATCGGACTTGCCCTTGATCTTCCGGTGGATCAGCGTGTGGAGGGAACTCTTGCCACATCCGTGATCGGTGTTATGAAAGGCTGTGCGTTTGTCCGTGTTCATGATATCAAAGAAAACAAGCGTGTCATCCAGATGACAGAAGCCATTCTGGGACGCTAGGAGGAACCGATGGATAAAATCGAAATCAGAGATCTTGAGATTTTTGCAAACCATGGTGTATTTCCGGAAGAAACTGCTCTTGGACAGAAATTTGTTGTTTCTGCCATTATGTATACAGAGACACGTCCGGCAGGGCTGACAGATGATCTTTCCGCTTCCATCAATTATGGGGAAGTCAGCCATATGATCACCGATTTTCTTCAGAAAAACACTTATAAACTTCTGGAAGCTGCTGTGGAGAATCTGGCAGAAATGTTGCTGCTCTCTCTTCCGCTTCTTAAAAAGATCACTCTTCGTATTGAGAAGCCATGGGCTCCGGTAGGCCTTCCACTGAAAACCGTTGCTGTGGAAATTACCCGTGGCTGGCATACCGCCTATATTGCTTTTGGTTCCAATATGGGTGATAAGAAGAAATATCTGGATGATGCGATCCAGGGGCTTCGGGATATGAATGAAATCGTTGTTGAGAAAGTTTCAGAGTATCTTGTGACTGAGCCTTATGGCGGTGTGGCGCAAGATGAGTTTCTCAATGGTGCTTTAAAAGTCCGGACTTTGCTTTCTCCTGATGAGCTTCTTGACAGGCTGCATGTGCTGGAGCAGGCTGCGGATCGGAAGCGGATCATACATTGGGGGCCACGGACACTGGATCTGGATATCTTGTTTTATGATAATGAGATCATTGATACGGAGGTATTGCATGTGCCTCATATTGATATGGAGAATCGGGATTTTGTGTTGAAGCCTATGGTGGAGATTGCACCGTATTTGCGGCATCCGGTGTTGAATTTAACAATGGAGCAGTTGTTAAAAAAGCTGCTTGAAAATGCATAATAATCTAATTTTATTGCAATTTGGAAGTTGTGAAAAGCGTGGGGAAGGGAAGCATTCGTAGTTGCGAAGGCCATTTCCCTTCCCCACACCCCTTCCCTCCGGCCACGCTTAGAACATTTTGGCTGTGTGACTTTATTTAATTATAAATAAAAAAAGATGACAAGCCCGATACAGATGTCTTGGCTACAATCTGTATCGGGCTTGTTTTGTTTGAGTGTAAGTTATTGAATAAAATCCTTAATTCTTTATTTCTGGTTTACCTGATCGAATTCGTCGGTGATTTCTTTGGATGGGGCTTTGGTGAGGAGGCTGACGATGATGTTTGCTGCGATGGCTACCATGAAGGCGGGAAGGAGTTCATAGATTCCCCAGGCGCCGCCGAGTTTGCTGATTCCGTATTTCCAGATGAATACCATGGATCCGCCGCAGATCATTCCTGCCAGGGCTCCCTGCCAGTTGGAGCGTCTCCAGAATAATGCCAGGAGGACTACAGGGCCGAATACGGCTCCGAAACCTGCCCAGGCGAAGGATACGATGGTGAAGACGGAACTGTTCGGGTCACGGGCGATGAACATAGCTACTACTGCGATCAGAAGAAGTGTGATCTTATCCGCTACCATGCTTTCTTTTTTGGTTTCTTTATCCTTCAGGATGCTTCCGAGAAGGTCGGAAGAAACTGCTGAAGATGCTGCCAGAAGCTGGGAATCTGCAGTTGACATGGTAGATGCCAGGATTCCTGCGAGGATAAGTCCTGCAAGGATCGCTGCGATCACACCGTGCTGGCTGAGAAGATTTGCAATCTGAACGATGATGGTCTCAGATGCGGAACCTTCCAGAAGATCAAACTCTCCTGCTGCTGTCATTCCAAGTCCTACCACACCGATCAGTACTGCTACTGCCAGTGAGATCACTACCCATGTAGTTGCCACTCTTCTGGAAAGTGTAAGTTTCTCTTCATCTTCAATCGCCATGAAACGAAGAAGAATATGTGGCATTCCGAAATATCCAAGTCCCCATGCAAGCATGGAAATAATGTTAAGCAGTGGATATGCCTGTTCTGTTCCGGTTGTGGGATCATATGTAGTAAACATAGTCAGATATCCCGGCAGGGATCTTGCATGGTCTGCAACTGCCTCAATACCACCGGCAGTGCTGATCCCGAATACGAATACGATCACAAGTGCGATGGACATGATGATACTCTGGATAAAGTCTGTAGTAGATGCTGCCAGGAATCCTCCCAGTGTAGTATAGCCAACGATAACCAATGCACTGATAATCATAGCCGGCAGATATTTTACGCCAAAGAGACTTGCAAAAAGTTTACCACAGGCTGCAAATCCGGAAGCTGTATACGGAATAAAAAAGATTACGATAAAAATCGCTCCGATGGACTGCAGGATCTTCTTCTCATCTCTGTAACGGTTACTGAAAAAGGATGGCAGTGTAATGGAGTTTCCTGCCACATGTGTGTAGCGGCGGATTCTTTTTGCCACGATCCTCCAGTTTACGTATGTTCCGATGGCAAGGCCAATGGCTGTCCAGCCTGCGTCTGCAATACCGGTAAGATAAGCAAGTCCCGGTAATCCCATCAGAAGCCAGCTGCTCATGTCAGAAGCCTCTGCACTCATGGCTGTTACCAGAGGTCCAAGTTTTCTTCCTCCCAGATAGAAATCAGAACTGTCATTGTTGTTCTTGGAACACAGATAACCCACAAAGATCATTGCACCCAGGTAGACGATAATGGCTGCCATTATACAAATATGTGCTGTTGTCAAGAATAGTTCTCTCCCTTCATTTATCTATGTATGTTTTCACATATTTATAGATTTTATTATATTAACTTAAGAAAGTAAAGAGGATTTTCCATTTTTTTGAATAAAAATGTCTTTTATACGAAGAAAAAGGGCTGAACCCATAAGACAGCCCAGCTCTTTTCCAAAATTTCTGTTTAGTTTTCCTCAATACGCTTCTGCACATCTTCCACTGTGTACGCTTCTGTCAGTGCTTTCAGATCATCCGGTGTGGTATCTGTACTGTAAGCTTTGATAACTTTCATCAGATCCGCACAGCTGTATGCATTTTTGTAAATATCCTGTGTATATCCGTAAAGCTCATTGAAGGTATCTTTATCGGATGCGCTCCAGAATCCCTGATACAGACGAACAGTATTGCTATCTGCATCATCGGTGTTTGCCTCCGGATGACCGGACATTGCATTGTACAGGATCGCAAATGCAGGACCGCCCATGGATGCATATTTTCCTGCAATGTAATCAATCTTCGGATTACCAAAAGAATCGTTATCATTGATCTCATCATGATTTTCCATGGAGAAGCAGTCAACAGCTCCGACCTTGATATTGGAGCCCTGCTCTTCTTCCTTGGAAGTAATCGTCTTCATGATCTCATCTACATTGAAGGTACAGAGAACTGCATCATAATTTCTATCTACAAAAGCATGTTTCAGGTTATTGATTCCTTTCGGATCTGTCATATATCCAGGGCAGATGGTAATGCTGACATCATCCTTTCCTGCATCTACAACCGTTGTTTTCTCAGATGACGCAAGTTTTTCAACATCCTCCGAATAAGTCAGTCCTTCTTTTTCAGCCAGTCCTTCCAGAACACCAATGGTTCTCTGAAGGTGCATGTAGTTTCCTGCGGAAGAACCACCGGTCAGCACAATATAACTGCTGGTATCTGCATCTGCAAAATAATCTGCCATATTGTAGCCGGCTTCATAATCTGCCTTTGCATCCGGTCCTACACTTCCAAGAAAATACGGGCTGGTTTTTACCTTGTCATAATCTTCATCGCTGATACTTCCGGAACCAAGAACATAATACATTTCTTCTTCATCACAGGCTTCTACAATCTTCTGAATATCCTGTCCATAAAAAGAAATGATTCCGCTTACGCCCTGCAGCTTCATTGCGCGGATAAAATTGATCTCGTCCTCTGCAGAATTAATGCTGCCTGAAAAATAGAACTTTACCGGAAATCCCTGCTGGATATATTCTCTGTAATAGTTCATAAACATGTTCATTTCCGGGCTGTTCTGATTATATACTACAACACCTATTGTATATTGAACATCTCCGTCTTCCACAGCAGCGGAAACTTTTTTCCCGCCAACTGCAAAAACGGCAAGCAACAACAGCAGAATGCCCAGTACTTTAAAGTTTTTTAATGTCATACTGTTTTTTGCCTTTCTTTATTTCTCAGTTACATAATGGCAGGCTACTTCATGTCCGGACTCTACCTCTGTAAGCACCGGACGGATCGTCTTACATTTCTCCATGCAGTGCTCACAGCGATTCTGGAACGGGCAGCCATGAGGAACATCCAGAGGGCTTGGAGCCTCACTTTCAATACTCTCGATCTTTTTGTTCTGATCCATATGAATGGAAAACTGAGCGCCAAGAAGAGCCTGTGTATATGGATGAAGAGATTTTTCTGCAACATCCTCTCCTGGAATTACCTCCACGATATTTCCAAGATACATTACCGCGATCTGATGAGCAAAAGAACGGATCAGCGCCAGGTCATGGCAGATAAAGAGCATGCTGATGTTTTTCTCCTTCTGGAGACGTACCAGCAGCTGGATCACGGACTCCTGTACAGAAACGTCAAGTGCAGAAGTCGCCTCATCACACACCAGGATCTCCGGTTCCAGGGAAAGTGCACGTGCAATACTGATACGCTGTCTCTGACCACCACTCATGTTATGAGGATAGCGGTCTACAAAATCTCCGGGAAGTTCTACCATTTTCAGAAGTTCTCTGGCTTTGGCTTCTTTTTCGCTTCTTTTCAGTTTCCCGTAATTGATCAGCGGCTCTGTAAGAATATCCACGATCTTCATTTTCGGGTCAAAAGATGCCAGTGGATCCTGGAATACCATCTGCATATTCTGACGGTTCAGCCAGGTTTCTTTCTTGGAAAGATTGGAGAGATTTTTTCCATGATAAAGGATCTCGCCACTGGTCGGCTTGTCAAGAGAGATGACCATACGGACAAAGGTGGATTTACCACAGCCACTCTCTCCTACGATTCCCAGAGTCTTTCCTTTATAAACATTCAAGTTCACATCATTGCAGGCTGTCAATGTTCTGCCACCGGAAGCCGGGAACTGTTTTACGATATGTTTTGCACTGAGCACGATATCGGATTCCTTAAACATAACGCTGTCCCTCCATTTCCGGCACTGCAGCCAGCAGTTTCTTTGTATAGTCACTGGTCGGATGATTCATGACTTCATCACGTGTTCCCTGATCCACAACTTTTCCGTGCTGCATAACAACCAGCTGATCGGCCATATAAGCCGCTACACCAATGTTATGGGTAACGATGATGATGCCGGTTCCGAAATCATCACGGAGCTCCATCATCTGGCGTACGATCTGTGCCTGCGTGGTTACATCCAGGGCACTGGTCGGCTCATCTGCAAGAAGCAGTTCCGGGTTAAAAGTCATAGCCATGGCAATACCAACTCGCTGGCGCATACCACCGGAAAGCTGGTGAGGATAACTTTTCATGATATTTTCCGCGTCTGGAAGACGCATTTTCTGAAGCATGGAGCAGCCTTTTTTCCATGCTTCTGCTTTGGATACGTCAGTATGTGTACAAATATACTCCACATACTGGCTTCCGATCTTGCGGATCGGATTCAGGGTTCCACCACAATCCTGAAAAATCATGGAAATGCGGGTACCTCTTAAATTTCTCCATTCATCCTTGGTATTGGAAAGCAGGGAATGTCCGTTGAACTGAATATCACCGGCACTGACCCGGCCACCCCCGGCAAGAGCGCCGAGGACAGCACGGATCACGGTTGTTTTTCCACTTCCACTCTCTCCTACAACACTGATGATCTCACCCTTCTTCATGGAAAGATTGAAATGCTCAATGGTAGGTGCCTGCTTTCCGTACTGAACAGAAAGATCCTTGATTTCAAGCATAAATAAACGCTCCTTTACTCGGCAAGAGTGATATCCTTTGTCAGCCAGTAGTAATCCATCGGATACATCTTAACTCCAGTTACTTTCTTATTGGAGAAGAGATAAGTTGTCTCATAACCGAAGAATACAGTTGCTGCATCATCCATAATATCCTGCTGGATGTCGATGATCAGATCTTTTCTTGCATCCTCATCGAATGTCTGAGCAAGCTCATCAAGAAGCTTATCTACATCCGGATTGTTGTATCCTGCAGTATTGTTTGAGGAAGAGCTGTACCAGTTCTCTCTTAAGTAGTTCTCCGGATCACCTGTGTTGGCAACCAGTACGTTCCAGATCAGAAGGTCATACTGACCGGAATCTCTCATGTCAAGAAGTGTCTCATAACTTACAGTATTCAGGTTTACATTGATACCGATCTCTTTCAGGCTGGCCTGTGCTGCCTGTGCGTATACACCAAGCTCTGCACGGCTTGTGTAAATAACGAAATCAAGAACAAGCGGATCTCCGTCCGGAGTCTCTACAAATCCGTCACCGTCAACATCTTTGTATCCAGCTTCCTCAAGAATCTTCTTTGCACCATCCGGATCGTAAGCATTCTCATCGTTCAGATCATCAAATCCAAAGTCAAGTGTTGGCGGAACCGGTGCTTTACCAGCTGTTGCACCACCCTCAAGAAGAGTGTTACAGTATGTCTCTTTGTCAAGTCCGCGGAGAAGTGCCTGGCGAAGTGCCTTGTCGCTGAGTGCATGATCCTCGTTCTGGTTCATAAACGCATAGGTGGAACGAAGAGACTGAAGTTCCTGAATATCATAGTTGTCATTTCCCTCGAACTCAACCAGGTTCTCTGTTTTCAGGTTGTAAGCGATATCGATCTCACCTGTCTGAAGAGCCATGGAACGTGTTGTCTGGTCATCCACACATTTCAGTGTAACTTTGTCAAGGGGAACTTCGCCATCCCAGTAGTTCTCATTCTTTACTACAACACAGGAGTCTGTCGGGCTGAAAGACTCTACTGCGTAAGGTCCTGTACAGATCGGTCCTTCCATTGCAAATGTGGAATCATCGACATTTGTATCAACAATGAGGAACAGCGGGTCTGCAAGGCAGCCAGCCATGTTTGCGTTAGCTCTGTTCAGGTGGAAAATCAGGTTCTGTCCGTCAACTTCGATGTTATCAAGATCAAAGAACTCCGGAACTCGGTCGCTCTTCTCGGCAGTACGCTCGATGGAAGCTTTTACCATCTCCGGTGTCATGTCATCACCGTTGGAGAATTTTACGCCCTCACGGATCTTGAATGTCCATGTTTTTCCATCTTCGCTGTTATCCCACTCTTCTGCAAGACATGGAACGATCTCACCGTGCTCATCGAATTTTGTAAGGCACTCACCGATTGCATAACGGGATACAACCCAGCTGAAATACTGCTCTGTCGGCTCCAGTGTATCTGCAAAGCTTGTTACTCCGATTGTGATTTCCTTATCGCTGTTTTTGTCACCTTTTGCCTGAGCCACTGTTGTCATGGAAAAAGTCATCATACATGCAAGTGTAGCAGCCAGCACTTTTTTAACTACGTTATTTCTCATTTCATCCTCCTAAAGATAAATATACTAATAATAGGGTGTTGGTTTGTTACAGAAAATGTTTTATTAATCCTGGCGTGGATCCAGTACGTCGCGGATGCTGTCTCCAAGCATGTTGAAAACAACCACGCAGATCACAATGGCAATACCAGGGTAGATCATAAGCCATGGCGCTTTTGCCATGTAGGTTCTTCCCTCGTTGAGCATCAGTCCCCACTCCGGTGTCGGCGCAGTTGCACCAAATCCCAGGAAAGAAAGGGAAGCCAGCTCCAGCATCATGGTTCCGATATCTGCTGCCGCAGTTACCACCATCTGTGTTACCATGTTTGGAAGAACATGTACAAGAAGAATCTTCCAGGTCTTTGTTCCGTTTACCACAGCTGCCTCTATGTAAAGACTCTTCTTGACTTTCAGAACCATACTTCTTGCAAGACGGGCATATTTCGTCCAGCTTACAGCCGCGATGGAGATAACGGCATTGACAAGGTTCGGTCCCAGCATACCGGCAATGGCGATGGCCAGCACAAGGCCCGGGAAGGAAATCATCATATCCGCAATGCGCATGATCACCGCATCTACAATACCGCCAAAATATCCGGCAATAACTCCTAAAAATGTACCGATCACAAAAATCACCGCAACCAGACATAAGGTCATGATCAGAGACGTTCTTGTTCCGAAAATAACACGGGAAAGAAGATCTCGCCCAAGTTTGTCTGTTCCAAATGGATGGGCGGAGCTCGGCTCCTGCAGTGATTCGGTCATAACTGCATCCAACGGATCATATGGGGAAAGCTGCGGTGCAAAGATCGCAACACCGATCACCACAAGACCCAGAATAAAGAAAAGAGTGAATTGTTTGTTTTCTTTGAATATTCGTAATACTTTTTTCAATTATCTATCCTCCTTAAGTCTTGGATCGAGATAAGTGTAGGACAGATCCACAAGCAGGTTGATGCACATGTACAGGATCGCGATCCAGAGTACATAGCCCTGTACAAGAGGATAGTCACGACAGGAAATTGCCTTTACTGCCATATTTCCCATTCCCGGCCAGTTGTAAATGATCTCTACAACTGCGGTACCTCCAAGAAGGCTTCCAAGGGAAAGACCCAGCAGCGTTACCAGCGGAAGCATTACATTAGGAAGAACATGTTTCCAGAGAATTACGCTTTCCTTAATTCCACGCATTCTCGCACCTGTTACATAATCCTGGTGAAGTTCCTCCAGTACCGCACTTCTTACCTGTCGGGTATATTTTGCAGACATGGCAAGTGCAAGGGTGAGCGCCGGAAGAATCATGGATTTGAAATCTGTACTGCCTCCTGCCACGTTGATCCAGCGAAGCTGAACACCGAAGATACTGAGAAGGATCAGCCCCAGCCAGAAGCTTGGAACAGATACTCCCACAAAAGTAATCCCTCTTACAAAATAATCCGGGAATTTGTTCTGATATACAGCGGCCAGAATTCCAAGTGGTATGGAAATAATGACCATCATCAGAAGTGCCAGCAGTGACATCTTCAGTGTGGGCCAGAAACAGGATACCAGTTTATCTGTTACCGGCATTTTGAAAGAATAGGACTGTCCCATATCTCCTGTTACAACACCTTTCAGCCAGGAACCATACTGCACAAGAAATGGCTGGTCAAGGCCGAGATCATGTCTTGTCTGTTCCAGAAGTTCCGGTGTTGGAAGATTACCACACTCTGTCAACATGATCTCCGCAGGATCACCAGGTGACAGGTAGGTCAGTCCAAATGTGAAAAAGCTGATTCCAAATAATACAATGATAATCTGGAGAAATCTTTTTCCTACTTGTTTCTTTGTCACGTTTTACTCCTTTCCTCATTTGATGTGATTTTTAGCATAGCCGTTTCAACTTATATAAGATAATAATAAAACTATAATGGGATTCTTTATATGCAGAAAATGCATGGAATTTTAGAAATACGCACGAAAAAAGCCCGTGACGAAATACGGGCACACACAAAAAAACATGCTTCCTATCTTCCGTAAGAATCATCTTAAAACAATTACAAGCAGGTCTCCTGACTCAGGCTCCTCACCCTCAGACACCTTCCCGGCCCTATTTCTCACGCACCCGGCCAGTGGTATTTTATCTGAGGATTCCCCATTACAGTGACGGGATCGTACCGGATTTATACCGGTTTCCCTATTAATCCTCTCGGAACTTGCAACGACTGATGTAAAAATCAGCAAATGCTGTTAAATTACGCGCATTATTATATGATAGATCCACGGAGTTTGTCTATAGAAAAATGTTATATTTTTAGAATATTTATCAATTTTGTCAAAGTTATTTGAATTGTACATATACCCCGTTAGGTATTTAACAACTGAATTTATCCGATCTGTCAAAAAAATACGGATTTTACACGTTTGTTTTTGCAAATAGAACAGCAAACGGTAAAATCCGGTTTTCTTATCGTTTCTATAGGAATTGAATAAAACAATTTTTGGTGGAAAAGCTCTGCAAATATCAGGTCAGCGTCTCTGTGATCGCTGCATAGGCGATCATCGGTCCGTCCTCAATAATATTCAGGCTGGCTGTCTGATAAAGTACAACTCCATTTTCTGTTGCAATGGATGTATAAAGCAGGTTTCCGTAGTAATCTCTCAGTTCACCCAGGTCTTCTCCTTTAAAGAAGTACTCTCCAGGCTTTTTGGATGGATACCAGCATCCGGTATATGGTGCATATTCATATACCACATTTTCCAGAAGCATCTGACGGTAATGTTTCAGTACGTGACATTTCTTCCCCTGAAGATGAAACACAAGATGACGGACGTCTCTTTTGTCCTGTTCCACTTCCTCCCAGGTCCAGTAACTGTGTCCGCCCCTCTCGATGAGAATACTTGGAATTCCAAGAGAAGAGGCATAATTATAGGCACCACCTGTAGCAGTTGTAGAGCGGACCACATATTTGACACCGATATGTCTTGCCATATGTAAGGACTTCTCCGCCGTCTCTTCATCTACAACCCCTACATAATAAACATATGGATGAAGCTGCTCATATCCGTCTCCGCTGTGCAGATCAATATAATAATCCGTTATGGAAAAAAGCTTCGTCACCATGGTATAGGCAATGCGATCTGCAGCTGTCCCCTCAGGATCTCCCGGGAAAACACGGTTCAGATTCTTACCATCTTCATAGACCATACTCATGGTACGATGTTCAAATCCGCTGACATTGACCAGCGGAATGATGATCACATTTCCCTTCAGTTCCTCCGGCTGAAATTCTTTCGCAAGTTCCATCGCCGCCTGTATTCCTACATACTCGGCGCTGTGTACTCCTGCTGTGATCAGGATCGTCGGTCCGTCTTCCACCCCGCAGATCACAGTCGCCGGCATCGCCATGCCGCATCCTGTGATCTCAATCTTACCTTGTGCTTTTTCTCCTTTTTCGATCACCCAGTCATCAATTTTGATCATTGGCTGTTTCCCTTTCCCTTTTTCTTATATTTCCGCACTTTGTTCCGATAAGTATACCATGC
Organism: Blautia luti; assembly: GCF_013304735.1. Classification (GTDB taxonomy): domain Bacteria; phylum Bacillota; class Clostridia; order Lachnospirales; family Lachnospiraceae; genus Blautia_A. The sequence goes on from NZ_JAAITI010000002.1 coordinate 63,179, forward strand.
CTAACCAAAATTGTATATATCTTTTTTTAATTCTATCTTTTTGCCAGTTCTCTGGTGATCTCTTCCCAGCTGACACCTTTTTCCACCATCAGTACCATCATGTGATAGAGAAAATCTGAGATCTCATACTTGATCTCTTCTTTATCCGGATTTTTGGCGGCAATGACGATCTCTGTACATTCTTCACCGACTTTTTTCAGGATCTTGTCAATTCCCTTATCAAAAAGATAATTGGTATAGGAACCTTCCTTCGGATTCCCTTTCCGGTCTGTGATCACATCGTACACATTCTGGAATACGTGGAGTGGATTGGTATCATCGTACTCTTTCTTCATCAGTGGTTTAAAGAAACAGGTACGGTTTCCTGTATGGCAGGCAGCCCCCACCTGATCCACCTTGGCAAGAATTGTATCATTGTCACAGTCAATGGTAAGGGATTTTACATACTGTACATGGCCGGATGTCAGGCCTTTGGTCCAGAGTTCATTCCGACTGCGGCTCCAGTATGTCATTTTTCCCAATTTCAGTGTGGTATCAAAAGCCAGTTCATTCATATAGGCCAGCATCAGCACTTCATCTGTCCGGTAATCCTGGACAATAACTGGAACCATTCCATCACTGTTTAATTTAAAATCGGACCATGCAATATTGCTTTTATAGGTATTCACCGGAATTCCGGCTTTTTCGCAGGTCTCTTTTAATGTATGCAAATCATTTTCAAGGCTGCTCACATAAGCACCGCAAAGTCCGGACACGGCGGTTTCCCCTAAAAGCTCCAGAACTTTTTCCTGACTGCTTTCGTCCGTGTGGAGAACAATGGAAATCTGCGAAATCTGTGCGATTTCATTTTCCACTGTATCCAGAGCCAGAACACTGTCTGCATAAGTTTCGATCAGCTCCTGATTTTCTGTAAATTCCTTCAGATCAGAAATACTGATCATCATACGTTCTTTTCCAAAACGTCTGGATACTTCCTCAAGAAGCTCAATATTACTTTTCTTTGAAAAATTTAATACAACCTTGGCACAGCCTGCATAGATCAGTTTTTTTACGTCTTCCATACGTTTGATGTTTCCTGCTGCGATCACCGGGATCTCGGATGCCTGGCAGATATCCCGGATCTTTCCGATCGCACGGTCATGCTCAGCATCTGCGGAAGAAAAGTCAAACACCAGAAGCTCATCTGCTCCATTGTCGCCGTAAAATTTTGCAAGTGTCTCTACATTTCCATCTCCGAAAAGATTTCTCTGTCCAAATCCTGTTACTGCCTTTTCTGCCTGAAGATAAAGGCATGGGATCAACTGTTTGTTCATAAGTAGTCTCCTTTATGTATCAGAGGCTTCCCTTGGTAGAAAGCACGTCTGTGATCCGGGAATCGTACTGTGTTGCCGCATCAAGGGCTTTGGCAAAACTCTTAAACATAGCCTCTGCCACATGATGGCTGTTTCCGCCGGAAAGAACTTTGATGTGAAGATTCATTGCTGCGGAATAAGACACTGCATAAAAGAATTCCTTCACCATCTCGGTTGCCATATCTCCTATTTTCTCCGTGGAAAACTCCGCATCCCATCCAAGATAAGGTCTTCCGGAAAGATCCACTGCACAGAGCACCAGAACTTCATCCATGGGAAGAATACAGCTGCCATAACGTTTGATTCCTTTTTTGTCCCCAACTGCCTCACGGATCGCATTTCCAAGGACAATACCTGTATCTTCAATAGTATGATGATCATCCACATTCAGGTCACCGTGTACTCTCAAAGTAAGATCATACAGTCCATGACGCGTAAAACCGTCCAGCATATGATCAAAAAAGCCAATACCTGTATCAATATCGGAACTTCCTGTTCCGTCAATATTCAGCTGCAGACGGATCTGTGTTTCTTTTGTGTTTCTTTCGATCAGTGCTTCTCTTGCCATTATTCGTTCTCCTTATCCTCTTCCTCAAAACGGACTGCAATGGAGTTTGCGTGTGCAGTCAGCTGTTCCGATGTGGCAAACTGGATAATGTCCTTGTGGATCTTCCGGAGTGCTTCTCTGGAATAATACACAATGCTGGATTTCTTAATAAAATCATCTACAGAAAGTGCGGAGAAAAATTTCGCGGTCCCATTGGTAGGAAGTACATGGTTCGGTCCTGCAAAATAATCTCCAAGAGGCTCAGAGCTGTGCTCTCCGATAAAGATCGCACCTGCATTTCGTACTTTCATCATATCTTCAAACGGATTCTTTGTGACGATCTCCATATGCTCGGAGGCAATTTCATTGGCTGCCTCAATGGCCTCGTCCATATCTTCTGCGATCAGGATATATCCAAAATTCTCCAGAGATTTCTCAATGATAGCTTTTCTGGAAAGTTTTTCAACAAAACCTTTTACCTCTGCGTCAACCTTATCTGCAAATTCTTCATTTGTTGTGATCAGGATCGCGGACGCCATCTCATCATGCTCTGCCTGAGAAAGAAGATCTGCCGCGATATAACGTGGATTTGCAGTCTCATCTGCAAGAACAAGGATCTCGCTTGGTCCGGCAATGGAGTCAATGCTGACATAACCATAAACTGCTTTTTTTGCAAGAGCAACAAAAATATTTCCAGGTCCTACGATCTTATCAACTTTCGGGATACTCTCAGTTCCGTATGCAAGAGCTCCGATAGCCTGAGCTCCGCCCACTTTATAAATTTCATCTGCGCCGGCCTCATTGGCAGCAACCAGTGTGCTTGGATTCACCTTTCCGTCTTTTCCCGGAGGAGTTGTCATTACAATACGGTCCACACCTGCTACTTTGGCAGGAACGATATTCATCAGTACAGAAGATGGATATACAGCTTTTCCGCCTGGAACATAAACACCTACACGGTTCAGTGCGGTTACTTTCTGGCCAAGCATAGTACCGTCTGTCGTACTTGTGAACCAGCTGTTCTGAAGCTGCTTTTCATGATAGCTGCGGATATTTACCAGCGCTTTTTTGATCACATCAATCAGAGACGGATCTACCAGTTTATAAGCTTCCTCGATCTCCTCCGGAGTAACACGGATCGTCTCCTTTGTCACTTCAACTTTATCAAATTCTCTGGTAAAAGCAAACAGAGCTTCATCTCCCTCTGCCTTTACTTTTGCGAGGATATCTGCTACAGCATCCTCATATTTGCCATAATTATTAGGACTTCTTTTTAAGAGAGTTTCCAGAATATCTTTTGTAGATTCCTTGGTGAGTTTTACCTTACGCATAATAACTTCTGCCTTCTTTCTGTATTTATTCACAATCCGTTCCACTACATGTTCATAAGCAAATAAACAGCTTCACAGCTTATTTGACAACGTTTCGAAGTTCTGTGATCAGTTTACGGATCCTTTCATCTTCCATTTTCATGCTGACCTGGTTGACTACCATACGGGCAGACAGCGGGCAGACTTCCTCCAACACCTTCAAACCATTCTCGCGAAGGGTACTTCCTGTTTCCACGATATCCACGATGACTTCGGAAAGACCTACGATCGGTGCAAGCTCAATGGAACCATTCAGTTTGATGATCTCCACAGTCTGGTGTTTTTTATTATAGAAGTAATCCTTTGCTATGTTCGGGTATTTGGTAGCAACACGGATCAGCTGATTGTTATTCAAGACTTCTCTGGCGCTTTCCGGGCCACATACGCACATGCGGCATGCTCCGAATCCCAGATCCATAACTTCGTAAAGTTTTCTTCCCTCTTCCAGAATGGTATCTTTACCTACGATACCAATATCTGCGGCACCATACTCTACATAAGTCGGCACATCCGGGCCTTTTGCAAGGAAAAACTTCAGTTTCAGTTCCTCATTGGTAAAGATCAGTTTGCGGGAATCCTTATCACGCATCTCCTCACATGTGATACCGATTTTTTCAAACATATCCAGTGTTTTGTTGGCCAGACGCCCTTTTGTGAGGGCAAATGTAAGATATCTCATTATTCCTGCTCCTCCTTTTTCGGGCATAATGCCACTTTTTTACCTTCTCCTCGAAGTGTAATTGCTTCCTGGATCGCTTTTTTCAGCTCTCCAGCTTCATAAGTGATCACAACGGTCTTATCACCGGATGGAACAGTCAGTTTCTGCCTGGAAAGAGCAAGCATCAGATTATCGACCACAATGGCAAATCCAATAGAAGAAGCCGGTTTTCCGAAATGTTTCATCAGCTCATTATAACGTCCACCTTTGATCAGAGGTTCGCCGGTTCCATATGTATAAGCCTGGAAAATGATTCCTGTATAATAACGGAATTTACTGAGCATTCCAAAGTCGAACGCAATGTATTTCTCACAGCCGTATATTTTCAGAATCTCATAGATCTCCTCCAGACGTTTTACTGCGGAAAGCGCTTCCGGATTGGAGGTAAGTTTTTTCGCTTTTTCCAGAACTTCCACGGAACCGAACATCTGCGGCAGTTCCGCAAAAGCTTCGGAAAGGCTCTCGCTTAAATTCTGTCCTTTCAGAAGTTCTTCCACACCAAAATAATTCTTCTGGGAGATCAGTTCGCGAAGATGTTCCTCCATCTCCGGCTCCAGATCCGCTTCTGCAAGCAGGGATTTATAATAATCCACCTGACCTACACTGACCTGGAATTCTGTAAGTCCTGCTGCTTTCAGGCACTCTACTGTCATGGCAAGGATCTCCGCATCTGCTGCTGCGGAATCATCTCCCATATGCTCCACACCCATCTGGGTATTTTCTTTCATCTGTCCTCTGTAACTGGAATTGTTGATAAATGTATTTCCTGTATAACAAAGTCTTACCGGTCCCTTTTCCGGATCAAAATATGTGGCACACGCTCTGGAAACCGATGGTGTAAAGTCAGGCCTTAGAACAAGGGTATTTCCCTCTCTGTCAAAAAATTTATAAAGATCTTTGGATGGGATCGTTCCCACTTCATTACTAAACACTTCAAAGTATTCAAATCCCGGTGTTTCTATATCTTCATATCCATATCTCGAAAACACCTGGTGGAGCTCCCTCTGGAGCCGTTTTTTGCGGCTGCATTCCTCTCCATAAATGTCCCGCACACCTTCAGGTGTATGAAAAATACGCTGCATGTTCATTTCCTCCGTAACACTTTTTGAATTTTCTGCGTTTCGCTTTAGCTCGCTACCATGCTACCACAGAAAAACTTAAATTTGATTATATAGGAAACTTTTCCAAAAGTCAATCCCGTAATTGCAGATCTTTCTGGATCCCCTCCAGATAAGGAACCAGAAATCCGCTTTTTGCCGGAAGATAAAATTCCTCGTCCAGTTCTTCCCGGCGGAAACTTTTCCGTCCGCCCTCTTCCATCCGTTTCCAGAATTCTTTCAGTTTGCGTAAAGTAAGATAATAAAAAACATTATCTGCGCTGAAATAGATCAGAAAAAAAGAAATCCCCTTCTGCTTCTCAAACTCCTCCATAAAAGCTACCTGATGAGGATGAATGTTTGCAAGGGGAAAGGTCTTTACACAGCATTCTTTTGCATCGAAGCAGACAGGAATTCCCTGTACTGCTCCGATATAATCTACTGTACTTTTCTGTTCAAAATATGCCAGCGTAATATGACGGCTATCTTTATCCATTTTCACCGGGGTGATCGGCGTCGGAATTTTCTGGATCAGGGCCAGTCCCTTTTCCCTGTACTGTTCATTGGTACGGTTAATCAGTTCCTCAAGTGTGGAACCTCTTAACCCTCTGCTGTTCCATGTTGCCATAACACCCTTCCTTAATTCAGAAGTTTGATGGATGGGAAATAACGGATTTCGGCTTTTCCCACAATCTGATCAAAACGCACATATGTATTCTGCCAGTATCTGGAATCCTTGGAATTATTACGGTTATCACCCATCATAAAATAACAGTTCTCCGGTACTTCATATGGTCCGAAACTTCCCAGCGGTGTCTCCGGTACAAACGAATCATCCAGTGGTGTTTCAGAATCATTGAGATAAACTTTACCATCTTTGATTTCAACTTTATCTCCAGGAAGTCCGATAATACGTTTGATAAACAGCTGAGATTCGTCATCCGGATATTTAAAAATCACGATGTCAAAGCGTTCCGGATCTTTCCATTTTTTGGATATTTCATTTCCAAATACATTCATATTAAAGCCATATGCCAGACGGAAACCAAAAATACGGTCACCTGTCATGATGGTATTTTCCATCGATTCTGATGGTATTTTGGCATTGATAAGTACCACATTATTGATAACAAGAACCACCACTACCACAATGATGATCATTTTTACATAATCCCATATTTCATTCCAGATTTTCATAATAACTTTCCTCCAACTGCTCCTCTTTTAATTTCGTGAGAAAGATTTCCGGAACCGGTGCTGTAAATATCTTTCCGGAAAGATAAGAAAGAACTCCTGTAAGCTCGGGAAATTCCATTTGTAAAGAGTGCAGCAACTGACCACTTAACTTTTTTTCTGTCTTTCCATATTTGGGATCGCCCACCACAGAATGTCCTTCCGAAGCCAGATGTGCACGAATCTGATGTGCACGTCCTGTAATCAGCTCAACTTTAAGAAGTGTCCGTTTTCCATTATTTTCAAGAGGAAAATATCTGGTTTCTATGGGCAGAGCATTTTCTTTCTCCTGTTTATATATGGTTACTTTATTACTTTTTTTGTCTTTCGCAAGATAGCCTTTGATATATTTCTCTTCGTCCAGGATGCCTTCCACAAGACAGAGATAATATTTGTGAAGTTCCCTTAACTTAAACATTTCGGAAAGCGTCTGCAATCCCACAAGGCTTTTCCCCGCTGCAATCAGACCACTGGTATTCCGGTCAAGGCGATTACAAACGGACGGACGAAATGTTCTCAAATCTTCTTCCGTAAGGCTGCCATTTTCCAGAAGATAGCCTGTAAGATATTCCACCAGAGATGGGGTGCCATCATCTGCTGGCTGCGAAAGCATTCCGGCAGGCTTGTTAATCAGAAGAATATTTTCATCTTCATAAATAATATCCAGAACATGATGTGCACGTGGAGCAGCAATACTTCCACTGAATTTTTCGAATGTTTCGTCACTTAAAAACAATTTCACATGATCCCCGGAAAGAAGTTTTTCATTTCCAGTTGCTTTTTTTCCATTGAGCGTGATATTTTTCTTACGCATCATTTTGTAAAAAAAACTTTTCGGGGCTTCCCTGAGAAGCTTGGCCAGATATTTGTCAAAACGCTGTCCTGCTTCATTTTCATTAATGATAAATTCCTTCATTATAAATGCTCCTACAGACAGATTGCCAGGATTGTATGCTTGATCAGTTCTTCCCTGGAAAGATCCGGATATCGTTCATCCGGTGTGAATTTGATCCCACTTCTTAAAGATTCTTTATGTTCATTCATAGAATCCAGACGTTCCAGATATGGCTTCAGATCTTTAAGAATCTTCACATCTGCTTTATATCCGTTTTTTCGGATAATTTTCTGAGACTGTTCTGCCAGATACGCTGTATCGGCCTTAGGATCGCTGGTGTATCCCACAACGGTATTTCCACATACAGCAACTGCATCCAGATAGCCGCTTTTTTCGTAAAAGGTCATATACATTTCGTAGGCCATAACAAGGTCGCCTGCATGTTTCCGTATTTCTTTGTAAAGTTTTTCGTCCATAGGATGCCGCATCAGAATCATAATCAGACTTACCATGGATTTACATCCTGGAAGACAACCTACAACAGTCAGAACAGTCCATACTGTCATTCTTGTCCCGTTGGCATACCATGCCACGAAAAAAATAAGAAGAGGAAGAGAAAATAACCCGACTGTAATCAGAAACCGGCGTTTTTTCTCACTGCTGAAGTAACCAAAATCACCTTTTTTTGTTTTTCTTTTTCTGGTATCTTTCATGTGCCCCACTCCTTGTCTGTGTTTTTTGTGTCTTTTTCGAAGAAGCAGCAGAATATCTTCGATCGGTATTTGTATTTCTGGTGCCGCTGTTTTTGCCTCCTGTACTCTTTCCACGAAACTCTCTTGGGCGAATCAGGCATTTCGGTCCAAATCCTACCAGATCCATGCGGCCGGTCATTTTAAGACCTTCCAGAATCAGTTCACGGTTTTCCGGATTTTTATATTGCATCAGCGCACGCTGGATTGCCTTCTCATGAGGATTTTTCGGTACATAAACCTTCTCTCCTGTAAGTGGATGAATTCCTGTATAATACATACAGGTGGAAAGTGTAGATGGAGTCGGATAAAAATCCTGCACCTGTTCCGGTGTAAATCCAAGATCCCGGACATATTCCGCGAGTTTCACCGCTTCTTTCATGGTACAGCCCGGATGGGAAGACATAAAGTAAGGAACTGCGTATTGCTGTTTGCCCGTATGGGCATTGGCATTCTCATATGCCTTTAAAAAGCTCTCATAAACGGCATGTTTTGGCTTCCCCATATATTTCAGCACTTCATCCGAAACATGCTCCGGTGCCACACGTAGCTGACCGCTGACATGATACTTTACAAGTTCATTGAGAAAAGTTCTGTCCGGATCAGCCATCAGATAGTCAAAACGGATCCCGGAACGTACAAAAACTTTCTTGACTTTCGGAATATTTCTGACTTTTCTGAGAAGCTGGAGATAATCTTTATGATCTACGGTCAGATTTTTGCAGGGTGAAGGAAACAGACACTGCCGTTCCTTGCAGACACCTTTCGTCAGCTGCTTTTTGCAGGAAGGATGCCGAAAATCTGCGGTAGGACCGCCGACATCATGAATGTATCCTTTAAATTCCGGATCTTCGGTCATCCTTACTGCTTCTCTCACAATAGATTCATGACTTCTTGTCTGCAAAATCCGGCCCTGATGAAAAGTCAGCGCACAGAAATTGCAGCTTCCAAAACATCCTCTGTTACTGGTCAGGCTGAATTTAATCTCTTTCAGTGCCGGAATCCCACCCTCTTTCTGGTACATAGGATGGTACTGTCCTGTATAAGGCAGATCATAGACATCGTCCATTTCCGTCTGAGTCAGAGGCTGTGCAGGAGGATTCTGTATTACATATCCCCGGTTTCCATATGACTCCGCCAGTGGTTTGGCGGTAAAAGGATCTGTATTCCGATACTGTATTGCAAAACTGTCCGCATATGCTTTTTTATCCGATTTCACCGTTTCAAAATCCGGAAGTACCATCGGATCATAAACTCTGCCGAGATCATGGCTTTTAAAGACAGTACCTGCCACATAAGTGATTTCCTGCACTGGAATTCCGCTCTGCAGAGCTTCCGCAATCTCCAGAATCGAATGTTCTCCCATTCCATAGGAAATCAGGTCTGCACCGGAATCAATCAAAATGCTGTGTTTGACCTTGTTTTCCCAGTAATCATAATGTGCCATTCTCCGAAGACTGGCTTCAATTCCACCGAGAATAATCGGTGTATGTTTGTATGTCTGTCGGATCAGGTTGCTGTATACCACGCAAGCCCGATCCGGTCTCAGGCCCATCTTCCCCCCTGGCGAATAGGCATCTGTACTTCTGTGTTTTTTGGAAACTGTATAATGATTCACCATGGAATCCATGTTTCCGGCTGTAACAAGAAAACCCAGGCGCGGTTCCCCGAACACCTGGATACTCTCTTTCTTTCGCCAGTCTGGCTGGGGGATCATTCCAACACGATAGCCTCTGCTTTCCAGAAGGCGCCCGATAATGGCAGATCCAAATGACGGATGATCTACATAAGCATCACCCGTTACATAGACAAAATCCACTTCTTCCCAGCCTCTTGACTTCATATCTTCCCTTGTAACCGGTAAAAAATCCTGCATTTATAATTCCTCGTATGTATGTGTATTGATCTTCTTTCAGATCTGTAAAGCAGACCCTCCCATGCCTTTCACTATATGCTGTGATGCACGGCCTGTGCACGGTAACCTTCCGCAATGATATCCAGCTGCCTGTGGAATCTCTCCAGCTGACGCAGATCCTTGGTTTTAAATACCCGCAGGAATTCATCCTGAATCTTACTGACTTCGCGTTCACTGGAAACCCGGTAAAGATTTTCAATATTACTGAGAATGTCTTTTACCAGATTGGACTGCATCTGAGATGAGTTCTGTGCATCCATAATTTCATTACGCACAGACGACATTTCATGATCCAGTGAGATAATCGCATCAGACGCCTTACTGAGACGCTCTGCCACATGAGGTGGCATATCACCTTTATATTTATATTGAAGAGAATGCTCTATCGTTGCCCAGAAATTCATCGCCATAGTACGGATCTGAACTTCTACCTGAAGCCGTTTCGGACCATTGATTGTTTCTACTGTGTAGTAAAGAATCATGTGATAGCTTCGATATCCACTCTGTTTGATATGAGTCAGATAATTTTTTTCACTTTTTACTTCCATATCGGTTCTTCTGCGGATAATAGCCGCAACCGTATCAATATCCTCCTCAAACTGGCAGATAATCCGAACACCTGCAAGATCTTCTACTTCTGTTTCCATCTTTTCAATAGGAATGTGTTTACGCTGTAATTTCTCCAGAATACTGGAGACGCTTTTTACTCTTCCACTTACCTGTTCAATGGGAGAATAACGATCGTTTTCACGATACTCTTCTATCATATGTTCAAATTTAACTGTCAGTTCCTTCACAGCCAGTTCGTAAGGGCACAAAATACTTCGCCATAACTGTATTTCCATGTTGCTCGCTCCTTATCATCTGCCGTCAGCCTCTTTTTTGTCTTGGTGGCAGCGGCATACATATTTTATTATAACATATGTTTTGAAAGAATAGGGATTCTTTATCAATTTTTTATCAAAAAATTATAGAAAAATTTCTTTTTTTGTGTGATGCATCCACAAATCTATATATATGTAAAAATTTCTATTTTATGAATTTTTTACCCAAAAAAATTTACAACATAAAAATGCCCTGAAGCTTTTTACTTCAGGGCAAAATGACTATCTTCTATGAATACTGTCAGTCTTTCAGATTCTCAAGTACTTTTACAAGATAATTCCATACTCTTTCTGTAGAAGCAATACTTAATACTTCCTCCGATGTATGAATATCTTTCATATCCGGTCCCAGAGATACACAGTCAAGGCCTTCCATCTTTTTGTAGAAAAGACCGCATTCAAGACCGGCATGAATTGCTACCACTTCCGGTTTATGGCCGTACATTTCTTCAAAAATTTCCACCATTTTATCTCTTAACGGAGATTCTTTTCTGTATTCCCATGCAGGATATGCCCCCTGTACCTCATACTCGCCACCAAGAAACTCTGTGAGATATTCGATTTTATCAGACAGTGCTCCACACGCTGCATCAACGGAGCTTCTTACGCTGGAACTTGCAAAAAGCTCGTCCTCATCCAGGCGAAGGATTCCAATGTTGCTGGAAGTTTCTACCAGCCCGTCAATCGTTCCGCTCATTTTCTGAATTCCAAATGGTACATTCTGAAGATAGAATACGATTTTCTCCTGACTTGTCGGATGAAGAACCTGAGATGTAACTGTACCTTCAGCTTTTACTTCGATGGTAATATTCTCATCAGAACCTGTATATTCCTCACGAATCTGAGACTGAAGCTCTTTTGCATAAGTGTTCACGTCTTCCACTGCATCCGTCAGAAACTCAACTGTACATTCTCTTGTAATCGCGTTATCTTTCTGGCCTCCTGCCAGGGAAATAACAGCATAATCTGCTTTTTTCTTAAGGCCATAGAGGAAACGGCCCATAAGTTTATTGGCATTAGCTCTGTTCTTATCAATCTCTGCTCCGGAATGTCCGCCCATAAGTCCACAGATTTTAACCTGAACTTTCTCTCCTTCACCTTCCACACGCTGAACCGGAATATGGCTGATTCCGGAAAGACCACCTGCACAGCTGATCCAGAGGCTTCCCTCTGCCTCAGAATCCAGATTGATAAATCTTCTTCCTTTCAGTACGCTGCAGTCCAGTCCTACTGCACCGAGAAGTCCGATCTCCTCATCAACAGTAAGAAGTACTTCAAGCGGAGGATGTGGAATATCTGTGCTGTCAAGAAGTGCAAGACCATATGCAACAGCAATGCCGTCATCACCACCAAGTGTTGTTCCATTGGCAGTTATATAACCATCTTTTACAGAAATATTTAATCCGTCTTTTGTAAAATCATGCTTTACATTCGGACGTTTCTCGCACACCATGTCCATGTGTCCCTGAATAATTACCGTCGGGGAATTTTCATATCCTGGTGTACCCGGTTTATAAATTACGACATTATTCATTTCGTCCTGCACATATTTAAATCCGTGATCTTTGGCAAATTCTACAAGAAAATCACTGATCTGTTTTGTATTTCCGGAACCGTGAGGAATTTTACAGATTTCCTCAAAATAGTGAAAAACTCTCTTCGGTTCACAATTTTCTAATACTGGCATATTTCTGCCTCCTTTTACTTCATAAATTCATTTATTTCTATAATAATCATATACTGTAAAAAAAGCAAGGCCGGGATTTTATGAAACAAAGAATAATTACTCTTTTCTGTATCTGCCTGCTGCTTTTTCTGCTTGTTCACCCGGAGGAAGCACTTTTAAGTGCAAAAGATGGGATGTCCTTATGGCTTAATGTTATGATTCCTACATTGCTGCCCTTCCTGATTCTTACAGGAATTCTTCTAAAAACCGGAAACATTCCACAGCTTCTTGAACCACTGGCCCCTTTCTGGAAACACTTTTTCGGTATTTCTCCTGCTGGAGCATATGTCCTGATCCTAGGTTTCTTGTGCGGCTATCCCATGGGGGCAAAACTTGCCCATGACCTTTACATAAATCATCAGATTTCACAAAGGGAGGGTGAATATCTGCTTACTTTTTCCTGCAATGCCAGTCCGGCTTTTATATTTTCTTACCTTTCCCAAAATATTCTGGAAGGCAAAATCCCTCCACACTCGCTTCTGCTGATCTTACTGTCTGCAGATTTCGTCTGCATGCTTTTCTTTCGTTTTCTGGTATATCACGGAAATACAGTTAGCTCTGTCAAACCAGAATACAGAAAAAAAGAGACATACCAGCAGGACTCCACAGGAGTCATCCTGGATGTCTCGATCATGAGCGGGTTTGAAACCATCACACGGCTCGGAGGCTATATTCTGATATTTTCACTGCTATTTACCGGTTTTTATCATTACTGGCCATTCTGCAGCCAAAATAAAATCCTGCTTACAAGCCCCATTGAACTTACCACCGGTCTGCATCAAATCGCACAATCCGCCTTTTCATGGAAGATCAAATACATAACTTCCATGACTCTCACCGCATTTGGTGGCTTCTGTGTCATGTTTCAGACAAAAAGTGTACTGGAAGAAAAGCTGTCAATTCTTCCGTACATCTTCGCCAAATGTCTGAATGCCTCACTTGTTTTTCTGTTCTTAGTTCTCTCCAATATCATCTAACAGATCATCATCACTGTCTGCGGATACATTCTCATCATCCTGGAAAGTATTGGAAATGGCTGCTGCCTGTGCAGTCTGTGGTGCAAGCTCCTGACGATTATGGTTAACCACCTCAAGGCAGCTCTGCAGTGCATCGATAAATGCTTTATATTTACCACCTGCATCCTCAAGAGTCTGATTCAGAACAGAACCAATATTCGCCATCATATCATCGGTATATGTGATTGCACTGAGACGAATGCTGTTTGCATCCTGTGTGGCAGAATCAAGAATTTCCTGAGCCTGTTTGTTGGCAGCATTAATTGTTTCATTCGCCTGTGCATATGCTTTCTGCATGATCTCATGCTGTGTAACCAGCTCCTGAGCTTTCGTCTGAGCATCTGCAATCAGACTGTCAGCCTTGGACTGTGCATCCTCAAGGATTGCATCCTTATTACTGATAATCTTCTGATAACGTTTGATCTCATCCGGAGTTTTCAGACGAAGTTCACGTAAAAGCTCCTCAATCTCTTCTTTATTCACTACAATCTTGGTAGTGGAAAGAGGCTGGAATTTACAGCTGTCCACATACTCTTCAATCTCCTGAATAATCTGTTCAATTCTGCTGCTCATAATACACTCTCCTTATTTCTCTGTTTCTCTTTTTTTCAATTTTTCTTCAACTGCTTCCGTAATCTCACGCGGAGCAAATTTGCTCAGATCTCCTCCGAAATTAGCAACCTCTTTCATAATTGTGGAGCTTAAGTATGCATATTCCAGACTGGTCGTGAGAAAAACGGTATCTACATCCGGCGCAAGGACCCGATTGGTCTGTGCCATCTGCAGCTCGTATTCAAAATCCGTGACAGCACGAAGACCGCGAACAATCACCTGGGCATGATGCTCCCTGGCAAAGTTCACAGACAGACCTTCGAATGCTTTCACCTCCACATTCGGGATATCTTTTGTCGCCTTTGCTAGTATCTTAACACGTTCTTCCACAGAAAACAACGGACTTTTTGCAGAATTATGCAAAACTCCCACTATAACCCGGTCAAAAGAAACGCTTGCCCGTTTGATAATATCAAGATGACCATAGGTTGCCGGGTCAAAGCTTCCCGGGTATACTGCTGTTATCATATGTCTGTCTCTCTTTCATTTTTTTAGGAAAACATGCTTATTTGTCTTATATTCCTTAGATCGAACCAGATGATACCCCAGTTCTTCTACATAGGAAAAATCTGTGTGAAGATCTTCCTCCACAATAATCAGCGTGTTCTCATCTGCAAGAGTACTGTCAGCCAGATATTCAAGAACCGGCTGTTCCAGATGCTGTTCATACGGAGCATCCATAAAAATACAGTCAAACGGTTCTCCGCCTTCCAGCGAACGCAAAGCCTGCAGTACATCCATGTTCAGCAGTTTACCACCTTCAGAGAGTTTTGTAAATGAAAGATTTTCGAGGATACATGCACATGCTTTGGGATTTTTCTCCACAAACACAGCATAATCAGCGCCGCGGCTTAAGGCCTCAATGCCAATCGCGCCACTTCCGGAAAACAGATCCAAAAAACGGCACCCCGGTATTTCAGGCTGGAGAATGTTAAAAAGAGTTTCCTTAATACGGTCTGTCGTGGGTCTTGTATCATTTCCGGGAATTGTTTTTAAATTTAATCTACGTGCTTTTCCTGCTATTACTCTCATTTCAGATTTAATCTCCAATCCAGATCACCACGGGCCAGTCCAAGGATTAAAAGCTCCGCAGTGGCAATATTTGTAGCAACCGGAATATTATACTGGTCGCAGCGTTTGACAATACTCATGATGTCCGGCTCTGCCGGATCCATCATAACTGGATTATAAAACAGGATAACCATATCCAGATCCTGTCTTTCCACCATTTCCATAAACTGTTTATCTCCGCCTATACTTCCGGCAAGAAACTTATGAACGTGAAGGCTGGTTGCTTCCTCAATTCTTCTTCCTGTTGTTCCGGTTGCATATACTTCATGTTTGGCAAGGATATTCTTATATGCAATACAGAAGTCTTCAATCAGAACTTTCTTACTGTTATGTGCAATAATTCCTAAATTCATAATTCACCTCTCCATTCTGCCCTCGGGTTACATCCCTTTTCTCCCCCACATATCGGTAAAATCATATAACTCTATAAATGATTCTAGCATAACGCCCAAAAAAGTGCAATTTAATTCATATAAATTCATGGAAAATTAATATTTTCTATTTCCAGCCACAGGATTCTGTAAATTCAGGACTGCAGCCAGCTGTTTCCAGTGAGATAATCAATCTCAATTCCCGGCTGTACGTTGTATACAAAAACATGAAATTTTACTTCTGAATCATTCACAGATTCCGCTTCCATCTCCACTCCTCTTGCCACCAGTTCCTCTCCTTTGAAAACCGGAGTAACCCGGTACATACATGGATTACCAGTACTGTGTACATAATCCGCCACTTCATTTTCAAAAGGAAGCATTCCGGTTACATTGAGATATCGGGTTCCGGTAATCAGATTTTTCCTGTTTGCATTTTCACCAGTAAGCTGATACCCCAGAAGATGGCAGCGATTATAAAGATATTTTCCATCTATATTGTCATATTTTACGGTATGCCATCCGGTCGGTTTAATCATTCCGATCGCACCACGTTCTTCTGTCGGCATCAGTTCCGGAGTGATTTTGGACTCCGCATATCCACATCGGCCAAGGGAATCCAGCTCACTGTAAAATTCATAAACCGGTCCGTTCTTTTTTTCGGTAGAAAAATCCGGAATATTTCCATTAACTTCTATATAAGGACTGCCGCTGTATTCCGGAATATTTCCCGAAGAAATTCCCTTCTCCTGTTCTTCTGTCTGTTTCCCTTTCTGGTTCAGTGTTTCACGGACTGTATCAGAAATCGTTTCGGATATGTTTTCTGAGAAATTTTTTGCGTTTTCTTCTATATATGTAAGAAAAACAGTGCCAAACAGTTCACCCTGTTTTTTTGCATCTTCCAGAGTGTGTGGCGGAACCCATCCATTACACAGAGCAATTGTAATACAAAGTACAACTGCGGTTATCATATTTTTTACAGGTTGTCTTTTTCTTTTTCTCTTTTTCCTGTATGTGGGATATCGTTTCTTTTTCAAAGTGTCCCCCTTTATTTCCTCTGACAGATATTATATGCACTGTAAAAAGTATTATAACCTTCCGTTTCAGCAAAAACAACCATACATTCGATTTTTATTTTTCCTTTAACTGCCAGTGTATTATTTTTGTTATTTCATATACTAGCACTGTAACATCAAACCAAACACAACCAAGGAGGAAATGAATTATGCCAAGTAATACTTCTTCTAACAAAGCAGTTGTACCGGAAGCAAAAGGCGCACTTGACCGTTTTAAATACGAGGTAGCAAACGAGCTGGGCGTTCCGCTTACAGATGGATACAACGGAAACCTGACCTCCAAGCAGAATGGATCTGTTGGTGGATATATGGTCAAAAAAATGATTGAAGCGCAGGAACGTCAGATGTCCAGCGGTTCCCAGGGCGGCCAGCAGTATTAATCGTTCCGGGGATTTTAAGTAGATCTGTTTCCATGCAGAACTAAACACTTATACAAAAAAAGATGCTGTGTGACAGAGGTATTCCTGCCAGACAGCATCTTTTTTCTTATTCAGGATCTCTCAGGAGCTCTTTTTCCGCAAAAGGATGTAAAATAAAACAAAATCGCCAGACAACTGACGGCCAGCTCCCGATGTGTAAAAAAGGAATGGATATATGAATGGTTACTCATTATAAAATACCACACAAATGGCATACATGCTATAATTATAAAGACACTGTTACTGATAAAATTTATTTTATCAGTTTTTTTCTGAACACACCGGATCAACAGATAAACTACAAAAATCAATACCAGAACCAGTATTATTTTGGGAGAATTGGAAATATTTACTTTCCAGACATCCATATGTGTCCATGTATCATTACCGTTACTGGTAGATACACGAAAAGCAGCGGTATCTACTGCATTTTTAAGTACATTTTCACGAAGGATCAGACTTGAAATCAGCCACTTCGAGGCCCACATTCCTCCATAACCGATTCCCCATGATAACGTATAGCCCACCATATTCTTCCATTTCCCAAAACATCTGGAATTTTCGTCTGATATGATCGCAAAACATAGCAAAAATCCTACGCTTACCAACGGATATGTTAAAAGATCCAGATATGCAGTTACGATCCCGGAAAACAAAAACAGCAGTCCATATTGAGCATGAAAATTTTTTTCATATTTCAGCATGACCAGAATTTCCAGCAGTACCGGAATAAAAACTGTGGAAAACTGGAGAGATTTTCCCACTATATTTAAAGGAAAAAACATCAGCGTGATCAGAAATGGAAAGATATATCTGTTCCTGCCTTTTTTCTGCATAAGAAGACAAATCCAGACTATCAGCAAAAGATCCGTAAAAATAATCAGACTCCTTATTTGCTGATAATTAAAAACTTCCAGAAGAAGTTTAAGTGGGACAAGATATCCATGCCAGTACCTTGCATAAGATACCGATTTAGCATCTTTATCGTTCCTGTGTTCCAGCCAGGTTACAGCATATTTATCAGAATTTCTTTTTTTATAATTTCCGAAGGCCTTCTGAAGCAGCGGATACTTACTGTCATAGGATGCCATATTCAACATTATTGCATCGGTATAATTATCCCTCATTGTTCCCAAAATTCCAGGAGTCTCCACCGGATAATTCCCTTCTTCTGTCAAAACGGCCACAGATTCTTCCACATGTTTGTCTATGGATCTTTGCGGCAACGCGTAAGCAGCGGCCAGCAAAAAACTTCCACCTATAACAGAACATAAAAAAGCTGTAATATATGTAAATAAAGTTTTCTTCATATACCTGTTCTCCTTCAATTTAATACTTTATAATAGTATCATATTATTCACATTGACACAAGGAGACAGTATATTTGGTTTTCTACAGCAGTTTCTGTAATTTCCTGTACACTACTTCTGCAAATTTTTTATGTCCTTCCGCATTAAGATGTTCCTGATCTGCCTCACAGCACTTGACATGATCGGCGGCCGGAAGAAATTCAATTTGCCGGTCCCTGGCTATTTTTTCATAAACAGGCTGGAGATTTCTGGAAACAGTTACCGATTCTCTGGAAAACTCCTGGTCATATTCCTCCTGCCACACCTTTTTCCCAAGATAAATCGGTGATATCAGAAGAACTTCAGCTTTTGGTGCATATTCCTGAATCTGATCCAGAAGACGGCTGATTCCCTTTCCGATCACGTCTGCCGATGCGCCAAATACCGTTTTGCAGTCATTGGTTCCCAGCATCAGAGTGATTACATCTACCTGGGCATGTGTTTCCAGCAATGTGGGCAGAAGTGCCGTGCCTTTTCTTCCATCACGGAGAGGATCTTCAAAAACTGTTGTCCTTCCGCAAAGTCCCTCTTCAATAATCCTGTATTCTTCCTGATTCAGTTTTTCCTGAAGAAGACTGGTCCAGCGCACACCCCATGGAAGTCTTTTTCTGCTTTCGCCATCATATCCCCAGGTATTGGAGTCTCCAAAACATAATATCTGCTTCATCTTTATATCCTCTTTTTCATATATGTTTACTATGTTTATTGATGTAGCTATCGTATCATGGCTTTTCCAGTTCGTCAAATATATAAAAGAAATAGCCTGCTATAGTTGTTCGCTATAGCAGGCTATCCGATATACTCATAAAATGTATACGTTCGTTCAAACAGATCATTAAATTGTCAATTCTGATCAGAGACCAATAAATCCTGTAACATCTCCATTAATTACATAATGAGCTCCATTATCTTCCGGTTTGATATAAATCTTGAGATCTTTCAGATCAGAAGCTTTTTTGCCCATATCATCTGTCCAGATCTTTCTGATCCGGTCAGCAACTTCGGAAGTATGTATCTCTTTACCCCAGTACTGAACATATACTTCTGTAACTGTCTCTGTTTTTTTAGCAGTTGTTTTTCTTGTTGTTGTTTTAGCAGCTGTCTTTGTGGTTTTCTTTGCTGTTGTTGTTTTTCTTACTGTTTTCTTTGCAGCAGGTTTCTTTGCCGGTTCTTCCACCTCGGCAGCAACTGGCTTCTCTTCAACAGTTTTTGTTTCTGCTGGTTTTGTTTCTACTGGTTTTTCAGCTGCTTTTGTCTCTACAGAAACTTTTGCATCGTCTGTTTTCGGTGTTTCAGCCTTAACGGCATTCTCTTCGGATGTGGTTACTACAGATTTTGCAGGAGTCTCACTTACTGAAGCCGTTTTTACAGTTGTCTTGGTTGCAGCTTTCTTTGTTCTAGCCATTTGATAGCCTCCTTACAAGGGATTTGTTAATCTTTTCTCGAAGTTAAGGATATCACTTTTCATGACTTAACGCAAGATCAGATACCGAGATTTTCCAGATCTTCACTCATATAATCAAGTAACCGTGCTTTTAAAAGTTCATGTTGCGGCAGACACAGATCGAAATCCAATGCCAGAATTTCTCCTGCTGTTTCACTTGCATCTTTTAATATACCGGCATCATTGTAGATATCACCAATCTTAAATTCCATCAGTCCGCTTTGACGAATTCCAAAAAGATCTCCCGGACCACGAAGTTTCAAATCTTCTCCGGCAATAAAAAATCCGTCATTGGATTCATTCAGAATTTTCAGTCGTTTGGAAGTATCTTCTTCATTGTTTCCCTGAATAAAAATACAGTATGACTGATGTTCCCCACGTCCTACGCGCCCACGAAGCTGATGAAGCTGAGCAAGTCCAAAACGTTCTGCATTTTCCACCATCATGACCGTCGCGTTTGGTACATTGACCCCGACTTCTACAACGGTTGTGGATACAAGGATCTGGATTTCTCCTGACGCAAAAGATTCCATAATCTTATTTTTTTCTTTTGGTTTCATCTTTCCATGCAGAATTTCTATACGGATATCTTCCGGCAATGCTTCCCGGAGTTTTTCTGCATAATCCGTTACATTTTCCGCATCCAGCCCTTCACTTTCTTCAACCATGGGGCAGATTACATAAGCCTGCCTTCCTGCATGGACTTGTTTTTCTATAAAAGAATACGCTTTCGGACGATAGGCTGTTCCTACTACACAGTTTTTGATCGGGAGACGTTTGGCAGGAAGTTCATCGATAATGGAAATATCCAGATCTCCATACAAAATAATTGCCAGCGTTCTTGGAATTGGTGTCGCACTCATAACCAGAACATGTGGAGGATTCCCCCTGGTTGTCAGTGCTTCTCTCTGCCGAACACCAAATCTGTGCTGTTCATCTGTAATCACAAGACCAAGATTCTTATATTCTACTTTTTCCTGAATCAGAGCATGGGTTCCAATAATAATATTAACTTCTCCGTCTGCAATCTTCTGATAGATCTCCCGTTTCTGTTTCGCTGTTGTCGATCCGGTCAGAAGTACAGGACGACAGGAAGTAATCTTCTGTTCTTCCATCAGATTCAGAAATCCCTCATAATGCTGATTCGCAAGTACTTCTGTAGGCACCATCAAAGCACTTTGAAAACCATTCTCTGCCGAAAGTATCATCGCAAGAAATGCAATCACCGTTTTTCCACTTCCGACATCTCCCTGTACCAGCCGTGACATCAGCTTATGGCCGCTCAAATCTCTTTCAATCTCATGCCATACATTTTTCTGAGCATTTGTCAGTTCATAGGGCAAACCTTCTATGATTTCCTCCGTCGTCCATACCGGTTTCATGGGAAAAGTATTCAAAGCCTCTTCTGTTTTTTCTTTCAGAAGCTGCACTGCCAGCACAAAAAGAAGAAACTCATCAAACACCAGTCTTTTTCTCGCAGTAAGCAGTTCCTGCATATTTTTCGGAAAATGTATAGTACGTACCGCAAAATTATCATCTGCCAGCTGATAACGTTCCCGGATCTCTTCTGGCAAATATTCGGTTTTCAAAGGCCGTGTGTCAAGAACCTGATGAACCAGCTTCGTGATTGCCTTATTGGAAAGCCCTTTGGTCAGTGCATACACCGGTTGCATACTGTGAACAATCTCTTCATACGCTGCAGGGGTGAAAATTTCTGGATGTTCCATCTGCAGACGACCTTTTTTGCGGATAATCTTTCCGCGTAAAATAAATACACTGCCCTTTTTCAGACTTCCTCGCAAATACGGCGCATTAAACCAGGCAACTGGAAGACGCCCGCTCTGATCCGCCACGGTTGTAGAAAGTACCTGCAGATTACGTACCTGATTAATATAGAGACTGCCAGTTATTGTTGCACGGATGGAAACTGTTTTTCCTTCCTCTGCCGTCCCAATCTCAACCGGCTCTTCATATACATCGTAAGTTCGCGGATAATAACGGAGAAGCTCCTCCACTGTCGTAATTCCGATCTTCTGGAAAAGCTTCTCTGTTTTATCACCCACGCCTTTTAATTCACGTAAAGGTGTTTTATCATTCATTTTTTCTACTCTTTATTCTACGGAAATCAGGTAATAATAAATTGGCTGACCACCCTGGTTCAACTCAACTTCACACTCCGGATATTTCTCCGCAAGCGCATCGGAAAGTGCCTCCGCATCCGCTTCGGATACATCTTCACCATAGTATACACTGATGATCTCTGCTTCCTCATCGATCATTTCCGCTACCATATCTTCTGCTACCTGAAGGCGTTCCTTACCTACTGCAAGAATACCTGCATCACCGATTCCCATGATATCACCCTCATGGATTTCTTTATCATCAATGCGGGTATCACGAACGGCATAGGTAACCTGACCGGTTTTCACTCTGGAAATCGCCTCTGTCATAGAAGCAAGATTTTCCTCACCATTCTTTTCAGGAACAAAACTGATCATTGCGGAAATTCCCTGTGGAATCGTCTTCGTCGGCACTACAATAATTTCCTTGTCTTCTGTCAGATCTCTTGCCTGATTTGCTGCAAGAATGATATTTTTATTATTCGGGAAAATGTAAATCGTTTTTGCATTTACTTTTTCAATGGCATTGAGCATATCTTCTGTACTTGGATTCATAGTCTGACCACCTTCAATCAGGTAATCTACGCCAAGTTCACGGAAAATCTGAGAAAGTCCCTCTCCTACGGATACAGAAATAAATCCGTTTTCTTTCGGTGGCTCTTTCTCCTTCTCGGCCTGTTCTCTGGCAAGTTTCTCTGCATCTTTGATCAGTTTCTCCTGATGCTCCTCGCGCATATTGTCAATTTTCATACGGGAAAGCTGTCCATATGTGAGTGCACGTTCAAATGCCTGTCCCGGATGATTTGTGTGTACATGGACCTTTACAATTTCATCGTCTGCTACCAGTACAATGGAATCTCCAATCGAATCCAAGAATTCACGGAAGCGGTTGATTTCTTCCTGCGGAAGCGGTTTCTCAAGAAGAATGATAAATTCTGTACAATATCCAAATTTAATATCAGCCTCAGCCTGCGGAGAAATCTTGGTTACTTTCGGAGCAGCAGATGCCTCGAACTGGGAATAATCCACCTCTTTCCCATGGTATCCGTCAATGGCTCCACGAAAAACCTCCAGAAGTCCCTGTCCGCCGGAATCCACAACACCTGCTTCTTTCAGAACCGGGAGCATTTCCGGAGTTCTGGCAAGCGTTTCCTCTGCATGCTGAAAAATCCCATCAAAAAATGATTCCAGATCCTCTGCTGTATCTGCAAGTTCTGCCGCTCTGTCTGCTGCTGCTCTGGCAACGGTAAGGATCGTTCCTTCCTTCGGCTTCATAACTGCCTTATATGCTGTTTCAACACCTCGCTCCATAGCTGCGGCGATAGCAGGTGCATCCAGATCATTAAGTTTACGTACACCTCTGGTAAAACCACGCAGAAGCTGTGACAGAATAACACCGGAATTACCTCTGGCTCCACGAAGAGAACCAGATGAAATAGCCTTCGCCAGCGTTTCCATATCCGGATCTGTAAGAGCACCTACTTCGGAAGCGGCAGACATGATGGTAAGTGTCATGTTCGTTCCCGTATCCCCGTCAGGTACGGGAAACACATTCAGTTCATTAATCCATTCTTTCTTCGCTTCCAGATTCTTGGCTCCTGCCAGAAACATTCTGGAAAGTATTTTAGCATCTATGGTTTTGTTATTCACCACAAGTTCCTCCTCTAAAACTAATCTATAGCGCGTACGCCTTCAACCATAATGTTAATCTTTTCGATCTCCATTCCTGTAAAGGCTTCGACTTTATATTTTACATTGTTGACAAGATTGTCTGCAATAGTACTGATATTCACGCCATATGCTACGATGACATGGAAATTCAGTCGGATCTTATTATCATCGGTAATCTTAACACTGATACCATGTTTCAGGCTGTCAATACGTAAAAGTTTAACCAGTCCATCCTTCATACTGATAGCTGCCATTCCAATAATACCAAAGCATTCTACCGCCACACTGCCGGCATAGGTTGCGATGACATCCGTATCAATTACGATCTGACCCAATCCGGAATCTATACGTCCATTCATATGGTTACCTCCACTGTTTCATTTAAAATTAAATTATATAAATCTATTATAACCTTTTTTTTCCGAGAACACAACGCTTAATTTCGCCATGATTTTCATGGTTCTCTCCAATATAAAGCAGTGATAAAAAAACTCTTTGCAGAATTTTTGATAAATTTCCTTTTTTTGCTTGCAAAAGAGCAATTCATCTGTTAAAATGGTGACTGTTGATAAAAGGAGGTGCTATTCATGGCTAAATGTGCAATCTGCGATAAAGGAGCTCATTTCGGAAACAATGTGAGTCATTCCCATAGAAGATCCAACAAAATGTGGAAATCTAACGTTAAATCCGTCAGAGTAAAAACAACTGCCGGCGGAGCAAAGAAAATGTATGTATGTACTTCTTGTTTAAGATCCGGAAAAGTTGAGAGAGCGTAAGTAGTATCGTATGCCCCCGTAGAATGCGGGGGCTGTTTTTTACCTTTTTATAAAAATTCAAAACAAAAGGGAGGCATGCCTTAACCGCACACTTCCCCTTTATCTGCAAAACATATGATATCCACATAGCAGACATATCACTGCAATTGAAATCACAATAAAATTTTCTGTAATAAGAATTCCAAGAACCATTCCAACCCCGATAAAAAACAGCATAAAACCTGTTAGCTTTCCCACTCCTGTCTGCCCATTTCTCTTTTCTTGTTACAGTATATGCACAGAACCGAAAGTAAGTACTGTCTACAGCCGCAAAATCTTATGTCATTCCGAAACCGGCTAAAAAACACTTCTATTCTTCCTTATCCGTATCGTCATCTCCGCCTGCACCTGGTACAAAACGATTTACAAAATCCGGAACCATATCCAGAACCTTGGTAAGTCCATCCTGATTCTTCACATTCACAAGTTTGGTAGTTCCATTCTGGATCACAAGTACTGCACAGGGAGTCATTTTTCCGGCGAGTCCCCCACCTCCGTTGTTCTTCTTGTCTCCCTCAAAGGCTCCGGCACCTACACCGAAAGATACATCGACAAGAGGAAGGATAATCGTATCACCTACATGAATAGCATCTCCTACAACAGTTTTGGCAGATACAAAACCATCCATTCCTTTAAACAATGAGTTCACGGTATCCTTGAAATTATTCTCTTTCTCCATGTTTTACCTCCTTATGTCTCCACCTGTGGATGACGTATTTGATATTTTTATTGAAATAAAGTTCTACTGCCGTCTTTAAAAGTATCACGCCGTATATCCGGCCTTTCAGCATAATCTCCCCTTCCAGAATGTTTTCCCCGTCAAAAAGAGGTTTTACGGTTACTTTATTCTTGTGAAAAGGTATCGTCATTCCCATTACAGCTAACACGGTGCCTGTAACCGCAGGATCTTCGCATCCAAATGTAATCATACCTGTAACTTTGGTAGGAAATATATGGCGCAGCAGTTTTTTGGCATCTTTCCATACAAGAGAAATCGCTGCTCTTGTTCGTGGATGATTTATAAAATCTCTCCACCTTTTTATCTTATCACAGAATTTTCTGATTGTTAATGCGAAATTCCGGATCTTTTTCTGAATCTTTCCAGGAAATTCTATAACACTACAAATCCGTTTACGGAGTGCTCTTCCTGCTTTTTTTATTTTTTCCACAATTCCCGAAATTAAGCCAGAAATACTTTTCCGGGATTTTTTTTCATCTTTTTTTATTTCGTCTGCCAGCGGTATCCGACTGGATTCTTCCACTGAATCCTGGATATTATATTCCGTCCCTTCTTTCGGCATGTCTGGCTTCTCTTCCTGGCAGACCGGGATATCCGTCTGCTGTGTACCTTCCTCAGATTCCACCGAAGAATTCTCTTCTATTATAATTACAGGAGATTCCCTTTTCTTTTCTGCATTCTGAAATTCTGTCTTTTCTAATGAAGTTTGTGGTTTTTTCTTTCTTCTGTCTCTAAACGCTTTCAGCTTCGACAATGGTATTCCCAAAACATAAATTTCTGTTTCAGGGCTTCCTCCCTGCCAAAATGCTTTGACAGAAATCCCGTGAAACAACCAGCTTATCTCTCCAAAAGCCTCTATCTCTCTGATCCCTTCTGTCCGTTCCTTTTTTACCTTTCCTCGGTATCTGACAGGACAAAATAAAAGGAGCAATGCGCCTAGAAGTATCAGACCGATAACAATCCCCAGAAGTATCAATATCACTTTTAGTATGAGCCATAATATGTGCAGCATTCATTCACCTGTTCTTCAGATATTCTTTTATTTTAAAGTCTCCGGTTTCTTTATAAACCTGCTCAACGACATCCCGTACCATCTGAATTGCCTCGTCTTTTCCTTTGGCCATACCAATAATCAACGGACAGATTGCCCTGGCTCCCCGTTGTACCAGTGTAACCGCAGGAAGGATTTCCAGAATGTTTCCAGGATTGTCTGATAATGTAACAATATAAATGTCCGGAACACATTTTCCGGCAGTGATCCGTGCTCTCACTCTGGTTGGATTTTTTACACCGTCTCCAATATAATAATTTTTCATCCATTTCAGCACCCTGCGATCACCTCCATATGTCAAACAGGGCTGCGTAAAAACACAGCCCTGTCCTGTTGCTAAAAATACTTTTGCTGTTTCGCCCAGACGCCTTCACTCCGCATCTCCAGATACTCCTGATATGCCTGTTCCACAATATGCTTCTCGTTGGAAAAACGAAGAAGATGATAAATCTCATGAAACTTATAGTATCCAGAATCTACAAAATATTCCTCACGCTGGGGTTTGCTATGATAATTATCAGCTATCATGAGATACCAGTGTACCTCTTTCATTACCACGTCCTCCGGAACTGTGAAATTATACTGGCTCTTTCCGATATATTTCACAATCGAAGCTCTGACACCTGCCTCTTCCTTCACTTCACGTAAAGCAGTCTGTTCAAAAGTCTCTCCTTTTTCTACAGTTCCTTTCGGAAGCACCCATCCTTCATAACGGTTCCTGTAGGATTTATACAATGCCAGGATCTTACCCCGATGAATTACCACACCGCCACAGCTTGTTGCTTCTATCATATTGCAATCCTCCTGTAATGCGTGTGTCTTTTGCACTGACTACAGTATACCTCTTTTTTCACTTATAAGCAAGGGGCAAGAAGCAGATACTGTTTCAATTTTAGCAACTTAATCAAAATAATATGCATCAAATATATCTCCAGCAATTGGAACAGCTGCCTCACTTCCGGTTCCACCATTCTCAACAATTACGGCAACCGCAATATCCGGATCATCCACATTCGAATATCCGATAAACCAGGAATGACTGGAGCCATTTTCATCAAACTCTGCAGAACCTGTTTTTCCTGCAACTGTATATCCACGTCCATTCAGTGCGGATGCTGTACCATTCTCAACAACGTTCTTCATCAGCTTTCCGAGAATATTCGCCTCATTGCTTGTCATTAAACGTTTATACTCTGTTTTTTCTGTTTCCCTAACGGTATCTCCGGAATTATTCACAATCTTATCAATCATGGTCGGTTTCATCAGTACACCGTCATTGGCAATGGCACTTGTAATCAGCGCCATGTGCATAGGTGATACAAGCGTATTGCCCTGTCCAATAGAAGTCTGCATCACAAGTGCATTCGGAGAATTTTTATCCAGCGTAAAACGGCTGGTTTTATAGGAATTCAGGGGAAGTGCTTTATTAAAAAGCAGATCTTCTGCCGTACTGCGTAGAGAACTGTTGCCAAGGCTCAGCCCCATATCCGCAAATGCACAGTTACAGGAATGGGCAAATGCCGAATAAAAATCTTCCTGTCCATGAACCGCGCCATTGTAGCACTGAATCGTATGATCATCTACTGTAATACTGCCCTGACACAGATAAGAATATCCTTCCAGGGAACCTTTTTGCCGAAAATAATCCAGCGCTGTGACAACTTTAAATGTAGATCCAGGAGGATATGCTCCATTTGTGGCACGGTTAAGAAGGCTACTGTTATTCTCGTCATTAACGAGGCTATCCCAGTTCTGTGCTATGGTATTCGGATCAAAGTCCGGCTTGCTCACCATAGCAAGAATTCTTCCGGTCGACGGTTCCAACACAACTACGGCACCTCTTCGATCTCCCAGAGAATTATAGGCAGTCGTCTGAAGATCTGCACTCAAACTGGATATCACCGTATCTCCCTGATTCTTTTTCCCTAAAAATTCATTCTTCATCTGTTCCAGAAAAAAAGAATGCGAAGTCAGAAGCTGAAAATTCGCTTCTGATTCCAGTCCACTTTTACCATTGGTATCATAACCGACCGCATGTGCAAAAATATTGGCAAAAGGATACGTCCGTTCCTCCGTACCATCTTCGTATACATTGGTCTGTGCCAGAATTTCTCCATCCGAAGACTGAATACTTCCACGGACTACCCGATCTGAAAATGTATCCTGTCTGGTATTATACGGACTGTTTATAAAATCTTCACTTTTTATGGCATCAAAATAGATCAGATACCCAATCAGACTGACAAAAATCAGTATGAAGAATGCCGATACAAAGGTGAACGGTCGGTTCTTCCTCCTACGGAGCCTGGCGGCGTCCCGTTCTCTCAGGCGTCGCTCTCTTTCCTCTTCTTTCAAACGTTTCTTTTCGCTGCGTCTCAATTTCCTCGTCCTCATCTTCCCTCAGAATATAAAGTCCCTGAATAATTGCCAGCATCAGGATGGTACACATAACAGAACTGCCTCCGTAACTTACCAGAGGAAGAGTAACACCTGTCATCGGAATAAACTTGGTTGCTCCACCAATAGTCAGAAATACCTGAAAAGCATATTCTGTTCCCAGTCCCAGTGCTATCAGCTTATAAAACGGGTTCCGGATTTTCAGTGCAATGGTAACTATCATGAGGAAAAAGCTGGTACACACCAGAATAAGGCAGATCGCAAAAATCCCTCCCAGTTCCTCACAGATCGCGCTAAAAATAAAGTCGTTCTTTACAACCGGAATTTTTTCCGGAGATCCCTGGCAAAGTCCCATTCCAAACCATCCGCCGGTTCCAATTGCAAATAATGACTGTACAATCTGATAACCTTCATTCTGATAAACCGCCATTGGATCTTTCCATGCGCTGACTCGCTGGCGGACATGTCCAAAAAGATGGTATGCAATCACAGCTCCTACACAGCCTCCGCCAAGTCCCAGAAACATATATCCCGGATTTCTGGTTGCAACATAAATCAGCACAAGATAGGTAACAAAAAAGATTACGGCACTTCCCAGATCTCTGGAAAGAACCAGAATTCCTACATGAATCACCGCAACAACTGTGGCCAGTACGACTTTTCGGAAATCCACCCTCGTACTGAGAAGCGATGCCATAAAAAATACAAAGGTAATTTTGATTACTTCTGATGGCTGAATTCCCATAAGGGAAAGCTTTGCACCATAACTTGTTCTTGCCAGAACAAGAACTGCTGCCAGCAAAACAATACCGATTCCTGCATAAATCCACGTAAGATCTTTCAGAAACTTCATTTTCCGAATCATCACGGGAATCACAAGTGATACTGCACTTCCTGCTGCCACAATCAGAAGCTGCTTGTTTGCAGATGGAAGGGATAGTCTGCACAGCATAATAAATCCCACACTCAGAAGCATGCACATATTATTCAGAAGAAGTAACGATGCATCCCGATAGATAATCCGATACAAAATCTGAATTGTCGCAAAAAAGAACATCATTTCAATATAAAACAGAATGACTTTAAAATCCATGCTCTTCAGATAGATCACAAGAAATGCTGTAAAATCAATAAAGAAAATCATAGTCAGCTGTTGATGAAGCAGTTCTTTTTTTTCTTCCTCATCCTGTCGCCATACCATATAAAAGCAGTGAAAGGTATAGACAATCATCAGCGTGAGGATCACATATTTGGATAATTCTGTAATTACGTTAATCATACACTTTTACTCGGCTCCTCTTTTAAAATGGCCTTTTGTATATTTACGTCCGGAAGGTTTTCCATTTCCCTGATAAATATTTCTAAACTCTTCCAGAACCGCTTTTGCTTCCGTTGGTGCTTCAACGGTAAATGCCAGCCTTAAAGACTGAAGATTTAATTTTTCCACACGTTCTTTTTCACCTGTAAGTCCATAGGGAATGCTGTTATATATAATATTATAACAGTATTTCGCCTTCGTCGGGTCAATTTTTCCCCAGGGGATACAGCAACACTTTACGGGAAATTCACTGTTATAGCGATCTTTCAGATAGACCGTTTCACATTTCCCGGTACATCCGAAAAGATTCTTTCTCACACACTGCGCGGAAACCATCAGTGGAATATACCCGTACAGAAGAAGTTCCGAGGAAGTATTATCCCGATGCTTTAGTTCTCCTTCATTCAGTTCAAGAGGAACCGCGTTTCGAAGAATTCCTTCTTCTTTCCAGAAATCTATTGCCTGATTATTCCATGTATACATAGATGCATCCAGTACACATTTTTCTTCGTACCCGAGTTTTTTTAATGCGGCATAGGACTCCAGATTTCTTACCAGAAATCCCTTCATTCCCTGACTCATCCAGCTCTCTGCTGCCTGAACCCATTCTTCCGGAATCGGACCTCGATGAATATGTGGCGTGGAAAGATATAATTCCTTCTGTTTTGCAAGCTCCGGCGAAAAATACTTCTTCATGATATCAAATGGAAAATAAAAACCTGTAATTCCCTTTTCTTTCAGAAATACTTCCGCAACATCTTCGCGTTCACAGGACACATACAGCGGGCATTCTTTTATTTCAGATCCTGAACAGACATGGCTCTTTTTATGCTCTTCTGTCTGTTTTTCCGGACAGTTTCTTCTACTGCATCCGGACAGTTTTTCTCTCATCTGTTCCAGTGCATCTCTACGCACTTCATTGAGAACTTTTACCGGAACAAAAATTCTTCCATTTGTTTCAATCTTCAGGCTCTCCCATTGAAATTCTGTGTTTCCAAGCTTTTCCATTTGCTGGCGGATTCTTGTTTCCTCCATGGGCTGATTCTTCGCGAACTGAACTTCACCGCCCATGGCTGTCACCGTTTTATCCCTGCAGGTTATTTCCAGTATAACAGGACTTTCCGGAGAAAGTATTAAATTCCCATGAATTTTTTCTTTTATTTTTCTGATCTCCGGCTGAATATTGCCAGATTTCTTCTCATTTGCAAAAGCCATCATCTCAGGGCCACGATACATATCATAATATCCGGTGCAGGATCCTCCCCTGCTGAAAAGATCAAGAAGATATTTCCGGTCTTCCTGCTGAACAGAATATTTCTTTCCACTCAGATAAAGGTCCAGATATTTTCGATACATGGCTGTAACACCCGCGGTATAACCTGGCTGTTTCATACGGCCTTCAATTTTCAGTGACATCACACCTGCTTCCAGAATATCCGGAAGAATATCCAGTGTACAAATATCTTTCAGGCTTAATGCACAGAAATTTTTATCCCCTTTGTATTTTCTGTGATCATATGTTCCGCTGTAAGGAAGCCTGCAGGGCTGTGCACATCTTCCACGGTTTCCACTTCGGCCGCCAAAGATACTGCTCATCAGACACTGACCGGAATAACTGTAACAGAGTGCTCCATGAATAAATGTTTCAATTTCCAGCGGGCTTATCCGATGCATAGCTGCAATTTCTTCCAGCGAAAGTTCCCTTGCCGGAACCACACGGGTCGCCCCTTTTTCTTCCAGGAATTTCATACCTTCCGGGCCTGTGACAGTCATCTGTGTACTTGCGTGAATATCCAGATCCGGAAAGTTCCGACGGATAAAAGAAAACACTCCCATATCCTGTACAATTACTGCATCAAGCCCTGCTTCGTAGTATGGTGCCAGATACTCAAAAAGCTGACCTTCCAGTTCTCTATTTTTCAGTAATGTATTAACTGTAAGATACAATTTCCGGTTATGGATATGTGCCGTTTCAATGGCTGTTACCAGTTCTTCCTGAGAAAAATTCTGTGCATAAGCCCTTGCTCCAAAAGCCGGGCCTCCTACATACACTGCATCTGCACCAGCTCCTATGGCCGCTTCAAAACTCTCATAAGAACCTGCTGGTGAAAGCAATTCTGTTATCATCTTTTTCAAAATATTCCCCCATTTCCTGTCTTTTAATCCAATTCTGTCCCGTAAAGCATTCAAGAAAACAAAAGAGGATTACCGAAGCAATCCCCCCATTCTTATTTGAGCAATTCGTCAAGCTCTTTTTCCAGTTCTTTCACCTTGCCATCCAGAAGATTCTTCTGATCCTGAGCTTCCTGTTCTGCTTTCTTTGCCTCTTCAATCTGCATTTTCAGAGAAATCAGTTCATGTTTCAGATCATACATCTCCTGGTCTTTCTGCTGTAGATCCTGTTCAAAAATCTCCGCCTGTTTTTTCGCTTTAAAATAATCATCTGTAATATTCAGACTGAGCAGTGTGTGCTTGGTTTCCATGGCCTGTCTGGAATATCCCGGCATCTGGCTCAGTTCACTGATCTTATTATTCATATAAGCTGCGACCTTCTGAAAGTACTCCTCAGATTCATATCCGCCCAGAGTAATAATCTTTCCATCGATAACAACCTGTGCTGTATTCTTTACCGCCATTCGTAAAGCCTCCTGAATTCATCTGTTACTGGTCATTTCCACAATAACATTCCTCTATATTGCTAGCCTTACAGCTCACAACTTCTTTCATTATAACTGATTCCGATAAAAATGTATAGAAGTTTTTCTATTATTTTGTCGATATATCAGGACGGGGATATCCAAGATGGGTATATGCAAGCACAGAAGCCATCCTTCCACGGGGTGTTCTGTTCAGGAATCCGGTCTGCAGAAGATAAGGTTCATACACGTCTTCCAATGTTCCGGAATCCTCTCCAATAGAAGCCGCAAGTGTTTCCAGTCCTACCGGACCACCCTGAAAATTCAGAATCAGCGTCTGCAGAATACGGCGATCCGTTTTATCAAGACCATACTGGTCTACCTCCAGAAGATCCAACGCAAAACAGGCAACCTCATAGGTAATCACACCATCGTATTTAACCTGGGCAAAATCTCTTACCCTTTTCAGAAGGCGGTTCGCAAGCCTTGGTGTTCCTCTGGAGCGCTTGGCAATTTCAGCCGCTCCATTTGGTTCAATTTCTACTCCCAGAACCTGTGCGGATCGCAGAACAATGGTGGTAAGTTCCTTTTTGTTGTAAAATTCCAGACGCTGTGTTACTCCAAAACGATCACGAAGGGGAGCTGAAAGAAGGCCAGCTCTGGTAGTCGCCCCAACCAATGTAAATTTCGGAAGATCCAGACGGATCGAGCGGGCAGACGCTCCCTTACCAATCATAATATCAATGGCAAAATCCTCCATAGCCGGATACAAAACTTCCTCCACCTGACGGTTCAGTCTGTGGATTTCGTCCACAAACAGTACATCTCCTTCCTGAAGATTATTCAAAATTGCAGCCATTTCCCCCGGTTTCTCAATAGCTGGTCCGGAAGTAACTTTCATGTGTGTTCCCATTTCATTGGCAATGATTGCGGAAAGTGTTGTCTTTCCAAGACCTGGAGGTCCATAAAACAATACATGATCCAGAGAATCATGGCGTTGTTTCGCCGCCTCAATATAGATTTTCAGGGTATCTTTTGTTTTTTGCTGACCAATATACTCTTCCAGACTCTGAGGCCTTAAGTTTCCCTCCAGGGAAAAGTCCTCTTCTGTAACGTCTGTTGTAATGATCCTGTTTTCCATTTATTATGCTCCGTTCCTAATGTAACGCGGATATTTGCGTTCCGCCTTGCCATATGCCCATTAAAAATTTTTCAGTGCAGCCCGAAGAATCGCTTCCACATCATCTGCCTGCACTTCCTCAGGAACTTTCCGTACTGCCCGCAACGCATCTGCCGAACTGTATCCCAATGCAACCAGGGCTTCCACCGCTTCCTGACGACTATCTCTGAGATCAGAAGCTCCTGCTGCCACTTCTTCCTGCTGATGTGCAAGCTTCATCTCAAACGCATCTTCCAGCTTCAGTTTGTCTTTCAACTCCAGAATCATTTTCTGTGCAGTCTTTTTACCGATTCCAGGAGCTTTGGATATTGTCTTTACATCATCGGACAATACCGCAAAACGCAGTTCATCCGCACTGATTCCGGAAAGAATTCCCAAAGCGCCTTTCGGTCCTACTCCATTTACCCCGATCAGCAATTTGAACATGCCAAGATCATCTTTTGAAAAAAAGCCATACAGTTGAAGAATATCTTCCCTTACATAAAGAAATGTATGTATTTTTTTCTCATCACCAATGTGCGCTTTCTCAAGATCCTGACCTGTCATATAGATCTCATAACCAAGTCCGCCATTTTCCATAATAAGGAAATTTTCGCCAATATCTGCTACTGTACCTTTTACAAAAGAAATCAAAATTAACGGCTCCTTCCCGAAAACAGCAACTGAACATCTGTTTCCCATATGAACGCAATAGTAACATAATTCTCAAAAAAAATCAACCCGGAATACGAAACTCCGGGTTGATTCGAAATATCTTACTGTTACTGATTCAGGAAATCCTGATCTTCAAAATAATTGATACGCATGGAAGAACGAACATCATGAAGGGTTGCTGCCGCTTTTTCTCTGGCAACTTCTGTACCAGCTTTCAGAATATCAAACACATCAGCGGTGCGCTGTTCCCACATCTTTCTTCTCTCACGGATCGGTCCAAGCTCTGCCTGCATAACATTATTCAGGAATTTCTTAACTTTTACATCGCCAAGGCCGCCTCTCTGATAGTGTGCCTTAAGCTCATCAAGATTCTGATATTCCGGAAGAAATTCCGCAAAATGTTCCGGACGGCTAAATGCATCCAGATAGATAAATACCGGATTTCCTTCCACACGTCCCGGATCCTGTACTCGAAGATGGTTCGGATCGGTAAACATGGACATAATCTTTTTCTTAACTACATCGGCTTCATCAGACAGATAAATACAGTTTCCGAGAGACTTGCTCATTTTTGCTTTTCCATCGATACCTGGAAGACGTAAGCATGCCTTATTTGAAGAAAGAACGATCTCCGGCTCAGTCAGTGTCTCACCATAAACTGTATTAAATTTATGAACAATTTCCTTACACTGCTCAAGCATCGGAAGCTGATCTTCACCTACCGGTACATGCGTTGCACGGAAAGCTGTGATATCTGCAGCCTGGCTGATTGGATAGCAGAAAAATCCTACCGGAATACTTGCTTCAAAATTACGCTGTTTAATCTCAGATTTAACTGTAGGATTACGCTGCACACGTGCTACAGTAACCAGATTCATATAATAAAAAGTCAGCTCTGTCAGCTCCGGAACCATGGACTGAATGAAAATATTGGATTTCTCAGGATCAAGACCACATGCCAGGTAATCCAGGGCTACCTGAAGAATATTCTGGCGAACTTTCTCCGGATGCTCTGCATTATCCGTAAGCGCCTGTGCGTCTGCGATCATAATATAAATCTCGTCATATAAGCCGGAATTCTGCAGTTTCACACGCTCTGCCAGTGATCCAACATAATGACCTACATGAAGGCGTCCCGTCGGACGGTCGCCGGTTAAAATAATCTTGCTCATGAATTTCGTTCTCCTTGAAGTATACTGAATATTTATACCTTATTATAGACCCTTGCAATAATCTGGTCAAATAGTTTCGATCGGAAAGTTACTTTTTTCATCAACCAGTTCTTGCATAATCTTGTAAATCTCTTCTGAACATTTTCCTATGGTGTAGTCATTAATCGCAGTAATGTGCCCATTCTGAGCTATTTTCCTCATTTTATCGGCATCATGAATTACAGTTTCTATCGTTTTCTCTAAAGACTCCAAATTACCTGCTTCATATAAAATCCCATTTACTCCATCACAAATCAATTCACTGGTACCGGCTACATCAGCACCTATTACCAGCATTCCAGCCAGCATAGCTTCAACGGTAACTCTTCCAAATGCTTCACTGCAAGAAGCTACAAGGGCAATATCCATTTGGCGCCTTAAAGAATTCATATCTGTTACATAACCCAAAAAATGAATATTTTCTTCCAATTTATATCTTTGCACATATTTCAGTATTTCCTTATAATATTCTCCTCTCTTTTCTCCTGCAATATACAAATGAACATTGCGATTTCCCTTTTTTATTATTTTTTGAATTACCTGTATTGCTTCTTTTTGGCCTTTACCAGGTTTTATTGTTCCGGCTATCAAAATATTACATTTTGTATTCGGCTGCAGAATCTGATGCTGGTTTATAATGAATTCTGGAGAAATATCATCATATATTACCTGCATTTTTTCTGGATTTACATATTTTGAATATTTGTCAAACAGGCTCTTGGAAATCATTATAATTTTATCTGAATATGTATTCATTCCCCTGTAGAGTCTATTTACTCCACCTATAATCCCAAGTTTGTGGTCTTCGTAACCAAATTCCCGAATATGCCAGATCATTGGAATTCCATATTTTTTCTTTATCAGCATGCCAATCGGAAGCACCATTGTATTGGTATATATCAAATTTATGTGAAATTCATTTATTACGCTGTCTATTCGATACAAAAAATCATATGTATATGCAAAACTTTTAAGTGTTTTTAGAATCATATATAAATTTTTAGGCGTATAATCTTCCATATGATAATCCCATCTTCCATAGCAAAATGGAACTATATAAACATTTTTAGATTTCAGATATTCAATTGCAGACCCTTCTTTTACAGGAAAAGCTGCCAATATTTCTATATTTTTCTTTTCCAATAAATTATCTATGACATCTATAAGCGAGCGATTTCCTCCATTATTTTTATTTCCATCATGAAAACAAAATAAAACTGTTATTTTAGAATTTTTCATTTTATTATTTCTCCTGTTAATTGGAAATAATGTACACCTACATCATATTTATTCTAAACCTATGCGTGACTTTAAAATTCCCACAAACATTCCCGCTGTTTTCACCTTCATCATAACTGTTGTTATTGTGTAAAATAAAACTCCCAGTATGCATGACAAGATAATAACTATAATCTCATTTTTTAATACAGTTTCTACCAATATTACGATAATTGCCATTCCTGTAGAAGCCAACAAAATCTTCAGAATATCCATCTTATCAAATTTTGTATGCACTAATTTCTGTGCAGCCGTAAACTGATATAGACATACAACAAATTCACTTATTACAGATGCAATTGCCGCACCGTTTTGTCGAAAGGCCGGTATCAGTATTAGATTCATAATTATATTTGATATTGCACCTAAAACAGTCGTATAAAAAAGTATTTTCTCTTTTCCAAAGGCAACCAGAATCTGAACCCCATAGAGATTACCAATAGATTTAATAACTACTAAAATTGTCAAAATCTGAACCGTTAAAACTGCTGGCAAAAAATCAGCTCCAAACAAAAAAATAATTATATATTTTGATAGCAAAGCTAGCCCAACACATGCAGGTATTGATAAATAAAGAAGCCCTGCCTGTGCATTTTCAATAGTTTTTTTTAACTCTTCCATTTTATTCTGTTCTCTATATAAGCTGAAACGCGGAAGTAAAATTGTACTTACTGAAGCGGCCAGTCCAACAACAATTGACGATATTTTTGTTGCATAATTATAATAACCCACATATTCTTCTGATGTCATTATTCCTAATGTTGTGGTATCTAGCTTCGTATATAATTCTACAGCAAATCCTGTTGACAACAAAATAAACAATGGTTTTATATGTTTCGCAAGCTCTATATGTTTCACATCATCCAAAGTCAAATACTTTCTCAGATGAATAACATTAATAATATTATTTCCAGCTAAAGCAATACTGCTAAAGAGCGCATACGCAATGGTGTCATCTTGTTTCTTTACAAATACAAAAATACCTAATAATGTTAGAATTTTTACTATTAAACTTCTAACAGTAATATATTTATATTCTTCCATTCCCTGGTAAAACCAGTCAACATTAGCAGCAGTCAGAAGTAATTGTATTCCAACTACATAATAAAGCATTTTACTATTCTGAAAATACGGTAAAGTAGATACCATTCCATAATAAAAAGCAGAGCAAATAAGTGTAGAAAATAATGTTATTATTAACAATTCCACAACCGTCTTCGAATATTCCTCTTTATTCTTCTGCTTTTTCCCGATTTCTCGTATTCCATAGTTACCTACACCAAGTGACGCAGCTGTAATAAAATAAGATGCAATATTTTGGGCATACGCAACTTTTCCGACTCCCATTGGTAACAAAATTCTGGAGACATAGGCTGAAGAAATAAGCGGAAAAATTATCATGAAAAGTTTGTAAATGATATTGTATAAAGAATTTTTAAATAATGATTTCATCAATATCTTGTCCTTTTACATTTTTTAATCTGATCTAAATAGATCAATCCGGAAATTCTCCGTTTTCTATAAGTGCACTTCTGACAGCTTCCAGATATCCATACTGATTTTCTTCATCTGGTTCGAGATATCCTCCCTCTCCCCATTCATTCCACGCAAACAAAAACATAAAATCTTTTTTGTAAGTTTCCCGGGTCCTTTTCACTAATTTTGAAAAATATTTTTTAAATTTCTGTGGTGTCGCTCCTATGTAAACCTGACCTCTTTCATGATATCTTGGACTATTATCCCAGTTCACAAAAGCGCAGGGGACAGATTTTTCATTTTCCGGCTTTCGTGTTAATATATTATTCCATGTAGCATCGTAATCCGGCCGCGTTAAACCAGCTATCTTATTAAAAGTGCTCTGCCCATATCTGCGTAGATCCCATCCAAATTTTCTTTCACAAAAACGCATAAATTTACGTCGAATTTCTTTTAAGCCCTCCAACTTTTTATTAGCCATTTTTTTTCTCGATGTCTGGGGCTCATATTCGATTTCAAAATCTATTTCGCTATGATCTAATGATTTATCCAAATTGAATTCTGCACTCTGACTTGCAAAATACAGACCTGGAAAACCTTCCTCTTCTGCAAGTTTCCTCCAATATTTAAGCATTTCCGTAAGACATGGGATCGACTCTGGACGATAGATGACAATCAACGGTTTTCCATCTTCTTTTATATATCTTTCATCTCTGAGAAAAGGCAATAAATAATCCCAATGTTCTTTCCATTCTTTTCTGTCACCGTAAAACTGAGGCATAATAACCGTCTTTTTTCCAGTCCACTCCATTGACCACGCCTCATTTGCCCAGCAAAAACAAAATGGAAGATCTATTTCTTTGTCAGCTAAAATCTGCTCACATGGCTTTTCCAGGAGCATTTTGCCATTAAACCAGTAATGATAATAACAAAATCCATAAATACCATATTTTTGGGCCAAATCTTTCTGCCAGATTTTTGTTTCTCTTTTTAATAGATCATAATAATTATTATTCAAAGGAATTTTGGGCTGAACATGACCTTCAAAAAGTGGTTTTGCATTTTTTACATTGACCCATTCCGTAAACCCTTTTCCCCAATATTTATCATTCAACGGGATTCTATGATATTGAGGTACAAAAAACGCAATTGTTTTCATTGGAGCAAATATCCTTTCTTTTCAGCAATCAAAATTTACTTATTATTTTTTACAGCCTCCGAAAAAACTTTCATCAAAGCCTCGTAATGTGTTTCCGGCGAAAATCTGCTCTCCAGTCTTCTTCTGCTGGCTGCTCCCATTTTTTCAACTACCGTATCATCATCCAATAATTTTATTTTTTTAATAAGATCTTCTGCATCAGCAGGCTTAAACAAATAGCCATTTTCCCCGTCAACAACCAGTTCCGGGAGACTTCCTATGTTGCTTGCGATAACCGGCTTTGAATATTGAAATGACTCCAACGCTGTGTTGGGCAGATTATCATACCAAATTGATGGAATTAATGTAAATCTTGCACCTTTGATAATATCTTCTAATTCTTCTCCGCTCTTAAATCCAAGAAATTCAATATTTTTAATTTTATGTTCTTTTATATATCTTTTGAGACGTATTGCTTCCTCTGTTGTATCATCTCCCATAATTTTAACTGTATATTTCTGGAGCTTTTCATAGGCCTGGACAACGGTTTCAACACCTTTTTCTTCTGTAATACGGCCAAAATACAAACCATAAGAACCTATTTGAGGTTCTCCCACTTTGGTTTTGCTCGCTGTAAAAGTAGGAATACAGTGGATCTTTTCTTCTTCAAAACCATTTGCTGATAATTTCTGTTTCAAAAATTCTGACGGTGTTATAAAAGCATAAACTCCATCATATACATGAATCAGCTTGTGGAACTTCATAGAAAAAACTCTTACAACAGATGCAAACAGTGAACCTTTCACACATCTTTTCTTTATACAGCTTCTATATCCTTTAGTCAGACACTCCTCGCATACTCTTTTTTCATACATAAAATCAAATCGAGGACACAAAAGGAAATAATCGGATAGTCTCAAAACTACCGGAATTCCTTTCTTCCTGGCCCCCCTGATTACACTGGGAGAAAGTTTATTAACAAAGTGAATGATATACACCAGATCTGGTTTTACATCATCAATTTCTCTTTTTATCGCTTTTTCAACTTCCTTCGAATAGATGCTCCGTGTAAGCATCTGCCAGATAGATCTCGGTGTTTTTTTTACTTCCTCGAAATAAATTGCATCCCTGCCGCCAATCGGTTCAACAAAATATTTTGAATATTCTGTTGCAACATTTTTATTTGAATGTATAGAAAAAGGAATAACTTCATGTCCCTGATTTTCAAGCATTGTTTTTATGTTAAACATATATTTCTCAGGACCACCTGAAATAAAATATCGATAATTAACTAATAATATTCTCACTCCGTATTCCGCCTTTCTTACTTATAAAAATCCGCATACCATTCTGCAAATTCCCGCAATCCTTTACGTAGGTCTGTACCCGGTTTATATTCAAAATCCTTTTCCAACGCACTGGTATCTGCATAAGTTATAGACACATCCCCCGGCTGCATCGGCACCAGTTCTTTATGTGCTTCGAAATCATAATCTTTGGGAAGAATTTGGGCTCTAATTAATTCCTCGCTTAATATCTGCACAAAATCCAGCAGATTTTCCGGTGTACCCTTTCCAATATTATAAACTCTGTACGGCGGTACAGGTAGTCCATCTTTTCCTGTTTTTCTGTCCGGTGCTTTTTTCATAACACGGATTACACCTTCAACAATATCATCAATATAAGTAAAATCCCGTTTGCAGTTTCCATAATTGAAAATACGGATTTTTTCATTATTTTTCAATTTATTCGTAAATCCAAAATATGCCATATCCGGACGACCAGCAGGACCATAAACAGTAAAGAATCTAAGTCCTGTAGATGGAATATTATAGAGTTTAGCATATGCATGTGCCATTAACTCATCACTTTTCTTTGTAGCGGCATAAAGGCTTACCGGATTGTCAACCTTATCCTCTGTACTATATGGAACTTTTTTATTCGATCCATATACGCTGGATGAACTGGCATATACAAAATGTGCAACACCTTCTCTGCCTGCATCGTAAGAATGACGGCAGGCCTCAAGAATATTATAAAAACCTATCAGATTTGATTCTATATATGCATCTGGATTAGTTATCGAATAACGTACCCCTGCCTGTGCCGCAAGGTTAACTACAACGGATGGTCTATATTTTTCAAAAATTTCCTCTATCAATTTCTTATCTGCAATATTACCTTTAACAAAAGTAAATGTTTTATACTCAGATAACTCTTTCAGACGAAATTCCTTCAATCTCACGTCGTAATAATCATTCATATTATCGATTCCAATTATACTAGCCAATGGGACTTCTCTGTAAATCCTTTTTATGAGATTCGAACCAATAAATCCAGCTGCTCCTGTTACCAAAATATTTTTATTATCTAAATTTACTTTTCCCATACTTTCTCCCAACGAAAACAATTCTACTCTATCCACATTCAATAAAAATTAATAATTGTCATAAAAATACACTGTGACTCTATACTATTCACATAAACAGCTACAGTCCCAGTGTAAAATATTAGCTTAGATAGTATCATTTATATTTCTTACCATACATCTTCTTTTACCTTCAACAATTTGACTATTATCTAAATAATGATATCATTGTATCCATTACATGTCAAGAATGTTGTCATATTAACAATTTCTATAACAAATTCCATTTTTGAATTTCCTGCAAAAAAGAAGGTTGCCATATCTGGAAAATATATTCCGGACAGACAACCTTCTCTGAATTTTTTACAGTATTACATGTCTCGGGCAGACTTCCTTACATTTACCGCATCCTGTACATTTGTCATAATCAATGTGTGCACAGAAATCAGTAACTGTGATTGCCTCTGACGGACAGTTCTTCTCACATTTTTTACAGCCGATACAGCCAAGCTCGCAGGCAGTTGTAACTGCTTTACCTTTAGCATGGGAGCCACAGGCTACACGAATCTGTTTGTCATATGGTACAAGTTCGATCAGGTGACGCGGACATTTGGCAACACATTTGCCACAGGCCTTACATGCTTCCTGGTCTACTACCGCAATACCGTTCACTACATGAATGGCATCAAACGGACAGGCCTTTACACAGCTTCCAAATCCCATACATCCATATGTACAGTTTTTTGCGCCGCTGCCTGGGATGAAGGCCATCATCTCGCAGTCTTCCACACCTGTGTACTCATATTTCACAGTTGTCTTATCACAGGTTCCCGCACATTTTACAAAAGCAACCTGACGTGCGGTTTCTTTTACTTCCTGTCCCATGATCGCACCGATCTTGGCTGCAACCGGAGCGCCGCCAACTGGACACTGATCTACAGGAGCTTCGCCTTTTGCGATTGCGGCAGCAAGTCCGGAACATCCCGGATAGCCACAGCCGCCACAGTTATTTCCAGGAAGAACACCAAGAATGGCTTCTTCTTTTTCATCTACCTTTACGGTTAATTTCTTATCTGCAAGTCCAAGGAAGATACCAATGAATAAACCAGTACCGCCGACAATGACTGCAGCCATAATAATTCCTGTTATACTCATGCTCTTCTTCCTCCTATACGATTCCGGAGAATCCAAAGAATGCAATTGCCATCAGTGCTGCCGTAAGCAGAACGATCGGCATACCCTGGAAGGATTCCGGAATATCGTTGTATTCCATTTTTTCACGGATTCCCGCAAGTAATACAATTGCGATCAGGTAACCTACACCTGTGGCAAATCCGTTGACAACGCTTTCAAGAATGCTGTATTCATATTTAACATTGTTCAGTGCTACACCAAGAACTGCACAGTTTGTTGTGATCAGAGGAAGGTATACACCAAGTGCCTTGTAAAGGGATGGTACAAATTTCTTGAGAAACATTTCTACGATCTGTACCAGTGCCGCGATAACAAGGATAAATACGATTGTTTTCAGATACTCAAAATGTGTTGGTACCAGAATAAATTTATATAACAGCGAAGCAACAAAAGATGCGATCGTGATGACAAATACAACCGCTCCACCCATGCCGGCTGCTGTTTCAGTTTTCTTGGAAACGCCCAGGAAAGAACAGATTCCAAGGAACTGGCTTAATACAACGTTACTGCAAAGTGCAGAACCAATAGCAATTAACATTAAGCTTGCCATATTCTATTCCCCCTTTATTCTTTTTCAGAAGGGCATCCGCCGCAGGTTGCACAGTTGGAACCGCAGCCGGACTGGATCTTGGAAACATCTTTGCCCTTCTTTGCCATGTTGATCTTTACTTTGTTCTGGATCGCTGCAAGTCCGGCAAGAACCAGAAATGCTCCAGGTGCAAGGATAAAGATAGTGATCGGGGTATAGCCTGCAGCGCCGGTAGCTGCGTCAGCAGCCGGAATGATCTGTGCTCCGAAAGCTTTTCCGGAACCCAGGATCTCTCTTACAAGACCGATAGCAACCAGGCCCACTGTAAAGCCAAGGCCCATTCCAAGTCCGTCAAAGATAGACGGAAGGACAGGATTCTTGGAAGCA
The DNA here is from genome assembly GCF_013304735.1 of Blautia luti. GTDB lineage: Bacteria > Bacillota > Clostridia > Lachnospirales > Lachnospiraceae > Blautia_A. Next base: position 107,125 of record NZ_JAAITI010000002.1, read on the forward strand.
TAACTCTCTGCACGTCCCAGAATGATACAGTTAACAACGATCAGTGGAATATAAATTCCAAGTGAATCATAAAGAGAAGGAGTAAAGCCCTCCATCAGAAACTGTACAATGGTTACAAAAGATGCTACAACTACGATAAAGGCCGGCATTCTGACGGAATCCGGGATAATCTTACGCAGCATGGAGATCAGCATGTTTGACATAACCAGAACTACGGTTGTGGAAAGTCCCATACCAATACCATTGATAGCAGAAGTCGTTACCGCAAGAGTAGGACACATACCAAGCATCAGAACAAAAATCGGATTTTCGGTAATAATACCGTTTTTTAATCTTTCACCACAATTATTCATATTCAACTACCCTCCTAAAATGCGTTTTTGCAATAGCCGATAGCTGTATTGACTGCACCGGTAAAAGCTCTGGATGTAATGGTCGCACCGCTGATGGCATCAATAGGCTCACCCTCGCCGCCGTCCTTGGATACATAGAATTTATCGGTATTCTTTCCAACATACTGTTCCTGGAACTTCGCTTCTGTAGCACGCATTCCAAGTCCGGCAGTCTCACTGATGGAAAGAATGGAAACGCCGCTGACGGTACCATCCTTTGTTACACCAACTGTGATCTGGATATCACCGCCGTAACCCTCTTTATCGGTTACAGTTACCACATAGCCTTCATCTGCTGCTTCACAGACTTCATCTACGGTTGCCTTGATCCCAAGATCTGCTGCTGTTTTATCTGCTGCTTCCTTGTCTACATCTACAGCTTTAAAGTCTTCCAGGCTTACATCACTGAATACAGTCTGCCATGCTTCTTTTTTTGCCTGTTCTTCGGTTCTTGCGATGGGTTCTTTGGTAACTTCGTAAACCAGTCCAAGGCCAAGTCCGGCAACAACTGTAATGATCGTAAGGATCAATGTATTTTTGATAATCTTACCCATTATTTCTTGCCTCCTTTTCCAAAAGCAACCGGTTTTGTTACTTTTTCAATAAGCGGAACCAGAAGATTACAGAAAATGATCGCATAGGAAACGCCCTCTGCGGAACCGCCAAAGAGACGGAATACTGCTGTTACGATACCGAGGCAGCAGCCATATACCAGCTGACCTTTCGGAGTGATCGGAGTTGTCACATAATCTGTTGCCATAAACCAGGCTCCAAGCATCAGACCGCCTCCAAAGATATGGCTGAAAAGATAGTTTACATCAAAACCTTTGCCTGTTCCCAGCATATAGAAAATGACAAATACTGCAAAACTTCCGATATATGTAAGAGGTACCTTCAGATCAATGATCTTGAATGCAAGAAGGATCACTGCACCGATGAGGATCGCCAGAGCAGAAGTCTCACCGATAGTACCCTGGATATTACCAAGGAACAGATTCTTTACAGGAATAGAAGTTCCCTCAATGAATCCCTGGTTTTTAAGTGCTGCCAGAGGTGTTGCCTGTGTAACTGCATCTACAACAGCATGAGAGCTTTTGGAAACTGCAAAGTTAGTCATTTTTCCGGCAAAAGAGATCATAAGGAAGCATCTTCCTGCAAGAGCCGGGTTCATAAAGTTCTGTCCAAGTCCACCGAACAGCTGTTTTACAACAATGATCGCAAAAGCACTGCCAAGGATCGGCATCCAGATCGGGATCTGGGGCGGCATGTTCAGCGCAAGCAGAAGTCCTGTTACAACTGCACTGAAATCAGTAGTTGTATTTTTTTTATGCATCAGTCGGTCATACAGCCATTCAAAAAACACACTGGATGCAACCGTTGCCAGCACTACAAGGAGTGCATGCACTCCAAAGTTCCAGATACCAAAAAGTGTTGTCGGCAGAAGTGCGATCACTACCAGCTGCATGATACGGCTGGTGGTCATTTTATCCCTGATATGGGGATTAGATGATACATTATACATTTGTTCCATTGTTATTCCTCCCCCTATTTCTTTTTCTTGCGCTCGGCAAGAACCATTTTTCTCATAGATTTAATACTCTGAGTCAGAGGTCGTTTGGCAGGACAGATGTAACTGCAGCAGCCACACTCGCAGCATTCCATACCATCCATCTTTTCGAATCCTGCCATATCACCGTGTTCTGCAAGAGTTGCAAGACGGGCAGGAACCACATGGCCTGGACAGACGCTTACGCAACGTCCGCAATTGATACATGCAGTCTGGATCTGCTTCGCCTCGGAGACTGCGTCACGCTCCAGGAAAAGCAGGGAAGAAGTTGTCTTCGTACATGGAATATGAAGATCATACAGAGCAAATCCCATCATCGGTCCGCCGGAGATTGCTTTCGCGATCTTTTCCTTCAGTCCGCCTGCAGCATCTACCAGTTCAGACAGATCTGTTCCTGTAAGAACGGAAAAGTTCTTCGGTGTGCGGATACCGTCTCCGGTCACTGTGACATTACGGCTGATAACCGGCTGTCCCAGGATTACTGCTTTATAAACAGAAGTAACGGTTTCCACGTTATCAACCACGCATCCTACGTCTGCCGGAAGCATGGTAGAATTGATCTCTCTGCCTGTTACCGCATAGATCAATGTACGCTCACCACCCTGCGGGTATTTGGTCTTGAGTTCTTTTACTTCCATGCGTTCTTTGCCTTTGATGGCTTCTTTCATCTTGGCAATACAATCCGGTTTGTTGTCCTCAATACAGATGCATCCCACTGCTTTCGGGAAAGCTTTCAGGATTACTTCTAGTCCGCCGACAACGCTTTCCGGTTCTTCCATCATTCTGCGGTAATCACTTGTGATGTAAGGCTCACATTCGGCGCCGTTTACCAGGATATGGTCGATCTTGTCCGGTTCCTTTGGTGAAAGTTTTACGTGTGTCGGGAAACCTGCGCCACCCTGTCCTACAACTCCGCCTTCCTGGATTCTTTTCAGGATGTCTTCCTTGGAAAGGTCAGACAGTTTGGCAGGCGTATATTCCACAGATTCATACAGACCGTCATTTTCAATGATGATCGCATCCCCCATGGCGCCTACTGCAGTCAGGCGCTTCTCGATTCCCTTTACAGTTCCTGATACAGATGAATGTATCGGTGCGGAAACAAATCCTCCTGCTTCTGCGATTTTCTGTCCTGCAAGCACATGGTCACCTTTTTTTACGATGGGCTTGGCCGGAGCTCCGATGTGCTGAGAAACAAGAATTGCCAGATCTCCTTTCGGCAGATACTTCTCAACAGGACAGTTTTTTGACAAATCTTTGCCGTCATAAGGATGGATGCCACCCCTGAAGGTTAAAAATGCCATAGATCTCATCTCCTCCTTTATTTTTTACAAGTACATGTACATGGTATTTCTGCGTTGCGCACATACTCATTTTTAAAGTTGATTCTGTATTTCTGATTTTTTTCTCATTTCATCCAAGATAAACAAGATATATTTCGCTCACATAAAACACCTTGCGAAACATTACCAGTGAACAGTAACAAAGTAACTTCTGCTCTGAGCAGGACATGTATGAAAGATTGAATCCAGATACGATCCTGTGATATACTTCAATAGAAGATATTCACCAGCTCATAAAAAGCTATAAATGAATAACTAATTTATGAAGCGATAATAGTCATTTTTTCACTGTCAATCCCCACATAAATCCAGTACCATTTCCTGTTTTTTATCATCAACTCTACTAATAACTATAACTCATTTCACTTTAAATTGCACTATTGAAAAGCAATTTTTTTGTGTATAATCAGATACAATTTATAAAGGAGAAAATTAACATGATCGTTAAAAAAATGCCGATTTTACAAGGGTTTCCAGACTTTGAGACTGTTAAAAAATTGACTAAAAACCATGGCTTTTCAGAGCATTTTGTGCCGCTTTTCTATGACATTGAAACTACAGGACTATCACGAAATTCCACTTTTCTGTATCTGATCGGTGCTGTAGCTTACGAAGAAAATAACTGGCAGATGTATCAGTGGATGATCGAAAACGAAGAGGAAGAACCTGAACTTCTGAAAACATTTTCTGGATTCCTTCAGGATTTTTCATGTACGATCCAGTATAACGGTGACAGCTTTGACCAGCCTTATCTGGATGCACGATATCAGATCCACGGACTGCCTTCCCCTTTTGCAAAGCTACCTTCCATAGACCTTTACCGGGAGCTAAAGCCGCTCAAGGGACTTCTGAAGCTTTCACGGATGAATCAGCCTTCTATGGAATCATTTCTCGGTATCACTGAACGGAACTACTGTGATGGGGGTGCCTGCATCCGCCTTTACAAACAATTCGCTTCCGGAAAGAAACCGGAAGCAGCAGAGATCGTTATGGGACACAACCAAGAAGATCTTCTTGGCCTTGGGAAAATATTCTCCATGCTATCCTATCTTGCTCTTTTTAATGAAGATTACGAAACACTGGATTGTGAAATTCAAGACGATCAATTGACCTTTACACTTAAAATTTATTACGATCTGCCTGTTAAATTTTCAAATCATAGTGAAGAATTCTACATAATCGGACAGAATAACCGTGTCCGTCTTCTTGTGAAGCTTCAAAATGGACGTTTAAAGCAATATTATTCCAATTATAAAGATTACGATTACATCCCTTCCGAAGACACTGCCATACCCAAAACCTTAAGTGCCTGTATGGACAAAAAACTCCGAAGACCTGCTAAAAAAGAAAACTGTTACACCTGGTTTCCTGTAACAGATGATTTCATACAGGATCCTTTAAAACAGAAAACCTATCTGAAACACTGTCTGCCATATTATCTATCTGTTCTTAAATAATATTTTTCTGCTATACAGCAAAAGCGAGCCCTTCTCGAAGGACTCGCTTAAAAAAGGCCGTCACAGTTATTGTGACGGCCTCTGAAATTCAAAATGATCAATTGCTGTACAGCTTCTGAGAAATTACTCCTCTGTCTGCTCTGCAGAATTATCCTCAAGTGCTTTCATGCTGAGGCTGATCTTTCTGTCTTCGCCATTGAAATCAACAACCTTAGCCTCGATCTCCTGACCGATGGAAAGTACATCAGATGGTTTAGCAACATGCTCTCTGGAGATCTGAGATACATGAAGAAGTGCATCTACTCCAGGTGCAAGCTCAACAAATGCACCGAAATCTGTCATACGTGCAACTTTACCCTTTACTACGTTTCCTACTGCGAAGTCCTCAGCAGCTGTAAGCCATGGGTTCTCCTCCGGGAATTTAAGGGAAAGTGCGATCTTGTCTCCGTTGATATCTTTGATAAGAACTGTAACTTTATCACCTACGTTGAATACCTTCTTCGGGTTCTCTACTCTGCCCCAGGACATCTCAGAGATGTGAAGAAGTCCGTCTGCTCCGCCGAGGTCGATGAATGCACCGAAATCTGTAACATTCTTAACAACACCCTCAACTTTATCGCCTACGTTGATCTTAGCAAGAAGCTCTTTCTGTTTCTCAGCCTTCTCAGCAAGAAGAAGCTGTTTACGGTTACCGATGATACGGCGTCTTCTTGGGTTGAACTCTGTGATAACGAACTCAATCTCCTGATCTGCATATTTGGAAAGATCTTTCTCATATGTGTCAGATACAAGGCTTGCAGGAATGAATACTCTTGCTTCCTCAACATTGACACAAAGACCACCGTCAAGTACCTGTGTTACAGGAGCTTTCAGAACCTCCTGGTTCTCGAATGCCTCCTCAAGACGTTTGTTTCCTTTCTCTGCAGCAAGACGTTTGTAGGTAAGTGTAACCTGTCCCTCTCCGTCATTTACTTTGAGAACCTTTGCTTCCATGGTATCGCCAGGTTTAACAACGTCTGTAAGCACAACGCTTGAATCGTTTGTGTACTCGTTCTTTGTGATGATACCGTCTGCTTTATAGCCGATATTCAGGATGATCTCATCATCTTTAACATCGATGACGGTACCCTGTACGATCTCTCCATTTCTGATTGTTTTTACGGAATCTTCCAGCATCTGTTCAAAACTTAACTCTGACATGTTCTTGAACCTCCTCAATAATTTTCTTTGGGGTGGAAGCCCCTGCTGTAATACCTACACAACTACTGCATTGGAACATTTCAGAATCCAAGTCTACAGGTGTTTGTATATAGTAAGTATTTCCACATTCCTTTTTACATATTTCAAACAGCTTTTGAGTATTGGAACTATGTCGGCCACCTACGACCAGCATAGTGTCTACCTCTCCGGCTATCGCTTTAGCTTCTTTCTGCCGTTCTTCGGTAGCATTACAAATAGTGTTTAAAATATTTAAAATATTTAAAACATTATTATCATAACTCTTTTTGCGGAGAATTTCAACTAATTCTTGAAATTTGTTGTAATTAAATGTCGTCTGTGACACTACACACACTTCTTTTTCCGGAGAAACGGTGAATCTTTCAGCATCTTCGGCGTTTCTTATTACGGTGTACGGTCCCTGGCACCATCCGCAGATTCCCTGGACTTCCGGATGATCCGGATCACCAATGATCACAATATGGGCACCTCTGGCACTTTCTCTCTCAACGATCTTGTGGATCTTCAGCACAAAAGGACAGGTAACATCCACATACCCAAGGCCATATTTTTTGATCTTATCATAGACTTTACGACCGACTCCGTGGGAACGGATCACAACGGTGCCGCCTTTTAAAGTGGCAAGATCTTCCTCACTGATCACAGCCACACCTTTTTTTTCCAGATCTGAGACGACTTCCTCATTATGGATGATCGGGCCCAGTGTGTAGATCGGTGTAGCATCGGAACCGATCAGGTCATAAACACGGTCTACTGCTCTCTGTACGCCAAAACAGAATCCGGCAGTTTCTGCAACTTTTACCTTCATCCATTCACCTTTTTCCTGTATACAGAAAGGATACTCTCAACCACTTCCTCAATCCCCATCTCTGAAGAATCAACAAGAACTGCATCCTCTGCCTGTTTAAGCGGGGAAACGGCGCGGTTCATATCTCTCTCATCTCTGTCAATGATATCTTTCAGGATCTCATCCATATCGCAGGCTTCACCCTTCTCTGTAAGTTCCAGATATCTTCTGTTTGCGCGGGTTTTGGCACTTGCAGTCAAAAAGATTTTTACTTCTGCATTGGGAAGAATAGTGGTTCCGATATCTCTTCCGTCCATAACTACATTGTTCTCGGCCGCAAGGTTGCGCTGCAGTTTCAGAAGATGCGCGCGCACTTCCGGATTGGCAGAACTTACCGATGCCATATTTCCAACCTCTTCCTTACGGAGAAACGCAGTTACATTCTTCCCGTTGAGGATCACCTGCTGTTCGCCGCTTTCATAGCGGATGGAAATATCCGCATCGTGACAGGCTTCGGAGATTTTTTCATCACCGCTGATTCCCTTTTCCAGGAGATAAAGTGCCATGGCACGGTACATGGCTCCTGTATCTACATAGATAAAAGACAGCTCCTTTGCCACTTTTTTTGCAATTGTGCTTTTTCCTGCACCTGCCGGTCCGTCAATTGCAATATTAATACCCATAATCAAATGCTCCCTTCCTCTTTTCTGTTATTCGATCGCCTGAGCTGCCGCATATGCTGTAGACCATGCGATCTGAAGATTATAGCCACCGGTCACTGCGTCAAGATCCAGTACTTCACCTGTAAAATACAGATTTTTTACTTTTTTGGATTCCATTGTGGATGGCTGTATCTCTTTTACTGACACACCGCCTCTTGTGATGATCGCTTCCTTGAACTCTCCCATTCCCGTGATCGTAAATGGAAAAGCTTTGATCAGACGGCCAAAGGCCTGACGTTCTTCCCTGGAGATCTCATGCACTGGTTTCTCTCCCGGAATACCACCGATCTCAATCATGATCGGAGTCAGAGAAGACGGAAAAAGAACACCGATCACGTTTTTGAACTGTTTGTTATGATTTGCATCAAATTCACGCAGGATCCGGGCATCCAGCTGTTCTACGTCAAGTGCCGGCTTCAGATCCAGGAAAGCCTGCAAAGGTTCTTTTTCCAGCTTTTTACCGATCTGGGCACTGGCGGAAAGGATCAGCGGTCCGGTGACTCCGAAATGGGTAAACATCATCTCACCAAAATCTTTATAGAGAACTTTTTTGCCGGATTTTACTGTCAGTTCTACATTCCGGAGGGAAAGTCCCTGGAGTTTAGAAACATAATCTTCTTTCGCTACGAGTGGAACCAGTGATGGTGACTGGGAAACTACTTTATGTCCTGTCTCAGAAGCAAAACGATATCCATCTCCTGTGGAACCTGTAGACGGATAAGACAGACCACCTGTGGCAACTACCACCGCATCAGCCTCAAAAAAAGTTTCGTCACTGAGTAGTACACCTGTAACTTTTTCATCCTGCGTACATACTTCTTTCACTTCTGTATGAAGATGGATCTGCGCTCCGGCTTTTTTAAGCTCCCGCTCCAAAGCCCGGATAATATCTGATGAATGATCAGATACCGGAAAAACACGGTTTCCACGCTCTGTTTTCAGCGGCACACCTGCCTTCTCAAAAAACTCCATCACATCTCTGCTTCCATAGGTGTAGAAAGCGCTGTAAAGAAATTTGCGGTTTGACATCACTGCCGGAAAAAGTTCTTCTGTATCTGAATCATTGGTGACATTGCACCGTCCCTTTCCTGTGATGAAAAGCTTCTTTCCAAGTTTCTCATTTTTTTCCAGTATGTGAACCTGATGTCCTCTGCGTGCAGCATATACGCCGCAGAGCATTCCGGCGGCACCCCCGCCTATGATCGCAACTTTGGACATTACCTGTTATCCTGCCTTTTTATCTTTTTTATGCACAAAAGGAGCCTGCATACAGCAAGCTCCTTTTGTTATATTGAAATGCATCTGCATTCCTGTGTGTGCTTTATACCGGGTATGCGCCGTTCTTTGTATCAGCTACAGTCTCGTCAACCTTGGTTTTCTGAGCCTGACGATATTTAAAGAAGTCCATGGCAACCTGTGGGAACAGTGCATATGTCAGAACATCCTCATCCTGCTCCTTGTACTGTGCCATCTCACTCTCAAGCTTATCAAGCTCGTCCTCCAGAAGATCTGCCGGGCGGCATGTGATCGGCTCTACATCACCGATACACTTCTTCTGCACTTCCGGGTTAAACGGTCTGGCTGTTGCGCCATACTTACCGCTTAATACGTCTCTTGTCTCTTTTGTCACAACTTTGTAACGCTCGCCCATGATCACGTTAAATACAGCCTGTGTACCAACGATCTGAGAGGACGGTGTAACAAGTGGCGGCTCACCAAGGTCTTTACGAACACGCGGAACTTCCTCGAGTACTTCGTAGAATTTATCCTCAGCATGCTGCTCTTTCAGCTGTGATGTCAGGTTAGAAAGCATTCCACCTGGTACCTGGTACAGAAGAGTCTTGATGTTTACACCAAGGTTCTTCGGATTCAGAAGGCCTGTATCAAGAGCCTCATCACGCATCGGACGGAAGTAGTCAGCAATCTCAGCAAGGAGCTGCTGATCAAATCCTGTATCATATGGTGTTCCCTTGAATGTCTCAACCATAACCTCTGTTGCCGGCTGGGATGTTCCAAGAGCAAATGGAGACATAGCTGTGTCGATGATATCAACGCCAGCCTCTACTGCTTTCATGTATGTCATGGAAGCAACACCGGATGTATAGTGAGAATGAAGATCGATTGGGATCTTTACAGTCTCTTTCAGGGCCTGAACAAGCTCCGTAGCCTTGTACGGAACAAGAAGACCTGCCATATCTTTGATACAGATAGAATCTGCACCCATATCCTCGATACGTTTTGCAAGGTCTGTCCAGTAATCAAGTGTGTAAGCATCTCCAAGTGTGTAAGCCATTGCAACCTGTGCATGTGCTTTTTCCTTGTTTGCTGCTTTTACAGCTGTCTGAAGATTACGAAGGTCATTCATACAGTCAAAGATACGAATGATATCGATACCGTTAGCTGCGGATTTCTGTACAAAATATTCTACTACATCATCTGCATATGGACGATATCCAAGGATATTCTGTCCACGGAACAGCATCTGAAGTTTTGTATTTTTGAAGCCGTCGCGGAGTTTACGAAGTCTTTCCCACGGATCCTCTTTCAGGAAACGTAAGGAAGCATCGAAAGTAGCACCGCCCCAGCACTCTACTGCATAGTAGCCGACTTTATCAAGCTTCTCAATGATCGGAAGCATCTGCTCTGTGCTCATACGTGTAGCGATCAGGGACTGATGAGCGTCACGCAGGATCGTTTCCACAACTTTCACAGGTTTTTTCTCTATTTCTGCCATAATTATTCTCCTTACAAAATTTTATAAGACAATGGGTTAGACGCCAAAGATCGCCATGAATGTACCGGCAGCAACTGCTGTACCGATAACACCTGCAACGTTCGGTCCCATCGCATGCATCAGCAGGAAGTTTGTAGGATCTGCCTCAGCACCAACCTTCTGGGATACACGGGCTGCCATAGGAACGGCAGAAACACCGGCTGATCCGATCAGAGGATTGATCTTTCCGTGAGTAACCTTGCAGAGAAGCTTACCAAGCATAACACCACCAAAAGTACCGCAGGCAAAGGCAACAAGACCAAGAACTACGATCTTCAGTGTATCTACGTTCAGGAACGCCTCAGCACTTGTGGAAGCACCTACAGATGTTCCGAGAAGGATTACTACGATGTACATAAGAGCGTTGGAAGCTGTTTCAGAAAGCTGTTTAACAACTCCGGACTCACGGAACAGGTTTCCGAGCATCAGCATACCAACAAGGGGAGCTGTTGTCGGAAGGATCAGGCAAACAACGATTGTGATAACGATCGGGAAAAGGATCTTCTCAAGTTTTGTAACAGGACGGAGCTGCGCCATTTTGATCTTACGCTCTTCCTCTGTTGTGAACGCCTTCATGATCGGAGGCTGGATGATCGGTACCAGGGACATATAGGAATATGCTGCCACTGCGATCGGTCCCATAAGAGAAGACTGTCCAAGCTTACCTGCAAGGAAAATGGAAGTCGGGCCGTCAGCACCACCAATGATAGAGATCGCTGCTGCTGCTTTACCATTAAATCCAAGGAAAATTGCAAGGAAGTATGCAAGGTAAATACCAAGCTGTGCAGCTGCTCCCATCAGGAAGCTGATCGGGTTTGCGATCAGCGGACCGAAGTCTGTCATCGCACCGACACCCAGGAAGATCAGTGAAGGAAGAATACTCCACTCATCCATTAAGTAAAAATAATGAAGAAGTCCGCCAACGCCATTGGATGAATCCTCAATGCTCAGCATAATGTCCGGATAAATATTTACCAGAAGCATACCAAAAGCGATCGGAACCAACAGCAGCGGCTCAAAACCATGTTTAATGGCAAGATATAAGAACACACATGCCACTGCGATCATCAGGTAGTTTCCCCAGGTAAGGTTGAAAAATGCTGTCTGATGGATCAGGTTTGACAGGGTATTTGTTACATAAGACATTTGTCTACCTCCTGTTTAGTTCATTGTTGCAAGAGTATCTCCATTTTCAACGGCAGCACCCTCTGCAACATCGATGCTGGCGATTGTTCCGTCCTGAGGAGCAACAACCGGGATCTCCATCTTCATGGACTCAACGATCACTACGCTGTCACCAGCTTTTACGCTCTGTCCAACAGATGCAACGATTTTTACAACTTTTCCAGGAACGGCTGCGGAAACCTTAACAGAACCTGCGCCTGCTGCCGGAGCTGCTGCCTTTGGTGCTGCCGGAGCTGCCTTAGGAGCCGGAGCTGCTGCTTTTGGTGCTGCTGCAACTGGAGCTGCTGCGTTTCCGTTCTCTTCTACAGTAACTTCATATGCTGTTCCGTTAACAGTAATTGTATAACTCTTCATTTTAAAATCCTCCTAAATAATGATTATCTTTTTCTGCGGTTGACTTTGCGGATGGAACGTACTACGAATCCGTCTGTGCTTGTTTTGCCTTCAGAAGCAGCGATAGCTGCAGCGATCACGGCAATAAGCTCACCATCATCTGTCACATCCTCAACAGCAGGCTCAGCAACTGGTGCTGCAACCGGAGCCGGTGCTGCGGCTGCCGGAGCCGGTTTGCTCTCTTTTTTCTTTCCTTCCACAAGTCCGGGAATATATTTGAAAAGAGAGATCACGAAGATCAGGAATACCAGGATCACAAATACTGTTCCGAGACCCATCACTGTATTCATCGCTGCCTTCTCCATGTTCTGTGCCAGTGTATAATTCACATCAACTGTAAGAGAAGTCGGGGTTCCTGATTTATCAAATACATAAGTGAAATTCGCTTTGTTTTTCTCGAAGGATACCGGAACAACAACGGTATACTGATCATCGGAATACTCCACTGTGATATCTTTCTCCTCGATATCACCTTTTTTCTCACCAAGCTCTTCTCTGGAGCCATCCCATGCACTTGCAGCACTCTGTGTGAAAGCATCCTCTGATTCCAGATATCCCTGGATATCATCCTCGGACATTGCGATGATCGCATCCGTCAGGCCCTTGGTTGTTGTGACAAGCTGACTCTTTATAGAATCATCAATCTCATCAGCAGCCCATGCAGTAGCTGTGCATCCGATCAGAAGTGCAGCTATGCAAAGAAGTGCCATGCAGACAGAAGAGATCTTTTTATAAAACTGTCTCATACGCTCACCTCACTTAGACTGTTCCATGCTTTTTGGATGGACGGTCTTCCCTTTTTGTGAACAGCATCTCAAAAGCACCGATTACATATTTTCTTGTATCCTCTGCTTTGATCACAGTATCCACATATCCTCTTGCTGCTGCAGATGCGATACCATTCTGGAGTTCTTTGTACTCAGCTGCCTTCTCATTCAGTGTAGAAGCGTCAGCTCCCTCATACATGATCTTTGCTGCAAGGGAAGCATCCATCATACCGATCTCAGCTGTATCCCATGCATAAACCATATCTGCTCCGACAGATTTGCTGTTCATGGCAACGTATGCAGTTCCGTATGCTTTACCAATTACAACATTTACCTTCGGTACAGTCGCAGATGCAAAAGCATGTACCATCTCACCTACAGATTTAGCCATCATCTTCTCATTGCAGAGTGTAGCTTTAAATCCTGTTACATTAGTAAGAGTAAGTACCGGAATCTCAAAAGCATCACAGAATTTTACGAAGTCTGCTGCTTTTCTTGCACCTCTTGCAGAAAGAGTTCCGTCGGAAATCTCTGTCTTATTGCCATCAGCATCGTAAGATTCGCTTCTGTTTGCAACAGCGCCAACGGTAGCTCCGTTCAGACGAAGGAAGCCTGTTACGACATCCTGGCCGTAAGCTGCCTTTGTTTCAAAAAACTCACCATTATCAGCGATTCTTGAAAGCGCAATAGCTGTGTCGCCTATGCAGCCTGCAATATCATCACATACTCTGTTCAGGTCATCTGTGCATTCCTTGAAGCTGTCATTGTCTTCATTATTCTCCGGAAGCATGCTGACCAGTGTACGGATCTGTCCAAGGATCTCCTCTTCTGTTCCGATGCCGTCAACAAGTCCTGTCTCCTCACTCTGGAACTGTGCGGAAGCTGAATCGCATTTTTCCACTCTGTTTCCTTCCAGCGCATTTGGAGTGTTTACAAACAGTCTGCCCTTCTTCTCCTCTACAAATGTAAAGTCTGTAAGAGCCGGTACAACTGCCATTCCACCGCCGCATGTTCCGAAAACAGCAGTGATCTGTGGAATAACACCGGATGCCAGTGTCTGTTTCAGATAGATCTCACCAAATGCCTCAAGTGCATCGGTAGCCTCCTGAAGACGAAGTCCCGCACAGTCTACAAGACCGATAACAGGTGCTCCAACTTTCAGAGCGAGATCATAAATTTTGGCGATCTTTTTGGCATGCATCTCACCAACTGTTCCGTTCAGTACAGATGCATCCTGGCTGTATACATACACCAGACTGCCGTCAATCACACCATATCCGGTGATCACACCGTCTGAAGGTGCTTTTTTTTCAGTCATGTTGAAATCTGTAGCTCTGGCTGTAACAGCCTGTCCGATCTCAACAAAACTGTTGGCGTCAAGCAGGGAATTAATCCTTGCAGCCGCTACGCTTTGTGTCGCATTACTCATTATACTATGCCCTCCATTTTTTTATTAATATAACCAAAAATTCAGCCGAGTATAATTGTACCTTTTTTTAACCGAAAATTCAATACTTTTCGTCATGAATGTTAAAAAATTAACCCCTGACAGATGCCAGGGGTTGACGGATTAGTGAAAATAATCCTGAAAAACCTTATTTACATACCATTTATAGGTAATCCTGCCGATTTTCTCATTCGCTGTCACAGAACAGGAAGTTATTTCTTTTCCATTCAGCACTGCTCGAAGTGTACCGATCTTCTGGTTTTCCCTCACTGGTGCCGCTATTTTATCTGGGAGATCTGTTTTCCAGATAATTGTTTCTGTTTTTTTCAGAAGATATCTTTTCACCTGCTCCTTTTCCGGCAGAGACACATGTACTTTTAATCTCCTATATATTTCCGAATATCCTGACCCTTTCTTTTTTTCCGGGTATGGACTGTTTTCCTCCGGCACGGCATCTGTCACTGTAATTTCCGGCAGATCCGGCAGATCCGGCAGCAGCACATAACTGTAATTTTCCCTGCCATAAGATAACAGTTTTTTTGTATCAGACCATTTATAATTTTTGTTTCCAGGCCAGCCACATCCCAGCAGTGCCACGACAAACAATTTTTCATCCTGCCGTACAGCGCAGACATAACAGTAACCGGCATTTCCGGTAAAGCCGGTTTTTCCGGAAATCACGCCGGTCTCCATATCCAGAAAAGCATTGGTATTATGAACCGAATAATGTTCCTTTCCGGAAATATCCGAAAATGTATAATCTCTGGTCTGCGTGATATGAACAAAGGTCTCATTTTTTATGGCATACGCCATAATCAGCGCCAGATCCCTGGCAGTCGTGTGATGAATTCCCCCTTCATCTTCTGCATCCAGACCATTCGGTGTCACAAAATGTGTATCTTTGCATCCCAGCACCTTTGCTTTTTCGTTCATCAAAACTGCAAACTTTTCCACAGAACCACCGATATGTTCTGCAATAGCCACCGCTGTATCATTATGACTCTTCAACATCAGCGAATACAGAAGGTCTTCCAGATAAAACTGCTGACCTTCCCGCATCCCCAGGTGCGTCTGTGGCTGTGATGCCGCATTCCTGGAGACCTGTACATAATCATCTCCGGAGGCCATCTCAAGAGCCAAAATACAGGTCATGACTTTTGTAGTGCTGGCATTTGGCCGTCCTTTATAAGCCTCTTTTCCATACAGTACCCGTCCAGTCTCTCCATCCATAAGAACTGCCGAAAGCGCATAAAGCTGCTCTTCTTTCGCCCAGACAGGAAATATCTGCAGAATAATAAGGACCGCTGTCATCAGCACGACAGCGGCCATACGCCTGTTTTTCATACTATCACCCCGCATACATTTCTATAGTTGTTTGCAGCAACCACTATATTTTTAATTTTATGCAGGAGTATCCCAGTGATATAACTTTCTCTTTTTATCCGTCAAATTCATTATCCATTAAAGGTCAAATTCCATCGTTCAGAAAGATGTCCCGGACGAACTGCCAGCGCAGAGAGTTCTTCAAGCATATCCGGTGCTTTTTCCAAAGCTTCTTCCATAAGGCTGTCCAGTTTCAGAAGTTCTTTTCTGCAGTCCACCTCCGGTTCCGGGCTCATAAAAAACTCTGTGATAAAAGCAGCCCGTTTCCGGCCCGCCGGAGAAAGCGCATGCTCGGAAAGACGTTTTTTTCTTCCTCCATCATCACATACCAGAATGCAGGTGAAAATTTTCATCATTTTCAGGGAAAGGTAAATATTCCATGTACGGATCAGTGGAAGCACCTGATGAATGGTTCTGGCACTGTAAAAGCTGGCACGGATACCATGCGACGGATAAAAACGTAAGGGATTTTTTCCGGTTTCATACATCAGCATACGGTCAAATTCCTTTTCCAGAAGCGTATGGGAGATTTTTCCCTCTGCCGCCACCTGATTTACATAAGGATGGCAGGTGGAATCCAAAATATAATGGCAGCCAAATCCCAGCATATATGCCATAAGTGCAGGATTTTTCTCCTCCCGGACTTTTTTCATTCCTTTTTCAAAGAAATCCCTGGCCTTCTGGCCATGCATACGCACTCCGTACTGCGTCACCGGATTTTTGGATATGAAATAATAAAACAGAATATCCGGTCCATGCTGTCCAATTCGGTACAGATTTCCGTTGCTTCGAATCAGGTGCTGCAATTTTGCAGGAAGCTTCCGATAAACCCTTTTTCCAAAAAGATCATGTGTATATGTCGTAGGCATTTTCTGTTCCTCCTCTTCTGTTCCCATAGATCTGTCCGGCCGTTCCCGATGTTCTGGTATCTGTCAGTGTTTTCCTTTATACATCCAGTTTCAGCTGAATTTCTTCCTCTGCTTCTGCCTTGAAATCTTCCAGCTGAACAGGATCCATTTCCGGAAGTTCATCCAGGCCCTGAACACCAAAGCAGCGCAGAAATTCTTCTGTGGTGCCAAGCAGAATCGGACGTCCCGGCGCATCCAGTCGGCCCAGTTCCCGCACCAGATCATAATCCATCAGTTTGTTAATGGCATGGTCACATTTCACTCCTCTGATTTTCTCAATCTCTGCTTTTGTAACCGGCTGTTTGTAAGCAATAATAGAAAGAGTCTCAAGCATAACATCCGTTAATGTCGGTTTTTTGGGCTGTGCGGCAATTCTTATAAGAGAATCATAATATTCTTTTTTTGTACAGAGCTGAAAAGAATTTTCAAGTTCAATAATCTGAATTCCCCGATCCTCTTCCTGATAACGAATCATCATATTTCGAATGATGTTTTCCGTTATAGTCATATCCTGCTGAATTGCTTTGGCAATACGGCTTAACTCCACAGCCTCACCCATTGCAAAAAGAATGGCCTCTATCTCTCCTTCAATTCGTTTAATTTCCACTTGTTATCCTCATTCCTGCTGTATTATTCGTCTGCAAACTCTGTCAGATTCTTCCATGTTTCCGGATCTGTAACTACTTCTACATGAATGTCATCAAAAAGATCTGCCTGCTGTGCATGGACATGTCCCATTTTCATAAGTTCCAGAATTGCCAGAAAAGTAACAATCAGCTGTATCTTTGAATGCTGGTTTTCCATCAGCTGGCGAAAGCTGAACTTTCGGTTAGTCTTGGCATACTCCCACATCTCAAGAAGCTTATCTGACAGGGATATTTCTTCCTTTTCAATCCGCCCGAATTTACTTCGAATCGGATCGATTTTATTTTCCTGTCTGCGAATCAGTGCCTGATAAATCGCACTCATTTTTTCCAGTGTCAGTCCTCGAAGAAGTTCCTGTGGATCTGCCGGCGGCGTATACTGCATCACTTCCTCTGGAAGATCCTGTTTCCGGTAATAAACTCCTGCCGCGTCTCCAAGCCGGTCTCTCAGCTCATAGGACATATATTTATACATTTTATACTCCAGAAGTTTCTGCACCAGTTCTGCTCTCGGATCTTCCTCTTCTCCTTCTTCGTTGATCTCTTTTGGAAGAAGCATCCTGCACTTGATATCCAGAAGTGTCGCCGCCATAACCAGAAATTCGCTCATAACACCAAGATCCTCTTTTTCCATGGAATGCAGATACTCCATATACTGGTCGGTAATCTCTACAATAGGAATATCATAAATATCTATTTTATTCTTGTCAATCAGATGAAGCAGAAGATCCAACGGACCTTCAAATACATTCAGCTTAACAGATATTGCCATATGGTTTCCTCATTTCGTTTTTTCGAAAGGTTTCACATCGATTACCAGCAGTTCTCTGGGATTATGAATCCGCAGAGGAATCGTGTGTTCCCCAAGCCCGGCACTGACAAACATATGCTGCTCTCCCTTATGAAAATCTCCGCAGCAAAAAGGAGGCAGCACCAGGTACTGTGGAGAGGAAAGACCGTGATGCTCACTTAAGCGGACAACCCCTCCATGATAATGTCCTGACAGGATGATATCTGCTCCCCAGTCAAAATATGTTTTTCCATATTTGGGATTATGGGCCAGAAGAATCTGCATTCCATTTTTTCCGGATTTTCCAATCAGTTCTTCCATCATTTCTGTCTTAAGTTTCGGAGATTTGGGTTTGTGATAATACTCAATGGGAAGTTCAAGACCCCAGAAGCAGAAATGTTCTCCCTTAAAAATTGCGTGCTCATGGGTATTTCTCAGGATATGCACGCCTGCCGCTTTCAGCATTTTTTCATATTTTTCATAATATCCCCGATATTCCTCCGAAAGAGCCATTTTATACTCATGATTTCCCAGTGCATAATATACCGGAAAATCATGTTCCAGTTTTTTCAGTAATTTGCATGCCGTGACAAGCGTATCAGGCTGCGTACGCACAGCCATATCACCGACAGAGAGTACCCCATCCGGATTGAGCCTGCGGATTGTTTCCACAAGTCGTATATTGTCCCTCCCATAGGAAATCCCATGAAGATCTGCCAGCAATACGAAACGCACACCTTCCGGATTTTGAATCTTGTCTGTATGAATCTGATATTTTTTAACTCTGAAATCTTTCATCCTATTTTCCAAATCCGCAATTGGGGAATGTACATACCGGACAGTTCAGGCACAGTCCGCCTTCTCCCAGTGACGCAATTTCCTCTGCCTTTATTTCATCATCCGCCATCACCCTTGGCAAAACCAGGTCAAACACTGTTCTCTTTGCATACATAACACATCCTGGAAGTCCAAGAACAGGTATGGTCTTTTCATTTCTTTTAAGATATGAAACCAGAAGCATTGCCCCCGGAAGTACCGGTGCTCCGTACGTCACAATTTCGGCTCCTGTATCACGAATTCCTCCAGGTGTACGGTCATCCGGATCCACACTCATCCCACCAGTACAGACAATCAGGTCCGCTCCCCTGTCCGCAAAAGAAAGAATTTCCGCTGTAATCTGTTCTTTATCATCTCCTGGCATTACCTGACCCAGAATCTCTGTTGGAAACTCGGAAAGCTTTTCTTCTAATACTGGAGTAAAAGTGTCCTGTATCAGCCCCTTTTTAATTTCGCTTCCAGTTGTGACAATTCCCACTTTCTTTTTCTGATAGGGCAGAATATCAAAAATCGGCGTTTCTCCTGCTGCTGCCTTTGCAGCATCCATTTTTTCTTTTTCAATTACAAGCGGAATAATTCTGGTTCCTGCAATTTTTTCTTCTTTTTTTACCGGAAAATCCCCATGCCTGGATGCAATCATCATCTCTCCCAGAGAATTCACTGCCATAAGTGCTTTTCGGCGAATTTTCAGAACACCGTCTATTTTTGATATTACTTCAATCTTACCCTCTTTAATATCAGTTCCATGTACTTTGGAAGAATTTCCCGCACAGATCTTATAAAGAATCTCCGCCGCTTCATTTTCATGAAGAATTCCCTCTTTTTTCTCCCACACAAAAAGGTGTTCTTTTCCTACAGAGAGCAGAAGTGGAATATCTTCTTCTTTTACTACATGCCCTTTTTTGAAAAGAACGCCTTTTTTTTCATCTTTTATGATCTGCGTGATATCATGGCATAAAATATGTCCTACCGCATCTTCTGTTCTGATTTCTTTCATCCAAAATCCCTTCTCTGCGCTGTTATTTCTTCAATCTGTTATATTATACATCCTGAGATACCTCTTTGTCAAAATATGTGTGTCAGCAAGGTGTCTATTCACAACAAATTTTCACAGCAAAACTGCCTGCACGGTCCGCTTCAGCCAGTCATAATATCCTGCTCTTTTTACGGTTTCCCCATACAGAATATCAATGCTCCCTAGCTTTTTTCCATCCTGATAATATTCCTGTTCTCCGGCTTTTTCTCCTTTTATCACCGGAGCAGTATGTTCTTTCGGAAGAATCACTTTCTTTTTTACATGATCTGGTTTTGTTCCATCTGTGCTGAGATATCGAAATTTATTTTTGTATACAAGCGTCACCTCCTGTTTTACTCCTCTTCGAATTTTCTGGGGTTTTAATGGTTCCAGCGCCTCATCCAGATATAAGGTACATTTTGAAAAGCCATAATTCAAAAGTGCCGCTGCATCCCGGAATCTTGTTTTGGGATCCGGTGCCGCCATCACAGCTGCAATCAATGTAATCCCATTTTTCTCTGCCACCGCACTGAGACAGTATTTTGCGAGACTGGTACTTCCTGTTTTCAGCCCCTTGCAGCCATCATAACTACGTAACAGTTTATTGGTGTTCGTCAATGTAAATGTGGAAGAACCTTTTCTGGTAACATGAGTGATATCCTCCATCCATACGGATGAATATGTAAGGATCTCCGGATATCGAAAAATCAGTTCCCGGCTCATGAGCGCAATATCGTAAGGGGTTGTATAATGTTCTTCCGATTCTGTCAGTCCGCAGCAATCCACAAAGTGGGTATTTTTCATCCCCAGCCCTTTTGCCCTCTCATTCATCTGCTCTACAAAAGCCTGCTCCGTTCCCGCAAGATGTTCGGCCATAGCCACGCTGGCATCATTTCCGGAAGCTATCACAATGCACTTGATCATGGTTTCCGCTTTCTGGGTTTCCCCTTCTTCCAGAAAAACCTGGGAGCCTCCCATGGATTTTGCATAAGCACTGGTTGTTATGGTATCCTCCAGATGCAGTTTTCCGCTCTGTATTGCATCAAAAATCAGAATTAATGTCATAATTTTCGTAATACTGGCCGGACTTCTTCTGGTATCCGGATCTTTTGAGTAAATCACAGTTCCCGTTTCTTTTTCCATCAGTACAGCTCCTGGTGCCTCCACAAGATCCTGCTGTACTTTTTCCTGATTTTCTGTGATTTCTCCCCATGTTTTCTGCGGAGCAAAAACAAAACAAAAAATCATAATCCAGACCAAAATATTTCTTCGAACTTTTCTGATGTCCATAGACCCACTCCTGACCTGTTTCTCTCTGTTCTATTGTAAAAAGTTTTTCTCTGAAATATACCTGAAATCCCAAAACAGACCGGAAAGGACAGAATCTGCTTTCTGTCTTCCGGTCTGTTTTATCAGGAAAATAACAACGGGATTGTGTTTTTTATACAGTCCGTATGAGAAAATTTGTCGTATCTGGCTTTTTCATTTAAAAAAGTAAGCGCTGCGTCCGGTTTTTCCACCGTTAATGCTGCAGTTCCCACTGCTGTCTCCTTTGGATCTTTTCCATAAGCCGCTTCTGCTTTTTTTGTGATCCGTACATTTTCTGTATCTGCCCACACATCTTTCAGATAATATCTGAGAACTGGTTTCTCCCAGATTGTATACTGTCCCAGCGGAATATTTCGAAGTGTAACAGAAACTGTTGCATAGCCGTTACCATCTGTTTCATAGTTATCCGGCACAAAAGTCACATAATCCTCATAACGATGAGCAGCTCCCGACAGATCGGTTCCCTCTGCTACAAAGAAAAAGGTCGGATTTCCATGAGCCCATGTAATATCATTTTCTTTTATTTTTTTGGTTACAGTTATTGTTCCCAGTGGTAATATCATTGGGGTATTTTCTGCCTGAAGCAGAATTTCGTCTATATCCGTATCCGCTTTTTTCTGAAAAACAACATCTTTTTCATATTTTCCTGTATAATTTGCAGGATTTCTGGTTTCTATAATCCGGAACTTTCCAAGATTTTCATCTGTGATCATCAAAGCCTCCGTATAATAATAGCCGTCTTCTCTATCATATTTCAAAAGTCTTTTTTCACCCAGATTATCTTCATAAAATCCTTTCCTACGGTTCCACTGATATACGGTAAACTCCGCATCTTCCAGAGATTTTCCTGTATAAACATCTGTTTTTTTCAGACGTATCCGGCCTTTATACTCCGGCAATGGTCTGTTGGTTACATGAAATGCAAGACTTTCATTTTTGTCTGTGATATCAATTTCCTGTTCCCAGCTACCCTCATAGCCCGTCGGAATTTTGGTTTCCACAATTTTAAATTTTCCATTATTGTCCGAAGTTACCAGAAGTTCCTCACTGACATAAATCTGACTTTCTTCTTCATATTTCAGTACAATCCCTTCTGCCTTGTAACCATTTTGAGAAATACTGTACTCATACAGTGTAAACTGTGCATCTTTCAGAACATCCCCCGTATTTTCGTCTGTTTTCCGAATTTCTATCCTGCGTTTATCTGCCTGATAATTCAGAACTTCAAAGGAATATTTTTTATGCGTACCGGGTTCTGTAAGCTGAAAATCTTTCTGCCAGTTTCCTGTATAATTTGCGGGAGCTTTTGTTTCACGAATCCTGAATTTTCCCTGATTGTCTTCTGTATAAAAAAATTCTCCCGACTCATATACCCGATTCTGGCTGTTGTATGTAAGGAGCGTTCCTGTCTTTCCATAACTTCCGGTCTTTTTGCTCCACTCATACAACGTAAATTCCGCACCGGCAAGAGGATCACCAGTATCTCCGTCTTTTTTTGTAATAACTGCCGTTCCGCTTATATTCATAATATCTGTCACTGCAACAGATGCTGTCTTACTAGCAGTTACCGTAACATTTTTTATTACTGTGCTCAGTACATAACCAGAAGGGGCTTTTATCTCCTTTACATAATACTGTCCCGGCGGCAATTTCAGATATGTGATTTCTCCATTCTGATCCGTAATTCCGGTTTCAATTCTCTGATCTTTTTTGTACATAACACGATAACCAGATTTCACATCCTCCCCTGCATAGATTGCGTATTTGGCATTTGCAACTTTTTTTCCTGTATTTGCTTCTGTTTTTACCAGTTTGACACTTCCATATGTAGAAGGTTTTACCGTAAAATCAACCTTTCCTCTTGTCCCCTGGTATACATATGCCCCAAAATCCTGCATTCCGTCTTTTCCGGACTGTGCTTTTCCATCTACAAGAATATATGATACCGGCTGGAGCAGCATTTTACATGAAAATTTTCTGGATGCTGTCGTATTCAGAGGAAAAATCAGATACAAATACGCACCTTCTTTTAAACTAAGACTGGTTCCTGTCATCATTTTGGGGCTGGTTCTCTGGGAATTATACTCTGACGCGCTTGTCCAGTAAGCCAGCTGCCATTTTTCTGTGGAATTCCTGGTTATGGTAATCCCGTTCCCGGCCTTTGCACCATCGGTAACTCTCATAAGGTTGCTCATCTGAAAGCCGTCTTTCATGCTGTCCGGTATATAAGGAAGTGTATCCGGCCTGGAACGGTACACGCTCAAAGGAACCGTCTGTCCTACTGCAGACACCCATCCGTTTTCACCTTTCACAGACACAGATGCCTTGTTTCTCGCAGGGATTGTCAGTGTTTTTATCTTGTCGATGAGGCGGTTAATTCCCACATGTTCCACTTCCGCTTCTGTTGCATATCCACGGTCATTGAAATAAGCTATGGAAAGGGCGATATGTGTAAAAACATATCGGTTTTGCCATTTTGACCAGCTTATATGGCTGCAGGATGGATCATACCCCGTTCCAAGATCTCCGGGACCACCATATCCAAAGTAAAGAAGCTTTTGAATCACAGCATTTTTCAATACTTTAACTGCTTCATCTTTCAGCATGGTACTATCCATACCATCTTTGGTTGCCTTCAGGCAGTACAGCGGAGAAACTTTTTCTGTTCCTGTATCATCAATATAATGTACCGAACGATAAGTACATCCCATACGAGTTTTGTTTCCGTTTCCTATAAAATCATTTGCCTCTGTCCAAACCTCATCACAATAAACTCTCGTCCAGACATCCAGATAATACTGTGAAGGGTCTAAGGCTGTGGTGGAAAGGTTTTCTTCATCAGAAGCAGACACTGTAACACTTTCTGATCCTGTAAAACTTTCCGGAAGTGCCGGAGAAAGTGCAAAAACTTCTCCGTTTTCAATTTCCTGAATCAGCTGATCAGCTTCTTCGCTGTCACCTGTCAGTATTTCCGCGTTCTCCTCAGAAAACAAAGTAAATTCAGGCTCTTCCTCCACATCTGTTTCCTCATCATAAGAAAAAATCTCTTCATCCAGAACACTTTCTGATCCTGTCCCTTCCGAAAACTCTTCCTCCACATCTGTATTGCCGGAATCTGTCTCAACATTTTCCTGACTGTTTTGATCTTCATCTTCTTCCAGAAACATGCTTTCTGAATGTTCTGCCGCTTCATTTTCCAGAGCACTTCCCATTGTGGAACTGTCTGACACTGCAAGGGAGGAAGCCAGAATCAGCAGTGACATCACAGCCCCTGTCATTCTTTTTTTCAAATTTTTCTTCCTCCTTTCCTAAGCACCAGAATTGCTGTAAAAAACGCTGTACTTCCTATAAACAGGAAAAACAGAATTCCGGTCTCGTCTCCGGTTTTTACAGGAGCTGACTTTTCTGAGGAAATGTTTTTTTGTGAATCACCTCTGTCAGACTTTTCTTTTTTTTCAGTCTGTCCGGGCGTTGGAGATAAAATTGTGTTTTCTTTTTCTTCTTCATTTACAGAAAAAATCCATTTTACATCTCCGTCACGAAGAGCATATGTATTATCAAGTTCTTTGGGAACTGTAACCTGAAATTTCATGCTTTCTCCTTTTCCGGACTTAATTTTTCCGAGCGAAACCGGCTTATTTAAGGATGCTGCAAGAAGATCACCCGAATACAGTTTCTTTTCACCTACGGATATTTCCAGTTTCAATTTTTTCAGAAATTCCTGGTCCTTCACAGATTTACACTCCGGTGCTGTTCGAAAATAGATCTCTGCTGTATGTTCCGTAGTATTTCGTATTTCTACGGAATCCTCAAATACATCTCCTGGCATAGCTGCGGAAAATCCGGCAAAAAAATCCTCCGGCGCCGCAATCAGTTTATGTGCATTTCCCTCAAATTCCACATTCAATTTTACCGGTTTCTTTTTTTGTACAATCCGTCCACTGGTATCATGAATACATCTTAATATTTTCTGATTTCCCCATGGAGTCATATCTTTAAAATCCGGCGAAAAGTTTGCCGCCTGCACGGCATCTGCAACAATTGTAATTCCCAGTTTCTTTTCCTGATATGGCTGCTCCCATTCTTCCGGAACCGAAATCCCTGTAAAAACGTCTATGCTGTCTCCCTGTTCAAGTTTTCTGGTGCAGTAAAAATATTTTCCTTTTTTTATCCAGTATTTTGACATGCCGGTAAGATTACTGTCGTCAAGCCCTTTCCTGTTTTCCAGATTATCTGTATATGTAATCTTTACCCTTATCCAGCAGGGCTCCGACTGATTGGTAATTCTTGGGATTTTGGATATTTTATCTCCGGGAAGGATTGTTTTATTATCCTGATAGACAATTTCTCTGCCATTCTTTTTCTCCAGTTCTTTTAATGAGATATTGATATCTCCCGTGGAGATATGATTGGTTACCGTTACAGAATCTGAAAATTTTCCGTAGGCAACAGCACAGACTGCGATACTCCCAGCTGCAAACATTCCCGCAAGCAGAACTTTAAGAACTCTTTTCAACCATTCCTCCCCTTTCTGCATTTCCAGATATCGGATTATCAAAATATCTCCATGCACTTTTAAAATCCTCAAATCCTTCTGCCTGTACAGATTCTTCGTATATATTGATTGCAAAATCTGAAAGACTATTTTTATATGTATCATCAATTTTTGCTGAATCAATCCGAAAACCTGTACATAAGGGCGTCGTCTTTTCTCCTTCCGCAACCACATTACGGTAGTAATAATAGCCATCCTCATTGCTGTACACCCAGTTTACTGTATCCATTCCCAGAATTTCTACTCCTCTTCCTATATCATCATCAGAGTAGGAAACCATCATCCTTACATAACAGTCTGCGTTAAATCCTTTTTCACTGCTGGAAAAATTTCCTGTCCAGATTTCTTTTCTGTAAGATGGATTATTCTCCATTGGTGTGGGGGTAGGGTCCGGAAAATTTTCTTCAATTTCTGTTGTCACAGTTCCCACAGCAACTTCATTTATCCTATTATCGGAATCCGAAAAATATGCCGCTGTCCCTGCTGCACAGATAGTTCCGGCTATAAAAAGAAACAGCACCGGATTTTTCAGCTTTCTCATTTAGTGACACCACCAGCCTGTCCTTTGTTCTGATTTACATATTTCTGATAAGCAGCTTTGGCCTGTTCCAGAACAGTTGTACTGCCGTCTCCTGTATTGGTAGCCTGAATTGCATAGGCTCTTACAGGCATATCCAACTGCTGCATATCCAGCTGCCCTTCAATAATATTGGCAAATGTTACAGTGTCAAACAGTGTTGTTGTTTTTTCCCCGGGATTCAGAATATGATTATAGGCATATGTATACACCATATTCTGTCCGATTTCTTTTCTCTCCATCTGTGTCCAGTCACTGTTCTTGGAATAACTGAACAACTCCGTTTTTTCCAGATTATTTCTGGTTCCATCTGCGGCTGCGGTAATGATTTCTCTCACAGGAACAGATACTTCCAGGTATACAAAAGCTTCATTTACTCCTTTGTTTTCCACATAAGGATCTTTTTTGATTACCTGAGTAGGTACAATCTTGGTGTTTTCTTCCGGTTTCCATCCAGGTTCTTCCAAAGCAATATCTACTTTTCCTACGGTAAAACTGTTGGTAGCAGTTTCAAAATCTGTAAGATAAGCCGCAGTTCCTCCTGCTGCCAGTGCTGCGATCATTGCTCCAAGTGCGATTCCTTTTACCATTTTTTTATTTTTCATCATAATTTAATCCTCCAGATATTTCTTTTTTAATTTTTTTAGGGGTATATGCCAGATCAGAGATCACTGACAGACCTGCCGCAATACATACGGCAGCAAACGGAATCCGGGCTTTCAGAAAATAAAGTACATAGCCCAGATAAGGCAGGCAAAAGACTACCCGCCCGATAATCTGCGACTCTTCCACAGGGACAGGGTCCGCAGTTTTGTTCGCATCACCTTTTGTGATCCAGGTACCGTTTTGTTTCTTTACCACTCTGTGCGTGATAACGGTATCCCTGTTGCGAAACGTAATAATATCTCCTTTTTCAGGAGATAACTTCTCCACCTTTGTGAAAACAACAGCTCCTGTTTGGATTTCCGGCTCCATGGAACCGGAATAGACCACATATGGCCGAATTCCAAAAAGACCTGGAAAGAGAAGAATGAATGCAGTCACAAACATTATTCCCAGAGCCGTGTTAAAAATACAGCGAAAAAATTTTTTCATGATAATGACTTCCATTTTTACGGAAAAAGAGTATCTTGATTTCTGCCCGTCTCCAAATGGTGGCGATCTGCTCCCAACATAGCAGTACATAAAAAATCCTCTTTCTTTTTCAAATACAGATAATAAATGGTTACTTAATAATAAATCAGGAATTTTATGGAACGGAACCGTTCCGGAATGTCCGCCTGGTAAAGACGGTATAGAAAATTTAAAAGATCTTTTTCAGATGTTGTCATTATAAAACTTGTTTCAGGAGAAGTCAATGAAATTCGTCCGACAGAATTCGACATTCCCCAAATCCGCCGCAAACTGTGAGATCTGTTTGCGGCGGATTTCTTTATTGTGTAAGAGAATAAATATATTCTAATGGAAGCAGCATCAGTTCCTGTATTTCCATTTTCTCCTCTTCCCGGTTTTTCCCTGTAACAGGAATTTCGATCCGGAATGCCGGCTGATGAATAATCTCTCCATAAAACTGTTCCGGTCTTCCAGTACTTCTTTTTTCATTCTCTGTATGAAACCGCTCCAATTTTCCATCTGTGCATTTCTTCAAATGTCTGGCAAGACGATGACATCGTGGTCCTGTGGAAAATTTCTGGTCCTGTCGATAATACACAATTTTTTTCCCTGATCCGCAAAAAACAAGCAGCCCTCTGCCTCCATATTCCTGAAAAATCCTTATCAAAGCTCTGGTTTCATTTTCACTTGCCGGCTGCTGATGAATCTTTTTTCTGCTGCTGAAACTGGTTGGGAAATTTAAAACCGGATTCATTCCTCTTGCATTGCACACAAACTCATCACATGGAATATCCTGCATTTTTAACATTTGACGGAAAATTGGATTCCGCACAGCACCATATCCTCTGCGACAGATTTCATAACCATCCGGATTTACTACCGGAATGATACATAACCTTGTCGTATCCAGAAGTTTTTTTACTTCATAAAACTCCTTTACCATCCAACCACATTCGTAATTCCTGCAAAGTTCCATTGTCACCTCTGTTAGCCTGTCCGACATCATCCAATCTACACCCGAAAAACCGGCCACACAAAAAATGCAGGTATCTCCTGTTCCTATTTCCAGCATGGGAATCATTCTGTCGTCATGGCTTTTTCCAATTACACGAAATTGTGTAAAAGTTTTATATCGCTGTGACAATTCCCATAGCTGATAATAAATGCTCTCGTAGGTTTTCTCCTGTATCATATCCATTTTCTTTCCTCCGATCCATAAAGCCGCAGTTGGATATTTTTTCTTTTTTCCATTTCCGTACTGCCATTCTATTATCTATGTATGCGGAAACACATAAAAAAAGAACCGGCTCAGCACCGATTCCTTTTATTTACGAAATAATTCAATATTCCTCCACCGACAATAATTATCAATGCAACTGCAACCACTCTTTTTGCAGCTTCCTGGGGCAGCTGTCCTTTTGATCCGATGGAATCTTCATAAAAAGTCAGCGTATAATTAATCTCATGAGGTGCTCCCATCGCCAGCGTATCCGCAATTACTTCCATTTTATCATCCAGCACCGTGATCGGTACTGTAAAAACAGAATTTCTGCCTTCTTCGCTTTCATTGAGAAATTTCTCACCATCTACAATCATATAATCATAATTGGAACTGCTCCACTGAAGCTCTGCATACATTCTGCCATCTTTCACCAGCATCAGTGTCGGTGAAGAGACACTGGCTTTACCACTTCCGCCTTCCAGATCTACCTGTATGGAATATTCTCCATTCGTAAGATCTGTTTTCACTCCGCTTATCCCTTCTGCCGCCAGTATCTGTGCCGGACATAACAGCATCACCGCCAGCATCACAAGCGTCAGCATTCTTATTCCTGTTCTGTATTTCATCTCTCATTCCATCTCCCATAAGTCATTTTGTACAACTATATCACACCGGCTGTTTTCTGTAAAGAACCCACCAGGGTTGTTGAAATATCCTTTTCTTTCAAGTATAATAGAGAGAAATTTGTATACAAACGAAAGGAAATGAACAGAGATGATCGAAACCAAAAATCTCACCAAAAAATTCGACAATTTCACTGCTGTGGATTCTCTGAATCTTCGTATAGAAACCGGCGAATTTTTTGGACTTCTGGGCCCCAACGGTGCAGGAAAAACCACTACGATCAGTCTGCTTTCCACTTTGCTTCTGCCCACGGAAGGAGAAATCCAGATTGACGGGCAGACACTTGGACGCAACCGACCGGATCTGAAACGCAAAATCAGTGTCATCACGCAGGAGTATTCCATGCGTCAGGACATGAACATGGATGAAATTATGGAATATCAGGGCCGTCTGTATTTTATGCCCCGGAAGGAAATCAAGGCAAAAACCGAGGAACTTCTTGATTTCTGCGGGCTTCTTCCTTTCCGGAAACGAACGGTGCGTAAACTTTCCGGTGGTATGAAACGTAAACTTATGGTATGCCGCGCACTTCTCACCAGCCCGGAAATTCTTCTTCTTGATGAACCGACTGCAGGAATGGATGCCCTTTCCAGACGACAGATGTGGAATCTTCTTCGTCAGCTTAACGGGAAAAATCTCACAATCCTTCTTACTACCCACTATATGGAGGAAGCCCAGTCTCTCTGCAACCGGGTTGCTCTTATGGACCATGGCAAACTGGAAGAAATTAATACTCCATCCGGTCTGATCGAAAGTCTTGGAAAATATACCGTTGATCAGGAAACTTCTTCGGGAGCCAAAAGCCATTATTTCCATAGCAGAGAAGAAGCTATTACATTCCTGTCCGCTCTGGACGGACAGTGCACACTTCGCGAAACAACTCTGGAAGATGTTTTTGTGGAACGGGCAGGCAGACATCTGATGCAACGATAACATACTTATATACAATTTAATAGAATGGACGATGAATTATCATGGGTATACTTACTATTTTATGGGAAAAATGGGTCGAATTTCGAAGAGATTTCTATAAGATCACACTGGCTGCCATGATTGCACCTCTGATGTATCTTATTGTCTTTGGGATGGGAATTCAGACTTCTTCGCACGGAGAACCTTATCTGAACTTTCTGATCCCCGGTGTGGTTTCACTGACTACCATGAACGGAAGTTTCAATGCAATTGCACAGAATCTGAATGTGCAACGTCTGTATGAAAAAGCCTTTGATCAGGTTATGATCTCACCTACACCTCTCTGGCAGTTTATTGCCGGACAGATTATCGGCGGCAGCCTTCGTGGACTTTATGCAGGTGGCATTATTCTTCTTCTGACTATGCCTATCGGAACAGGCCTTGTATTTAACGGATGGTCTTTTCTGGTAATGTTCCTGAATGGAGCTGTCTTTTCCGCTATTGGAGTGGTCGTTTCCTTCCTTGCAAAAAACCATGCTGATGTACCACGTTTTTCCAACTATATCATTATGCCAATGGCATTTTTATGTAATACTTTCTTTTCTACGGAAAAGATTCCGGGAATTCTTGGAAACTTTGTGGCAGCACTTCCCCTGTCACAGACCAGCCATTTAATCCGGACTATCGCTTCCGGAGGAGCCGTCAATTACCTCAGTATTCTGATACTGTTTGTTTATCTTGCTGCTTTCAGTGTGGCAGCATCCTGGTTTATCTATAAGAAAAAAAATCTGTAAAAAACATTTGCATTCATTTCATAAAAAATCACCGGTTTCCCTGAAATACAAGAAACCGGTGATTTTCTTTTATCTTTTTATGCTATTCTGGCTATTGTGCAATCAATTCTCTTTTTTTCTTCTTCTGACAAGTACATAACCTCCTGCAAGAAGGGATGCGCCTGCAAGTGCAGCCATGGTTCCAATCGGTGAATTATCTGCTGTGGATACTGCATTTCTGGAGCTGGTTCCATCACCATTGGCAGAAGTTGCGGATGCCTCTCCTGTTACCGTTGCATCCGGATCAGAACCGGTCTGTCCGCCGCTTCCATCTGTTCCGTCTGCTCCCGGAGTTCCGGATGGCGTCAGTGTTGCGGATTTAAACTGGTATACTGCGGATTCTACCGTATCCATTGCGTTCCACTGGCCACCTGTATAAATATATTTCTGGAAGAAGATATACAGATTATAAGTAGCCTCTTTATTGATTCCGGATGTGGAACCAATCTTCCATGCAGTATGCTGCTGTTTGGAAGTTGGATTTGCAACCGTGCTCCAGTAAATCGGAACCCATTTTACATCTCCCTCATTAGGATTCTCGTTAGTTGTTCCTGCACCGATAACAGTAAACTCATAGAATGTATTCGGATAGAACTGTAATGCATCGTCAAGTCCCTGTACGACACTTTCTTTGACATCCGGTACATAGGCATCCGGCACATTTGTCGGAGACGGAGTCGGAATCGCCGGTCTGCTGCTTTCAGATAACGTAATCTTAAAGGATTTCGCAGTTTTTACAACGCCGTTAATGGTCGGCTGTAACAAAATGTCATTTCCTTTGGAATCTTTTGCTGTAATATACAGCTCAATTTCTTTATCTGGAAGATTATTCAGCTCAATGGCAAAAGACTTATCCTTTTTCATGCTTACTTTTCCACTTCCGCCATCTTTATTGGAGTCTTTTTCCTTCCAGGTATAATTACAGGTACCATCTGCTCCGATAATCAGATTAACAGTTGCAGAAGAGTGATCTCTCCAGCTGAAGCCTGTCCAGCGAAGGGACGCTTTTGTCTGCGTTTCTGCCTTCGGACGTCTGGACTCATTCAATTTTATCTGCTTGGAAACTTCCTGTCCGTCATTGTCTACAAACCATACCCACAGATCAATGGCGCTGTTTGCATCAAGATTTTCCAGAGTAACTTTGAAATTACCAGCCTTGCTGACAGAAACTTTATTCTTCTTATCGTTCTTGGCTGAAGCATTACGTTTCACCCATTTATAATAGCAGGTACCGGCCTTGGTGGAATTCAGTGTTACAGTTACATGTGTACGGCTTGCCCATTTGGAGGTAACTGCCTTAATCACCGGTTTGACTACCGGATCTGCTGCTTTTGTGATGGTTGTCTTTGCAGGTTCTGCGTTTACTGCACCATCATCCGTTTTTACCCATACATACAGATCAATGGCACTGTCTGTAAGATTATCAAGTTTAATTGTGGCTGTTCCATTGGCATCCACGTGTCCGCCTTCGGTACTGTTCTCAATAGATGGAGCTGCCGCGCCCTTCTTGACATACGCATAACAGTATGTACCTGCCTTATCAGAACTGATGGTTGCCGTTGCAGTGGCTGCACCGCTCTTCCACTCTGTCGCTGTAATCTGAACAGTCGGTCTGTTGGAAACCAGTTTTCCTTCGGAATCGACTTTATAGTTCTTATCTCCCTCATACTGGGATGCCAGAATTGTAAGTGCACTGGCAAAATCACTGTCTGATACATCGTCTGCTTTTGCAACTGCCACATAATTCTCAGCCACATTTTCAACAGAAAAACCAATCTGTGGGGAGGTAAGCGCTCCACTTACAACGATCTTTCCATCGGTACCTGCCAGAACAATGTTCGCCGGAGTCTGTCCGTCTGTCATTGTATTTCCGGTAACAGCAGGCTCTGTATCCGCTGCTCCGTCACCTTTTTTTACAAAGATGGAACCAGTGCTGTAAATGGCACCTTTATCAGATTTATTGCCTGTAATGGTACCACCTGTAATCTGAACAATTCCGCCTTCATTGAAAACAGCCGCACCAGATGCGGAAGTTGTATTATTGATAAGTTTGATTCCTGTTGTCATGGAAAACTTCGCACCGGCAGCTACATGAATCAGGGAGCCTGCCACCTGTGTCGAATCTCCAACAGATCCATCAACAGAAAGAGTTCCTGCACTTTCGGTTTCTGTTGCGTCTTTTTTTGCCATATAAAGGGCACCATTTACAGCAAAAAGATCACCGGCAAATCCATCTGCACGATTAATCTGGGCATTCTCATCTGCACCTAAAATCACAATTCCCTTTCCTGCCGGAACTGTAATTGTATTGGTAATCGAAATGGTCCCGCTGACAACAATTTTGGTAAGGTCTGCTTCAGCAGCGTTATTTGGATCTTCCAGATTGGCTGCAGAATTAATGGCAGCAACCAGTCCGGCTTCGTCTGTAACAACATTTCCTTCCGCAGCTGTCTGCTCCTGCTGAACTTCTTCCTGGGTCTGTGCAGCTTCTTCCACTGCGGCCTGCTCTTCCGCCTGGGCCTGTTCCTCCGAAGCGGTCTGCTCGCCGGCATCACTCTGTGCCTGTGTATCTTCTGAAGGAGTTTCTTCTGCAGCCTGTTCTCCTGCATCTGCTCCTTCTGCAGCTTCTGTATTATCATCTGCAGTCTGCTGTGCTTCCGTAACTGCTGTATCTTCAGCAGCAAAGGCAGCGGCCGGTGCCATTCCCACTGTCATGGAACCGGCAAGCAGAACTGCAAAAAGTTGCTTTTTTTTCATTTATATGTCCTCCTGTTTGAGTTAGTCTCTCTCTCAACCCCCAGTTAACTGGGAAAAGTATAGCACAACACTTCAAAAAAGTAAAGCGGACGCAACAATCCGCTTCACTCTATGTATTCTTATGGACGCACCTGTCCATTACCATATACGATATATTTGGTTGTTGTCAGTGCCAGCAGTCCCATAGGTCCTCTGGCATGAAGTTTCTGTGTACTGATTCCAATTTCAGCCCCAAATCCGAACTCATTTCCATCTGTGAATCTGGTAGATGCATTGACATAGACAGCTGCCGCATCTACCTCGTCCAGGAATTTCTGTGCATGAGTATAATCATTGGTAATGATCGCCTCTGAATGTTTCGTATTATATTTATTGATATGAGCAATGGCTTCTTCCACGGAATCCACCACTTTTACGGAAAGAATATAATCCAGATATTCCGTTCCCCAGTCCTCTTCCGTTGCAGGAACAGCTCCAGGCATCAGGGCACCGGCTGCCTCATCTGCGCGGACTTCCACGTGTTTCTCATCCAGACGTTTTGCCAGTACCGGCAGGAAAGCATCTTTCACTTTTCGGTTTACAAGAAGGGATTCACATGCATTGCAGACTCCCACACGCTGTGTTTTTGCATTGATGACAATATCTGCTGCCATGGAAAGATCTGCTGTCTCGTCCACATAAATATGACAGTTACCAGTTCCTGTCTCAATTACCGGAATTGTGCTCTGGTTTACAACAACCTTGATCAGCCCTCTCCCACCTCGTGGAATCAACACATCCACATACTGATTCATTTTCATAAATTCCGCAGCTGTCTCTCTGGAAGTATCTTCGATCAGCTGAATTGCGTTTTCTGTAATGCCACAATCTTTTACTGCCTCACGGATACATTTTACAATTGCAGTATTGGAATGAATGGCATCACTTCCACCTTTCAGAATCACAACATTTCCGGTCTTAAAACAAAGTCCAAACGCATCAGAAGTTACATTCGGCCTGGCTTCATAGATAATTCCAATTACCCCTAACGGAACACGTTTCTGTCCAATAAGAAGTCCGTTGGGACGTTTTTTCATACCGGTTACTTCTCCAATAGGATCTTCAAGACCTGTAAGCTGGCGAAGTCCGTCCGCCATTCCCTCAATACGCTCCGGTGTCAGCATCAGACGGTCAATCAGACCTTCCGGCATCTGGTTCTTTTTTCCATTTTCCACATCCAGCGCATTGGCTTTGAGAATTTCTTCTGTATGATTTACCAGAGCTGATGCTACAGCCTCAAGAGTTTTGTTTTTGTCGTTTGTAGAAAGATTTCGAAGGACAGTTTCTGCATCTTTTGCATTTTGTCCCAGTTTTTCAAGCATTTCATTCATTTCCAAATATTCCTGCCTTTCTTTCTGTTCATATCAATTCTATGTCCATCTTACTGAATATCCCGGTATACTTGTTCTTCCGTGACAATAACCTGCGGACGGATATCCGTTGGTTCTGTAGGTACTTCCGGAAGCATCTGGAAAGAAAATCCAACCGCAACCCGCTGAATCTTCGGATGTTTTTCCAGAAAACGGTCATAAAAACCGCCGCCATAACCTACACGGTTACAGTTCACATCAAAAGCCACCCCTGGCATGACCATCATTGCCTCTTCCCAGGAAACAACCTGTCCGTCTTCTCTCGGCTCCGGAATACCAAAATAACCGGCTTCCAGCTGAGAAAAATCCGTCAGCCTGTAAAATATCATGTCTTTCCCGAAAACTTTAGGTACCGCAACTTCTTTTCCGTCTTTCCAGGCCTGCTCGATAATATAACGGGTAATTACTTCATGGTTATAATCCGCATAGGCCATAATACGATCTGCGTTTCTGTATTCCGGAAGCTGTGTCAGAGTTTCCGTAATTTTGCGGCTTTTTTCTTGAATCCAAGCATCCTCATGCTCTTTTCTGGCTTTAAATATTTTTTTTCTAATTTCCTTTTTTTCTTCCATATTTTTCTCCCAGGTTGGTAATGCTGCCATCCTTTTCCCTGATATCAATGTTATTCAGATGCGCCCGGAGATTTCCTTTCACCGCATCCAGATATTCTCTGCGAAGTTTTGCCTGTTCCACTTTCTCTTCTTCTGTAAGGCCCACACTCTTCTGTTTGTGTGCCAGTGCATTAATTCTGTCAATTTTGATATTATCCATCATAATATTTCTGTTCTCCTTAAAGCAGTTTCTCAATATAATCAATGAGGAAAAATTCCTCTTTCTTGTTTCCTACAAACAAAGTTCCGCAGTTTTTCCCTTCCATAATTCTGTGGATATTATGAAAATCATTTCCGTTTGCGATTACCATATCCGCACCTGCTGCTGTCGCAATAATTGCAGCGGTAAGTTTGGTTGCCATGCCACCGGTTCCCACGTTACTTCCTGTAGAAGATTTTCCAAGCTTACGCATATTGTCATCCATGTTCTCCACAATATCAATAAACTCCGCATCCGGGTTGGAATTGGGATCATCGGTAAAAAGTCCGTCAATATCAGACATCAGAATCAGAAGATCCGCACCGATCAGCGCCGCAACCACGGAAGAAAGTGTGTCATTATCTCCGAATTTTACCAGATTCTGGAATTCGTAGGAGGATACCGAGTCATTTTCATTTACAATGGGAATGACTCCTTCTGCCAGCAGCTGATTGAATGTATTCTGTGCATTCCGGCGATTGGTGTTATTGACCATGGTATTTTTTGTCATAAGGATCTGCGCTACCATCTGGTTGTATTCTCCAAAAAGCTTCTGATATATGGTCATCAGCCTTGCCTGTCCTACCGCCGCACATGCCTGTTTCTTTTCCAGTTCTGCAGGCTTGCCTTTCATCCCAAGGGCCGCAGCTCCTACAGCAATGGCACCGGAGGATACCAGAACCACATCCTTCCCCTGGTTGTGAAGATCGCTGAGTTCTCTTGCAAGAATTTCCAGTTTACGGAAATCCAGTCTTCCTGTTTCTGAATGGATCAGTGATGAAGATCCAATCTTGATTACAATACGTTTCTTGTCTTTCAGACGTTCCCTGTAGTTTGCATTCATGTTTCTGTTTCTCCTGATAGCTGTATATTTACTGATAAGTGACGGAATCTATCCGGTCATTCTGTATAATCTCCACCCAGGTAGTTCCCGGATTCAGACGGATCTCCTGTTCATTTCCATCATAATAATGTGTGATTCCCCACGGGGAATCTTTTTCCCAGCGGATATCCATAGCTTTTCCTCTGGTAATATATTTTCCCTCGCCACCGGAAATGGCATCAATATTCAGATAACCATTGCCGTCATATGCCGGGCAGGAAGAATACTGAAGGATAATATTATCACAGGTGAGCTGTTCATTATCCAGCTGGTCCACATGCTCTTTTCCATACTGGAAACGGCGGTATTCTCCGGATTCTGCATCATATTCATACCACGGATGATTATCTGTGAAATTATCAAGTTTTACAATTGCCGCAGTAATTCCATCCGGAACTGTTTCCGTTCCATCTTCCGCAAATAGATAATGGCCGGTATAGTCTTCCTTATATTCCTGACTGTATCCCATGGCATCAATTCCTGCCTGAAGATGAGCTGCATCGGTATAGGCATTGTGGGGGGCTTTTCTGTCTGTTGTTCGGAAAAACGCCAGATTTCCCATCTGAATCCCGTTAAGATTGTCAATTACGTGCTGCTCCAGATAAGGCAGTGCATAGGCTGCCTGTCCATAATGTGCATAAATTGCCTGAAATTCATTGGCATAAAAGAGATAATAATCGCGACAGCTACGCACGGAGCCAATCCGTTCCAGCTCATCGTAATCTTCGAGAATTCCCATAAGACGGGTAATATTTCCTTCCACAGGTGCTTCATATACTACACCTGCGTGTCCGATTCCACTCTGTGGCGCACCGGAAATGTTATTTCCCATCATTACGGCAACAGGTCTCCGACGTCCAATGCTCTCGGGAACACTCTCGCCTGTAAGATAACTCTTTACCTGCGTTTCCGTCTGGTTTCCCTCACTGGGGACAAAACCAACCAGATCCTGCTGTGCCCCAAATGCCGGAACACTCTGGGCAATACAGATGCATGTTGCCATGATACCTGCCAGAATACCTGTCTTTTTCATTCTCATATATTACCTCCTTTTCTTCAGGCGGAAAAAATTTTCCGCTTTCCTTCTCTCTTATACCGGTTTACCCGGCATTTTTAACGGTTAATCCCAAGCTCTTTAAGTGCCGCAGCCTGTTTGGCTTCCATAACTTTCGCCTCATCTTCTGTCATATGGTCATATCCCAGAAGATGCAGCATGCTGTGTGCAACCAGAAAACAGAATTCCCTCGTTACACTGTGTCCGTATTCTTCTGCCTGTGCAAAAACCTTGGGCACGGAAATCATAATATCTCCAAGCAGAAGTTCGTCACTGTCCAGATCAAAATACGATTCATCCTCTTCCACCACAGAATAATCTGCCGGAGTTTCGAAAGGGATCATCGGAAAAGACAATACATCGGTAGGTGCCTGAATATTCCGGAATTCTGTGTTTACTCTCTTGATCTCCTCATTATCTGTGAGAACCAGATTGACCTGTCCATCATAAGGACATTTCTCCATTTCCAGAACTTTATCCGCAACCTGGGATGCAAGGGCAGCATAATCGATCCCGAGTTCCTGGTCTGTTTCATATTCGATATTTATGGTCATCTTCTGTACTCCTTATTCTTCACAGCATACCTGTCATCCTTCCGGGACTTGGCAGGTTTCTGTTTTTTCTCATAATCATCATAGGCCTGCACGATCTGCTGTACAAGAGGATGACGCACAACATCCTTGCTGGTCAGCTGGCAGAACCCGATATCATCAATCTTCTTCAGAACCTTCATGGCCACATCAAGGCCTGACGCCGCATCTTTCGGAAGGTCTTTCTGGGAAGCATCGCCTGTGATGATAACCTTGGACCCAAAACCGATTCGTGTCAGGAACATCTTCATCTGTGCAGGAGTGGTATTCTGTGCTTCATCCAGAATGATAAATGCATTATCCAGAGTACGACCTCGCATATAGGCAAGAGGAGCAACCTCGATCAGGCCTTTTTCCATATTTTTTGCAAAGCTGTCTGCCCCCATGATCTGATAAAGTGCATCATACAGGGGACGAAGATACGGATCGACCTTACTCTGGAGATCTCCCGGAAGAAATC
This sequence comes from Blautia luti, assembly GCF_013304735.1. Classification (GTDB taxonomy): domain Bacteria; phylum Bacillota; class Clostridia; order Lachnospirales; family Lachnospiraceae; genus Blautia_A. The sequence continues at coordinate 145,962 of NZ_JAAITI010000002.1, forward strand.
CCAGTTTCTCGCCGGCTTCAATGGCAGGTCTGGTAAGAATAATCCTGGAAACTTCTTCATTGCGGAATGCGGTTACTGCCATAGCCATGGCAAGATATGTCTTACCGGTTCCTGCAGGCCCCACACCGAACACGATCATCTTCTTACGGATCTGTTCCACATAATCCTTCTGTCCAAGTGTCTTGGGTTTAATTGGTCTCCCCTGTATGGTATTACAGATAAAGTCCTTGTCGATCTCTTCCATCACGGAACCGATCTTCTCCATTGCAAGGGAAAGTGCGTAATTCACATTCTGCTGTGTAATGGTATTGCCTCTGCCTGCAAGAGTATTCAGCTCTTCCACGATCGCTCTCGCCTGTGTGGCTCCCTCCTGGCTTCCCAGGATCTTCAGAGAGCCATCCCGGAAAATCATCGTTACATTCAGAGTACGTTCGATCAGCTTCAGATGCTCGTCAAACTGTCCGAAAATATTCGCCTGGCGGTCTGCCGGCACATCCACATATAATTCGATAATGCTGCTAGCCATCCTCTGGTGTCCTTTCTTTCGGCTGCGTCTTTCTTTCTGTAGACCCTTCCTTTCCTGTCTTTTCTATGACAGTAAGGGAACCTCTGCTGACGCAGTCCTGATGTTTTATTTCTATTTTAACATTATTTTCAGATATTTGAACCCCTTTTTCTATTAATTTTTCTTCATAAATATAAAGCCTCTGAATGGCCTGTTTTTTTGCGGCCTTTTCTGTCAGTTTTTCTTTTCTGATCTCATATTTTCTGGTGGTGATGATTCCCGCGGAAATGGGGAGTCGAAAATTTTCAGAAGGTACAAACGGATATTCACAGATCAGACGATCCTCATTCTTCTTCGCAGCAGGAGACAGATCCAGGATCCAGTTTTTATTTCGGATAAAAAATCTCCTTTTTTCTTTTTCCCTGTAAACTTTTTTCTCTATAGTAAGTGGAAATGTATCATAATAATCAATGGTATAGCGTACATAAACATCTGCATCTGCCTGAACATACTCATAACGGACTACCTCCTGACTGTCATCTGTAATGTTGACAATACCGGAAATCAGTTCCTGTCCCTTTTTTACTTCTTCACCACTCTTGATCAGGGGAGTGCCCTGTCGTGTGACCACAGACTCTACAATTCCATCCACAGTTGAAAAAAGGCTGCAGGCAGCTTTTGATGTTTCTTCAGATAATTTCGTATCGCCTTCCCGGATTTCAAAACTCAGCCTGGTCCCGGAAAGTTTTGCCGATACCCAGGTAATTTCCGGAAACTCCCGCCGCATCTCTTCTGCCAGTGCATTGCAGTGGATCTTCTTTTTGAATACTCCACAACAGATGCCTTTTTCTTCCAGAAAGTCTACCAACTGTGGCGTAGGATTTAAAATATTCCCCTCTATATGAATGTTCCAGACCCTCCCGGACAGAAAAAAAAGGACTCCGATCACAGTCAGAACTCCTGCCGGCAGGAGTTTATTCCGTCTGCACGCCAGCAGAAAAAAAACAGGTCCTCTTTTTTTCAGGATATGAATATGTACACCCGTTTTCCTCCGAAGAGGACCGATCAGAAAAAAATCTTTCACCCGCATTGTCAGCAGAAGTTCTTTTTCTCCTGTCTGAACGATTCTCCTGAACATTATCCCACGGCTTTTGCACAGATTCAGGAACCGTTCACGCTGTTCGCCTGTAACGGACAGTCTTACAAAACCAGGAATCATTTTTTCTTTCCCTCCTCAAGCAGAATGCTTTCGATCCGTCCGCAGACACACATTTCAAATGCTGTATAACAGGAAATTTCCAGGCGTTTTCCATGGATCACAAGTCTGCCGGACGGAGTCAGAATTATGATCTCCTCTCTTGTATAGCGCTGAAGATTCCTGTAATTTTCAACGATCGCCCGGCGTTTTCCGGTAAGGATCACCTGTGTTTCACGAAACGCCGGTTCCACCGGCAGATCCAGAAACTCCGACATTTTTTTCATAAAAAAATCCTCCGGCATTTATCATTAATCTATGCCAGAGGATTTCTTCATATGTATTATTTGCGGATCAGAACCATGGAAAACCAGAGAATGGTATTTCCCCCCAGATTATATTCCATCTGTTCCCGTTCCACGATCTCATTTACCACGACACCATAGCTTTCCAGACAGGGATGCATATGTTCCGGAAAACGGCAGGGTTTTCCATCCAGATACGCACATCGTTTACAGTAATCACAGGATTCCGTGGAAAGAGTAAAGGTCTCATATCCTTCTCCCTCCAGAAAATCCCGGACTTTTTCTGTAAGATCTTCGTGTGCCATTCGTGTGGAAAGCATCTCTTCCATATTCATCATGTCCGATACTTCCGCCACACTGGAAAAAAAGATTGCCTGGGGAAAACTGTGAATCTTTTTCTCACATTCCGGAAGTTCTCCTACTGCCGGGGGACAGGCCCAGGTGCTGCCATAGCGCTCACATTCCTGTTTGCAGATTGTCCGTACACGTTCCTGCACTTTGATATCAGCTGTGTCCAGCAGACGATACTCAAAAATCGGATACTGGGCAATAAAATCTTCGAATTTTTCTTTTATATCCATACTTACAAAATCTCCTGTTCTCCAAAAAGGCTCATAACTGCCGCCTCATAGTCACCCAAATGCTGGGATTTTTTGATCTTTTTGAGGTATTTTGCGTAATTGGTAAATCCCGGTGCCATATAGTTCCACAGTTCTTTCATACGAAAAAGCACATTTCGTTCTCCGGAAAGGTACTCCTGATACTCCCGATAAAGACAGTCATGGAACTGGCGCATTTTCTGCTTATACTGAGACTGACGGTCTTCTTTTTTCATTCTGGTTCCGCACATAATTTCATCCAGAAGGTAAGGCCTTGCAATGATCCCCCGTCCGTACATGAAGCTGTCCGCATCCGGAAATTTTTCCTGGATTTCCTGATAAGCTTCCACGGAAAAAATATCTCCGTTATAGCCCAGCGGAACTTTGATTTTTCTCTGTGCCTCTTCGTATAATCCATACCGCGGAGTTCCCTTATAATGGTCCTTCAGAAGGCGTGGATGGATGATCAGCTCCTTTATTGGATATTTGCTGTAAATTTCAAGAAGTCTTTCCCAGTCTTCCTCGTAATCGGTGCCCACGCGCGTCTTAATGGAAATCTCCATCCCTGTGTTAGCAAAGATCTCGTCCAGAAAACGGTCAAGCTTTTCCGGTTCTCCCAAAAATCCGGCCCCTTTTCCCTTGGCTGTTACGGTTCCTGAAGGACATCCAAGATTTAAGTTCACTTCTTTATGGCCATATTCATCCCGAAAAATATGTGCGGTTTTGACAAAGTCTTCCGCATTATTGGTCAGGATCTGGGGAACCACCGGAAGCTTTCCGTTTGTGTCAGGGGACACTTCTTTAATTTCCTTGCTGCTGAGTCTCTTGTTTGGCTTGGCGGTAATAAAGGGGGTAAAATATTTATCCATGGGATAAAAGCATTCATGATATGCATTGCGGTAAACCCAGTTGGTAACACCTTCCATGGGTGCCATATAATTCTTCATTACCGTTCCTCCTTCATACGGAAATAAATCTGTTTCCTTCCGCCACTGCCGGTAGGAATCCTGCCGGTTTCATAACTGCCCAGGGATTTGATAAACGGAGTCAGCTTGGAATACCCGTAATTACGCACATCAAAATCCGGAAGACGTTTTCCCAGCTGATCGCCCAGCTGTCCGGAAGACAGCCAGCCTTCCTCGTCAGAAAATTTCTCGATGATGGCATTAATGGTTTTCCGTACTTTTTTTAAGTCTTTATTTTTCTTTGAACCGGAACTGTTCTGTTTATTATTACTGCTTCCTGCTTTCTTTGCCTCCGCCGCAGTTTCCAGATCTTCTTTTTTCTCTTCTTCCTGCTGATTGCGGTAAAGAAGATCCAGATATTTAAACTGATTACATGCGGAAATAAAAGGTTTGGGCGTCTTTTCCTCGCCCATGCCCAGCACCAGCATTCCGGATTCCCGGAGCCTTGCTGCCAGCCTGGTAAAATCACTGTCCGAAGAAACAATACAATATCCGTCCACATTTCCGGAATAGAGAATATCCATGGCATCAATGATCATGGCCGAATCCGTGGCGTTTTTTCCCGTAGTATAGCTGTACTGCTGAATGGGAATGATAGAATCCTCCAGAAGAACATTTTTCCAGGAAGAAAGCCTGGCACTGGTCCAGTCTCCATAGATCCGTTTATAGGTAGCGATGCCAATGTTCGCCACCTCGTCCACAATGATCTTGATATATTTGTCTGATACATTATCAGCATCGATCAGTATTGCAATTCTTAATTCATTGTCCATAAATCCAACCTTTTCTTTGTCAAGCGGATAAAAGCATCCGCATTCGGTTAATCTGTGCCGTCTCCGCCCCGGCGTCTTTTAAGAACAGTATAACTGAAATTTCATCAGTGTTCCAGCATGATCTTAAGGATTTCCCGGTCTGTTTCTTTCATTCCGTCTTTTCCGATCTGTCCCACACAGCTGATGGTTTCTGCTGTTTCTTCCTGAAGAATTCCTGTATAAGGAGCATAGGACTGACCGTTCATGGCAAGATGGTGAGCAAGAAACGCCGCATCCAAGCTGGCCGCGATCTTGGCAGCACAGGAGATCTTTGCTCCATCACAGATGATTCCCGGAATATTGGCCAGGGTGTTCTCGATAGTCTTTTTGATCTGGGAAATACTTCCCCCTACCATATAAGTGATGGCTGCTCCTGCCGCACAGGATGCAGACACCGCACCACAGAACGCCGATAGTTTGCCTATATAATGTTTCTGATACACGGTAAGAAGATTGGAAAATACAAGTGCCCGGTACAGACTGTAGTCCGGCAGCTCCATTTCCCTTGCATAAACGATCAGTGGAACGGAACAGGCAATTCCCTGATTTCCGCTTCCGGAGTTAATGACAACCGGCATGTCACATCCGCCCATACGCGCCTCGGAAGCCGCCGCGGTAAGGCTTCGCATTCTGGTAAGCATATCATGGGAATAGTTTTCGCGGATCACACGTCCGATCCCAAGTCCGTATTTTCCGGTCATTCCCTCATGGGCAATGGCCATGTTGCTTTTGATCTGGGTATCCAGAAGAATTTTTACATCAGAAAGTTCTACGGTATCAGCAAACTCCCGGATATCTTCCAGATTTAAAAGACTGCGATCTGCCGCCTCTTTTTCTTCCAGCGCACGGTCCGCATCCAGAAGGATTTCTCCGTTTTTTTCAATTCTGGTCACATTAATGTGATCGTATTTGATCTCCAGACAGACGGTATCCTCTCCTGCACTCATTTCAATCACAATATGAAGTACAACCGGAGTATCCAGAAGTTCCACTTTACAGATATCCGCATCCAGAAGTTCCCGGCAGCGTTTTCTTCCCTCGTCTGTTACTTTTGAGAGAACCTCCATATCAAGCGCTGCATCGCCTGCCACCGCACCAAGAACCACTCCTGCGGGGATCCCCTTTAATCCCCCGGAGTTTGGAATGATGACACAGCGCACATTCTTTATGATATTTCCGGAGCATTTTGCCACAATGTGCTCCGGTTCTTTTCCAAGAACTTCTCTTGCCCTTGCTGCACCGTAAGCCAGAGCAATCGGCTCCGTGCATCCCATGGCAGGAACCATTTCTTCCCTCAGAATAGCCAGATAATTATCATATATATTTTTTTCCACCTTTTTCTTTTCCCTTCTCGTATTGTCCGAAATTCCTGATATCAGTATTTATGGCAGGCTACCAGATGTCCTGGCTCTGCTTCCCGAAGCAGTGGAACTTCCTGCCTGCATCGCTCTTCACACCACGGGCAGCGGTTATGGAACCGGCATCCGCCAATGGAGCGGGACTGTACGCCGGTATCTGTCACGATCTGATCCAGCGTTTTTACTCTCGGGTCCGGTACCGGAATAGAAGAAATCAGCATTTTTGTATAAGGATGCAGCGGATTGGAATAGAGCTTGTCCGCATCTGCGATTTCCATAAGATTTCCCAGATAGAGAACTCCGATCTCATCGCAGATCTTCTGTACCACCTGCAGCTGATGGCTGATAAACAGGTAAGTAAGTCCGTATTTTTCCTGAAGATCCTGAAGCATCTGAACGATCTGTGCCTGGAGAGAAACATCCAGCGCGGAAATGGGCTCATCGCAGACCACAAACTCCGGCTGCACGGAAAGTGCCCTGGCAATGGAAATTCTCTGTCTCTGTCCGCCGGAAAACTCATGAGGATATTTCAGAAGATCCTGCTCTTTAAGGCCAACAACCCGGATCAGTTCTTTTGCACGTTCTTTCCGCTCTTTTGGCGTATACAGTTTATGGATTTCCATGGGCTCACAGATAATATCCTGCACGGTATGACTTGGGTCCAGGGATGAATACGGGTCCTGAAAAACAGACTGCATTTTTTTGCGGTATGGAAGAAGCTCTTTTTCTCCCATGGCTCCAATTTCCGCTCCTCCGTAAAAAATCCCCCCTCCTGTAGGCTTATGATAGCGCAGGATTGCTTTTCCGATGGTAGATTTTCCGCTTCCGGACTCTCCTACCAGACCGAAAGTTTTTCCCTTTTCAATAGAAAAACTCACCTGATCTACAGCTTTCAGGATACCCGGCTTAAAAGACAGAAGTTTCGGAGATTTCTGTTTAAAATATACTTTCAGATCTTTTACTTCAATTAAAGAATTGCTCATTTTTCCTCCTCCCTTCTGTGGCAGAGAATCTTATGTCCCTCCGAAGATTCATAATATTTCGGAAGACAGGCCTCGCAGGTTTTATCCGCATATTTGCAACGGTTCAGAAACGGACATAAATTTCCGCTTCCGTCAGAAAGATCTCTTTCCAGAAACTGTTCAAAAGTTCCTCCCACACGTGGCATACTTGCAATCAGTGCCTGGGTATACGGATGGCCCGGATTAAGAAAAATCTCTTCTACCGTTCCTTCTTCCACCACGTAACCACCACACATAACAGCCACTCTCTTACAGGTCTGTGCCACAACACCCAGATCATGAGTGATCAGAATAATACTCATATTGTTTTTTTTCTGAAGTTCCAGAAGAAGATGAAGGATCTGTGCCTGAATGGTTACATCCAAAGCTGTCGTCGGTTCATCGGCAATGAGAACTTTCGGATTACTGCTCATGGCCATGGCGATCATTACACGCTGGCGCATACCACCGGAAAGCTCATGGGGATAACTACGCATGGCTTTTTCCGGATCTGTGATCCCTACTGCTGTCAGCAGCTCAAGCACCCGGGCCTTTGCCTCTTTTTTTGTTATGGAAGTATGGCGGCGGATCAGCTCCACCATCTTGTTTCCTACGGTATAAACCGGATTCAGTGCAGAAAGAGAATCCTGAAAAATCATGGCAATCTCACCACCACGAATTTCCCGGAGCTCTGCCTCACTTTTTTTCAGAATATCCTCCCCCTGAAACAGGATTTCTCCGCCCATAATCTTGCAGTTGGACGGGCCAAGACGGAGAATGGATTTCGTTGTTACACTTTTTCCGCTTCCAGATTCGCCTACAATTCCGAAAAAATCTCCCTCTTCAATGGCAAACCCGGCATCTTTTACTGCCTGTGTTTCTCCAAGATCCGTAAAGAAAGACACTTTCAGATCTTTTACTTCCAGTAATTTTTCCATTTGTGCATGTCCTCCTTACTTGGGCTCAAATACTTTTCTCAACACTTCTCCCAGATAGTTGAAACTGATAACCGTGATCAGGATCAGAATACCCGGAAAGATGGCAAGGTACGGAGCCTGCTGGATATAACGCTGTGCATTACTGAGCATGCTTCCCCAGGAAGCTGTGGGTGGCTGGATGCCCAAGCCGAAAAAGCTCAGTGCGGACTCCATCAGGATCGCATTTGCGATATTCATAGTTGCGGCAACAATAATGGTTGGCATGATGTTGGGAAGAATATGATGCACAATTGTGGAGAACTTTTTCTGTCCGGAAATCTTTGCATAGATAACATATTCTCTCTCATTCAGGGAAATCGTCTCGCCACGGACAATCCTGGCAATGTTCATCCAGGTCAGAAATCCGATAATCAGGACAATATTCTGTAATCCCGGTTTCAGAAAAGCGTTCATAACGATCATGATCAGGAAAGTAGGAAGACTCATCAATGCATCTACCAGACGCATCAGCACTGCATCCACGGTTCCTCCTACAAAACCGCTGATAGAGCCCACAATCACTCCAAGGGCTGTGGAGAGGATCATGGACAGAAATCCTACCAGAAGGGAAGCTCTTCCACCATAAATGCAACGTGCCAGATAATCCCTTCCCATATCATCGGTTCCAAAGAGATGTGCCATGGAAGGGGCGTTCAGTCTCTCTGTAGCGCTGATGGCGTTGGGGTCCACCGGATACAGAAAGGCAAAAATAGAGATCAGTGCCAGAAGAAGGATAGCCACTGCTCCTGCAACTGCCAGTTTATTTGTCTTAAAACCAAGTTTGATATTTTTCCAGATATTTTCTCTCATGTCCCTTCACCTCCTAACATCCGGCCTTGCGGATTCTCGGATCAAAGACAGCATACAGAACATCTGCCAGAAGATTTCCGAGCACCACAAGAAGTGCCGTAAACATGGTAATACCCATGATCAGGGGATAATCATACTGCATAACCGCAGTAACCGCCAGCTGTCCGATTCCCGGCCATGCAAAAACCTGCTCTGTAATAATGGCTCCGGAAACCAGTGACTGCAAACTCATTCCAAGAACTGTGATCATTGGAAGCATGGCATTTTTCAGTACATGGCGGAACAGAATCCCGGACTCTTTCATTCCATAGGCTTTCTGCACCATAACATAGTCTGAGGACATCTCTGTGATGGTACTGCTTCTCAGATACCGGATATACTGGGATGCATTGGCAAAAGTCAGCACCGCACAGGGCATCACCATATGAAGCACCAGATCCCCGAAAGAGCGGTCCCCGTCTGAATGCATACCAATACTTGGAAGGATATGAAGATGTACACTGAACAGGTAGATCAGCATGATACCGAACCAGAAAGTAGGGATGGAAATTCCCACATAGCAGAAAAGGCTGGTGATTTTATCCAGAATTCCGTTTTTATTCTTACCGGAATACAATCCCAGCACAATGGCAATGAGAAATCCCAGTAACATACTGGTTCCCATCAGGATCACTGTTGCGGGAAGACGCTCCAGCATCTGTGTCAGTACCGGACGGTTATTCATCAGGGAATTTCCGAAATTCCCGTGAAAAATCCTTCCCAGCCACAGAAAATACTGTTCATAAAGAGGCTTGGTAAGACCCAGGCTTTCCCTTAAATTCTGAATGTATTCTTCACTCATATTCGGCTCCACATAAGTCAGGACCGGATCTCCGGGCGCTGCTTTTGTCAGTGCAAAACAGAGAACGGAGACAATAAACAGTGTCAGAATACACTGCACCAGACGGTTTGCGATTTTCTTCAAAATGTACCTCCTTTATTTTCCCCGAAAACAGGAAATCGGCTGGCGCGAAAAACGCGTCAGCCACTTCCTTTCCGTGATTATCTTTTATAAATTTGTGTTTTATTTCTCCAGTGTGTAGATCTTCGAATAATCATAATAAATCGTCTTTAACAGACATTCATCAAATCCGCCAAAATCCTTATTTACCGCATAGAATCCATTGGAATACGCGATCGGATAAATATACATATTATCGTTGATGGTATTCTGAATTTCTTTATATATGTCACTGCGCTCTGTCTCATCTGCTGTACTGTTTCCTTTTTCCCACAGTGCATCCAGATCCGTATCTTTGATTCTGGAGTAGTTGGAACGGCTGTCGGAAGAGCACATATCCGCATAAAGACTCGGTTCCTCACCTAAAGTATAAAAGCTTAATACCAGGTCATAATCTGTACATTCCGGATCCTTGGTTTTATTCTTGAATGTTGATTCGTCTGTCGGAACAAGATTTACCGTGATTCCCACATTTGCAAGTGCAGACTGTACATACAGGGCCTCACTCTCCATAGTCTTGTCTGTGGAGATATACATCAGATTCAGAGAAAGAGATGTCTTTCCTGCTTCGGAAAGAAGCTGCTGTGCCTTGGCCGGATCATTGTCATAAGTATTGTCCGGTTTTGCATAATAAAGGGTATCCGGTGTAAACAGGGAATCCGCCGGTTCTGCATAATCTTCGGAAATGAATGCAAACTGACAGAATTCCTCTTTATTCAGTGCGTATGCAATAGCCTGACGTACCTTTACATCCTGAAGATCTTCATTCAGCTCATTCATGAACATGGCATTAACACGTCCGGAATTGTAGGTATTGATATTTACGTTGTCGTATGCACTGACTGTATCGTAATCATCCGCGCTGATCAGACGTGCATCCAGATCACCGCTTGCAAGTGCCGCATTGGCGGAACTGGAATCTTTAACGATCTTGAAAGTGATGGAATCCAGATTTACATCTTCATAATAATCATCGAATTTTGTTACTTTAAGGTACTCACCGGATTTGTACTCCTCGAACTTAAACGGTCCGTTTCCTACCGGCTTATTGTTCAGATCGCTCTCTCCGATATTCTCCACACCTTCATAAATGTGTTTCGGAATACAGTAAACCTGGCTTAAACCGCCAAGAAATCCTGCGGAAGAAGATCCAAGGGAAAGTTTTACAGTAAGATCATCAATTTTTTCTGCCTCTACTGCCTTATCATTCACATATCCGTAAGAAGAATATGGCACATTCTGTTTCTCATCTACCAGAACCTGCATGGTAAATACCACATCATCAGCAGTAAGCGGCTCACCGTCATGCCATTTCAGTCCGTCCTTCAGCTTCAGAGTAAACTCGCTGGCATCCTCATTGGCTGTCACGCTCTCACAAAGTCCGTTTCCGTAATACATCTCTCCGTTCACTATCTCAAAAAACGGGCTGTACAGTGCCTGCATCATATCAAAACTTGTCTGATCCACAACATACAGTGGATTGATATTCTGAGGATCTGTGGTTTCTGCAATTGTAATATTACCGCCGGCAGCCTTGGCTCCTTCGGTGTTCTCTGCCGCAAATACTGCTGTTCCTGCCATAACAGTCGTTCCTGCTACTGCAGCTGCCAGAAGCGCTGCCAGTACTTTTTTTCTCATCTCTTTGTTCCTCCTCTGGCTCAGCGGGTATTCCCGTTTTCCCACTGAGTTACTATGATATATGTACGATGGTACTATATCCTCATATTTTTGTCAAGCTTATCCTGAAATTCTATCCGGAATTTCCCTTTCGCACATAAAACCTTATCTTTTATTCTACCTACAGGGAGGATAGGCGTCAAGAAATATTTGTCATGGTTTTGATCCAGTGCCCGTAATGGCATTTCAGAAATGCGGGTACACACTTAAAAATCTGATCTGCGTTAAGGCAGCACACCACGATGGCCGGTGATGCTTTGACCACAAATGCCATGAACATGGATAACGGGATCACAATCGCCCAGGTACTAATTAGATCCACCTTCATGGAATAGGCAATACTGCCACTTCCCCGAATAATGCCTCCATTGGTAGGCATCTGATAAGACATTCCCAACATCACCACGCTTAAGATAATAAGAAATGTATTCGCCATTTCTCTGGTTTCCGGAGAAAGCTGGTAAAGGCTTAAGACCGGAATACGGATAAAGAAAAGCAGCACACCACAGATAATTCCCATGACTACAAAAAGTTTCTGAAGTTTTTTGGAATAGAGTTTTGCAAGCTTCAGATCTCCGGAACCTATGGTTTTTCCCATGGTAACCGATGCGGCGGAAGCAGCTCCCACAGCTGCGGATTTTACCATCAGAAACAGATTGGACGCTGCACTGTTGGCTGCAATGGCTGCTGCCGTCATGTGGCCCAGAATTGCTGTCTGAAGCGCTGTATTTACACCCCAAAGTCCCTGGATCACAAGCAGAGGGCATACCACTTTATAATATTTCCGTCCGAACTTCCAATCTGCCTGCAGATAATCCTGGATACGGATACCGATCCAGCTCTGTTTTTTAGAAATATAAGTGATCAGTACGCAGATCTCCGCAATACGGGCCGTCAGTGTTCCCACCGCTGCTCCTGCCGCACCCATCCTGGGCGCACCAAAATGTCCGTAAATCAGAATCCAGTTAATGCTGCAGTTAATTATCAGAGTCATGACAGAAAGCCCGAAAGCGATCCCCGCGATTTCCACACAGCGCAGCGTAGCCAGCAAAATCTGTGTCACTGCAAAGAAAAAGTAGGTAAAACGGATGATCGCAAGATAGGAAAGACCGGCTTCAATAATTGTCTGATCTGTTGTGAAAAGCCCCAGCAGCTGACGCGGAAAAAAGCTTGCCAGGATAAACAGAATGAGAGCAATAAAAATGCCTGTGCACATGGCCCAGGCACTGATCTTTCTCACCGGTTTTGTCTCTTTCTTTCCCCAGTACTGGCTTCCGAATATGACAAGTCCGTCTCCCAGCGCCATAAGTAGCTGCTGAAAGACGAACTGTACCTGATTTACAGTGGTTACTCCGGATAATGCAGTCTCGCTAAATGCGCCAAGCATAATATTGTCAGCAAGGTTGACACTTAACGTTACTACATTCTGCAAAACCAGCATGGAGCATAATTTCAGAAAATTACGGTAAAAATTCTTCATCAGTCTTTTACAATGGCAATAATATCATCCGCATTGATAACCAGATATTTCTCACCTTCGTATTTGATCTCAGTTCCTGTGTATTTTCCGTAGATTACACGGTCACCAGGTTTTACCTGTACCGGTACTTCTTTTCCGTCTACAATCTTACCGGAACCAACAGCAATAACTTCTGCCTGCTGTGTCTTTTCCTTGGAGCTGTCCGGAAGAACGATACCGGATGCTGTCTTATCCTCTGTCTCAAAATATTTCACGATCACTCTGTCTGCAACTGGTTTTAATGCCATGTTTATTTCCTTCTTTCTGTATTTATTAGCACTCTTTTCTTATGAGTGCTACTCTTTTCTTATCATACTACAAATCTGGAAATTGTCAAGATATTTGCAGGAATCCGCCTGACTCTCTCTGCTGTTATCCGGCAGAATTCCGGTCATTATTCTTCCTCGCTGACTTCGATTGCTTCTGTCTCATAAATAAATTTTACACTTCCATCCATATCCTCTGCACGCTGTGTGAAACTGTCATAAGAAACCGCCTCCGATTTCAGTGCACGGAAACGGTCTATCACATTTTTCAGATCTTTGTTTACTGCATCGTCCAGTTTTTTCACACCTTCTTTATAGAACTTTTTCTGACCGTCACTTAATGTCTTTGCGCCATCTGCAAGTTTGCTGATTCCCTCCTGCACCTGTCCGCTGGCCTCTTTCAGTTTATCCGCTCCGCTCTGCAGAGTTCCTACGCCAGATGCAAGAGCGGAAGTTCCGCTTTTTAAAGTCTGCGTTCCGGACGCAAGGGTGCTACTTCCTGCAAAGAGCTGTCCTGCCCCCTGTTCCAGCTGACTACCCGAAGAAACCAGCTGATCCGCTCCATTGTTAAGTGCACTGCTGTTTGCGGAAATCGTCTGAATGCCTTTTTTAAGCTGTGTAATTGCCTCCTGTATCTGGCTGCTTCCCTCGGTCAGTGTCTTTCCTGCTTTTTTCAGAGATTTTGCACCTTTTAACAGTGCACTGGCATTGGCATTCTTTTTTCCCTGAAGGTCTGTAATTCCGGAATTCACAGCACTTCCCATAGCATTCAGATCCTCGGAATTTTTCTGAAACTGCTCATTTGCATTGGTCAGATTCTGCTGATAACCGGACTGAAGTGTTTCATTTGCACTGGAAAGAGCATCTGCCGTATCCTTTAATTTATTGATCTCTGACTGAATTTCCGGAATCTGTTCACTTAAGCTACCAAAAGCATCGTCCATATTCCGGGCCGTGTCTGATAATTGTCTGCCGGTATCAGAAAGTGTATTTCCTGTATTTTTCAGATCCTGATCCTTTTCTGTCAGATTCTTCACATCTTCTTCCAGCTCACTGACTGCTTTCTGAAGATCTGACAATGCACTTCCCGCAGAAGCAGATGTGTGATTCAGCGCAGTGAGATTTTCTACTGCGGACATTGCTTTCTGTTTTGCACCATCGGCTTCTGATGCCGAACTGCGTAAAGCTTCTGCCGCGTTTTTCAACGCTGAAGTATCCGCCATCTGTCCGTTTGCAGAAGAAGTATCTATTCCATCGGCCGCGCTTCTGGCTGCTGAGATAGCGCCAAGGGCTTCCTGAACTGCCGCTGCGGTTCCTTCATCCATGGTACTGTAATCAATTCCCGAAAGTGCATTTTCTGCTGCTGAAAGATTATTTTTCACACCGGAAAGGCCTTCTTCAATTGCAGTCATATCTGTCGTTGTTTCTCCGGCATTGTCTGCCCAGTTTTCTATGATATCCGCCTGTGCATTCATGGTATCTGCATTATTTTTCAGAGTATCTGCCGCTTCCTGAACGTCGGATGTTATCTCTTCTGTACTTTCTGTATCTGTTGTCTTTGCGATCTGTTCCCGAAGTGCTGTAATCTTCTCTCCAAGCTGTTCTACACCGGCCACATATTCCTGCATCTGTACATTATAAGCGGAAACTTTTCCGGCATATTCTTCCATATTTCCGGAAAAATCGTTCAAAGTATCACTGTCCAGAGAATCTGCCATTGCTTTCATTTTTTCCACAGCCGTCTTTGCACTTTTTACTGTCTCATCTGTCTGCGGAATTACGGTACCCATACCGGAAAGCAGTGTCTGTATAACGTTTAAATATTTAAGCATTCCTCCGGTAAGTGCATCACTTCCCTCTATGTATTTCTTCATATAACCGGTCAGTGTGGAAGCACCGTTTACATATGCCATTGTTCCGTCTGACAGACTGCTTCCACCGGAAACATAACTGTCGACCCCTTCTGTATAGGAATTGACTCCGTTTGCAACTTTATCCATACTGTCGCTGACAGTATCGACTCCGCCGGTGTACTGCTTCAGTCCTGTCGCAAGAGTTCCGGTTCCCGCAGTATAAGCGGAAATTCCCTGTGCCAGCTGCGACGCGCCTTCGCTGAGAGCAAAAGCACCGGTACTTAAAGTTCCCACTCCGTCATCCAGTTTCCCAGCCCCTGATTCCAGTGCGGAAACACCGGTACTTAATGCGGCAATTCCCTCATCAAATTCTTTATATTTTTCATCAAGGGTGTTCACACCTTCTGAAAGTGATTTTGTTCCTTTTACCAGTTTTGACGCTGCTTTTGTCATCTTCTTTATGGAATCCTGCAGATCATCCACACTGTCCAGATCATCCAGATCAACTTCATCCAGCACATCTGTCATTGCCACTGTAAAAGAAGAACTCATTTCACAGTCTGTCACATCTGCTTCCACAGTAAAATCTTCCGGAATGCTGAGATCCTTTTCCACATCTTCCGTAAGATCCAGGCTTTCCTTTAATCCGGGCATTGCAATTCCAAGTACAATATTTCTGGAATCATCTTCCACTACTTTGCCATTATCAACCGTTACATTGGAAAAATTATCTGTAGACAGAATCATCCCTGTAATCATCATAAAAGGAGAATATAATTTTTCTGTTTTTCCATTAATTTTTTTTGTGGTAACTGCACGGTTTTCATAGGTTACATGAATTTTCAGATGACCGGTTTTTCCTGCAAGATCTTCCGGTTTTATTTCTTTACCGTCCAGTTCATAGGTAAAAGTAACGGTTACAGGAAGCTCCTTATCTGTTTTTCCTTCATAATGGATATCCCTGCCATCGGTTTCCCAGGTAATATTTTTTCCATCCTGAGTAAATTCCTCGTCCCCTTTTGTATTCTTGATTTCACTTAATTCTGAAACATCCGCAAGCGTGGAGCCAGATGCTGCCTTTACATTTTTCAGCCACTCTGAAACTGTAACTTCTTTTACAGTTCCATCTGCTTCTGTATTTACATATACCGTTTCTTCCCTGCTGATCTTGTTATTATCCGTCTGTTCTGTAGCACCTGCAATTGTACCGGCCCCCAGGAGTACAGACATCCCTGCCGCCAGTGCAGCAGCTGATTTTCGTTTTCTGTTTTTCATACCAGATAACTCCCTCTGCTATAATTGTTATATCTCTATAACTTTGTTATACAATAATGAGTTAGTCTCGTCAATCTTTTTTGCAAATTTTTACTTATTCGGTAAAATTTCTCATGCAGTACAGATTCTTCATCCATATTGCGAAATTTCCCACACATAAAAAGCCTTCCACTGTTACTTAAAAGTAATGGTGAAAGGCTTCCTTTTTAATTTTATTTATGATAAGGTTCTCCACTTATGATCCGGTAACTCCGGTAAATCTGTTCCAGCAGAATCACCCTCATCAGCTGATGAGGAAATGTCATTTTTGAAAAGCTAAGTCCATAATCGGATCTTTTCAGCACCTCTTTTCCAAGTCCAATGGAACCTCCAATTACAAACTGGATATAGCTGGTTCCCCGGATGCCAAGAGTATTGATTTTCTCTGCAAATTTCTCAGATGTCAGCTGTTCTCCTGCAATTTCCAGTGTAATTACAAAAGCATCGTCCCGGATATATTTCAAAAGGCGCTCACCCTCTTTATTTCTGATTGCCTCTTCTACCGTTTCGCTGGCATTATCCGGTGTTTTTTCATCAGATACTTCTATAATCTCCAGTTTGCAATAACGGCTTAAACGTTTGGAATACTCTGCAATGGCATCTCGTAAATATTTCTCTTTTATTTTTCCTACTGTCAGAACGCTTATTTTCATCCGCCATTCTCCTCCAGATAATTCTCAAATTCTTCCGCAGACATCAGAACTTTCCTTGGTTTGGTTCCTTCCTCCGGACCTACGACTCCTGCATCGCAGAGCTGATCCATGATTCTGGCCGCACGGTTGAAACCGATTTTAAACATACGCTGAAGCATGCCAATGGAGGCCTTCTCTTTCTCAATAATAAATTTGCCGGCTTCTGTAAAATATACGTCTCTGTCACCGCCACCTGCTCCTCCGGGAACCGTGGCAGTATTTACCTGCTTCTCAATGGCGGTATCATAAACCGCTCCCTGATTTTTGTCGGAAACATATTCCACAACAGCGCTGACTTCCTCGTCAGACACAAAGGCGCCCTGAAGTCTGGCAGGTTTCTGATATCCCTGTGGATAAAACAGCATATCACCTTTTCCGAGAAGTTTTTCTGCGCCGTTCATGTCAAGAATTGTTCTGGAATCCACACCGGAAGATACGGAAAATGCAATTCTGGACGGCATATTTGCCTTAATCAGTCCTGTAATAACATTAACCGAAGGTCTCTGTGTGGCAATAATCAGATGAATGCCGGCTGCACGTGCAAGCTGGGCCAGACGGCAGATGGCATCTTCCACTTCGCCCGGCGCTACCATCATAAGATCCGCAAGCTCGTCTACAATAATTACGATCTGTGGCATCTTTTCGGGTGCTTTTTCCCCTTCCGGTACACGCATATTCGCAACTTTTTTATTATATTCTCCAAGGTTACGTACACCATACTCCGCAAAAGCATTATAACGGCTTGTCATCTCTGAAACCGCCCAGTTCAGTGCTCCGGCCGCTTTTTTCGGATCTGTAACTACCGGAATAAACAGATGTGGAATTCCATTATATACACTTAATTCAACAACTTTCGGGTCAATCATAATCAGACGAACTTCATCTGGTGTTGCCTTATAAAGAATACTGATAATCAAAGTATTGATGCATACCGATTTACCGGAACCGGTAGCTCCTGCGATCAGAAGATGCGGCATCTTTGCAATATCTGCCACAACCGGTTTCCCTGCAATATCTTTACCTGCCGCAAAAGAAAGCTTTGACTTGGCATTTTTGAACTCCTCAGACTGCAGAAGATCTCGAAGCATAACCGGACTGTTTTCTTTATTTGGAACTTCAATTCCCACAGCAGCTTTTCCGGGAATCGGTGCCTCAATACGAATATCCGGTGTTGCAAGATTCAGTTTAATATCATCCGAAAGACCTACAATCTTGCTGACTTTAACACCCATCTCCGGCTGCAGCTCATAACGGGTTACTGTCGGGCCGCAACTGACATTGGTAATCGTTACATTTACGCCAAAATTGTGCAGTGTTTCCTGCAGCTTCTGAGCTGTTTTTCTTAAGTGTGCATCAGAATCTCCCTGAGATCTGCCATCACCTCGCTTCAGAAGTTTCAGTGGAGGATACTGATATGGTTTTTTCTCTGCAACTTCCTTCTGACTGATCTCATGCTGAATATTTTTGATCCCATGTTCAATTTCTTTCTGTGAAGATTTGGGGTTATTTGTGGAAGCTTTTTTTTCTGTTTCCAGAACCGGAGACATTTCCGGAACCGCAACATCTTCATAACCGTCATACTCATCTTCTGAGACTTCCTGGATATCTTTTTCAAAATCTGGTTCTTCCACTTCTTCAGTCACTGTCTGCGGCTGAGATCTGTGAATCTGAAATTCCATGTTCTCATGGGAAGCCGGCCGGATTTCCTCCTGTCCCTCTGTTTCCTCTGCTTCTGGCAAATCTGTATCCGATGGAAGCGCAGCCTTCTCCTCATCCAGAAAAGAAGGCAGATTAAATTCCCCTTTTCGGTTGGCTTTTACAGCTGCCTGTCTTTTATTTTCTTCTTTTTTTGATTTTCCTTTACGTTTTCTGGATGTTTTCTTGGTGGTTTCTTCCGCAAACGCCAATTCTTCCTCTTCCAATTCCTCTTCCAGCTGACGGATCTTTTCTGCTCTTCTCTCAGCACGGATTTTCCTTCGGAGTTCTTTTTGCTTTTCTCTGTCCGGCTGTGCCTCCAGATATGCCTCTCTTCCCTCCCGGGCAGCATCTGCAAACAGATCCAGAATTTTATTCATAAACCCGAAAAAAGATCTCTGCGTAATAATAATCATGGAAACCATCAGTACCAGTACAATGATCACCACGCCTCCAACTGTACCAAATGCGGAAGCTGTGGAAATACATACTGCACCTCCAATCACGCCTCCTCCTGTATGATACTCCGAACTGAGTGCATAATAATCCGCAAAAGTTGTACTTGGTGTGTAACCTTCTGTAAGAAGCTGTAAAAGTCCGCATAAAAAGGCAAAAAACACAATTCCGGCAAAAATCTTCTTATAAGCAAGACGGTTCTTATTATTGACAATCAGAAACGTAACTCCCCCAAACAAAACTACTGGAAACAGATATGCACACAATCCCATGATTCCAAAACAGATGCTGCTGATGGCATTTCCTACGATACCACCCATGCCAAACGCACTGATCATCAGAATCAGGCAGGCTGCAAACATAACCAGAATCAGTATTTCTGTCTGAAATCGGTTTCCAGCGCTCTGCTGTTTTGTCGCAGTTTTCCCTTTTCTTTTTTTTGTTGTTTTTGAAGCTGCCATTGTCAGACTCCCTCCAGTTGATATCAAATATAATTTGCTGCCAGAATAAGGATACCGGCTGCAAAGGAATAAAATGCAAAATAACGCAGTCTGACCTGATTCGAAAGCTTAAGCATGAACCGGATTACCAGATACCCTGTAATTCCGGCCACCAACATTCCAAGGACATAGGTAAATCCTTTTCCCACCGTCATACTTACCGCTGTAAACTCGCCCATTTCTACAAAAAAAGCTCCAATCACAGCCGGTATACTCATTAAAAGAGAATACTTAACCGCAAATTTCCGGCTCAGTCCGCAGAAAAGTCCAACGCTCAGTGTAAGTCCGAATCTGGAAAGTCCGGGAAATACTGAAATTCCCTGACAGATTCCCATCCACATGGCATCTCCGAAATTTACTTCCCTTGTACCCTTGTTCCCGTTTATATTGCTGTAATCCACAACAAGAAGAATTACTCCTGTAAGCAGAATTCCAATTCCCGAAAACATATGTGAAGACGCACTGCGTACAACAAGGCGCTTACACTGATATCCAATTAATGCTGTAGGAATTGTTGAAACAAGGATCAGAGCAGTAAGTTTCCGGTAAGTTCCGTGCACAATTTTTGCATAGGTCAAATTTTTACCGGTTCTTCTGTTATAAAGAAAAATATTGGCATTTCCGATCAGATCCAAAATCATTCCGATCAGTTCGATTCCGATTTTTTTGATATCTTTCAGAAAAACGAGAATCAGAGCTACCATGGTTCCCAGATGAAGCATTACTTCAAAAAGCACCCCGGAACCTCTTGATCCGTTAAGAAGATCCTGGGCTGCACAAAGGTGTCCAAAACTGCTCACCGGCAAAAATTCTGTAATTCCCTGAAGAATTCCCAATATAATCGCATGTATCACTGACATAATGATATTTCCTTTTCTAAAAATTTTTCCAACACATTATAGCATAATTACCGGAAACTTACAATCCACACTTAAGCAATCATTCAAACAAATGTTCTTTTTCTTAAAATTATAATTGTATATACAAAAAACTTCCGGTTACTGTGAATCAGCAACCGGAAGCCTGGATCTAAAAACGAATCTTCTTTTTATTTGTTTTTCAGATATTCGTCGATACCTCTTGCACCAGCTTTACCTGCACCCATAGCAAGGATTACAGTAGCTGCACCTGTAACGGCATCACCACCGGCATATACGCCGTCCTTGGATGTCTTACCGGTTTCTTCCTCGGCAACGATACATCTTCTCTTGTTGATATCAAGGCCTTTTGTTGTGGAAGAGATCAGCGGGTTCGGTGAAGTACCAAGGGACATGATAACAGTATCTACGTCCATCTCATACTCGGAACCAGGAATCTCTACCGGGCGTCTTCTTCCGGAAGCATCCGGCTCGCCAAGCTCCATCTTGACAACCTTCATACCATTTACATGGCCGTTCTCATCTACAAGGATCTCCTTCGGATTGGTAAGAAGATCAAAGATGATACCCTCTTCCTTAGCGTGATGAACTTCCTCTGCTCGTGCAGGAAGCTCTGCCTCACTTCTTCTGTATACGATATGTACCTCAGCGCCAAGTCTCAGAGCTGTTCTTGCAGCATCCATAGCAACGTTACCACCGCCGACAACTGCAACTTTCTTGCCTGCTGCGATCGGTGTATCGTAGGAATCATCGAATGCTTTCATGAGGTTACTTCTTGTCAGGTACTCGTTTGCGGAGAATACACCACTTGCATTCTCACCCGGGATACCCATGAACATCGGAAGACCTGCACCGGAACCGATGAATACGGCCTCAAATCCCTCTTCCTCGATCAGCTGGTCGATGGTTGTAGATTTACCGATGACAACGTTTGTCTCGAATTTAACACCAAGCTCTTTAACTTTCTCGATCTCTTTCTTAACGACTTTCTGTTTTGGAAGACGGAACTCCGGAATACCATAAACAAGAACACCGCCAAGCTCATGAAGAGCCTCGAATACAGTTACATCGTATCCTGCCTTTGCAAGGTCACCTGCACAGGTAAGTCCGGAAGGACCGGAACCGATGACTGCAACTTTATGTCCGTTCTTACCCTCTGCTCCTGCAGGTTTGATGTCATGCTCCAGAGCATAGTCAGCAACGAATCTCTCCAGTTTACCGATGGAAACAGCCTCACCTTTTTTACCACGGATACACTGTCCCTCACACTGGGATTCCTGTGGGCAGACACGGCCACAGATAGCTGGAAGTGCGGAAGATAATCCGATCACTTTGTAAGCTTCTTCCATGTTGCCCTCTTTGATATGTTCAATAAATCCAGGAATGTTGATGGATACCGGACATCCCTCTACACATTTCGGTTTCTTACATCCGAGACATCTCTGTGCCTCTTCCATTGCCTCTTCCTGATTATATCCAAGACATACTTCCTCGAAGTTTGTCGCACGTACCTTCGGATCCTGCTCTCTTACAGGAACTTTTTTTAACATTTTTGCATCTGCCATTACTTGTCACCTCCGCACTGTCCGCATCCACCGTGGTGGGTATCGCCTTCCTGAAGTTTCAGTAATGCACGTCCCTCCTGGGTCTTATACATCTGACTTCTCTTCATAGCCTGATCAAAGTCAACGAGATGTCCGTCGAACTCCGGTCCGTCTACACAGGCAAATTTAATCTCATCACCGACCTGAAGACGACAAGCGCCGCACATACCGGTTCCGTCAACCATGATCGGGTTCATGCTGACAATTGTGTGGATACCAAGTTTCTTGGTAAGAAGACAGACGAATTTCATCATGATCATCGGTCCGATTGCTACACAGACATCATAATGTTTGCCTTCGTTTGTTACAAGATCCTCAAGAGTCTTGGTTACCATACCAGAACGTCCATAAGAACCATCATCAGTTGTGACGTAGAGATTGGAAACAGCGCCGAGCTCTTTCTCAAGAATAACCATATCCTTTGTCTTGGAACCAAGGATAACATCTGCTGTGATACCGTGCTCATGAAGCCATTTAACCTGCGGATAAACAGGTGCGGTACCAACACCACCGGCAACGAATACCAGTTTCTTCTTCTTGAGTTCTTCGATATCTTCGTGTACGAACTCAGATGGACATCCGAGAGGTCCTACGAAGTCACGGAATGAATCTCCTTCTTTCAGTGCAGACATCTTAATTGTAGATGCTCCGATCTCCTGGAATACGATGGTAACTGTTCCAGCCTCGCGATCGTAATCGCAGATGGTAAGAGGAATTCTCTCACCCTTCTCGTCAAGTTTCACAATGATAAATTGTCCTGGCAGACAGTGGCTTGCCACACGTGGTGCATGCACAACCATAAGATGGATCTTAGCTGCCAACGTTTCAGCTTTTAAAACCTTATACATGGTCTTCCTCCTCGCGCAAATTATAAACCTCTATTAATAATACGCTAAAAATCTGCATATGGCAAGGGGAGATTTACAATTTCTGTCGATTTTCTTTACCACAGCACAGCGTAACCACGTTAGTTATGTTTAACCAATATAACCAAAAGCCACATAAAAAAGCGATCATTTCTGTGATTTTTTCTCTTCAATCAGGGCATACAGTTTGTCCAGGGCATCCCGGATCCCGCCGACTTCATCAATCACACCTTCCTTCACTGCCTGCTCTCCTTCCAGCATGGTTCCCACATCTTTTACCAGTTGGGAAGTATCCAGCATCAGTTCTTCCAGCCGTTCTTTGGTTATATCAGAATGCTTCGATACAAAGGCAGTGATACGGTCCTGGATTTTCTCCATATTGCGGTACGTCTGTGCCACACCGATGAACATCCCGTTCTGCCTCACCGGATGGATGACCATGGTAGCACTTGGCACGATAAAAGAATAGTCCGCGGAAACCGCCATGGGAACGCCTATGGAATGTCCGCCGCCCAGCACAAGGGAAACCGTGGGAATACTTAAAGACGCGATCATTTCCGCAATCGCCAACCCCGCTTCCACATCGCCACCAACTGTATTTAAAAGAATCAGAAGTCCTTCAATTTCCTCATCATCCTCGATCAGAGCCAGTTTTGGCAGTACATGTTCATATTTGGTGGTTTTACTGTGTGACGGGGCCGATTCATGACCTTCGATCTCCCCGATTACCGTCAGAAGTTCCACCTTATGTTTCCGGGAATTTCCATCCAGCACTACCTGTCCTGTTTCCTGGATCTGCTTGTCCTGGCTTTCTTCCCGATCCAGTTCCTTCTGTTTTCCCTCTTCTTTATTTTTTTCCATAAAAATACCTCCGGAATCTAAAATTCTGGAGGTATTATATGCAAAATATTATTTTCTATTCTAAGATCACTCGTCCCAGTTTGTCCATACGTCTGTAACGTCATCATCCTCATCAAGAAGATCCAGTGTTCTGTGGAGATCCTTGATAGCCTGGTCGTCGGTAAGTTCTACGTAAGTCTGCGGAATCATGGCGATCTGTGCTTCCATAAGCGGAATTCCGGCTTTCTCAAGAGCTTCACGTACAGCGCTGAAATCATCCGGATCTGTAAGGATCTCGAAGCTGTCCTCTTCCTCGCTGAAGTCCTCAGCACCTGCATCCAGAGCTGTCATCATCAGCTCGTCCGCATCCATCTCGCCGCACTCATCCTCAAGCTCTTCCTTGTCGATGATGATCTGGCCTTTCTGATCGAACATAAAGGATACACATCCCTGAGTTCCGATGCTTCCGTTACCCTTGGTAAAAGCGTTACGTACGTTACCTGCAGTACGGTTCTTATTATCTGTAAGAGTCTCTACGATAATGGCAACACCGTTCGGGCCATATCCTTCGTATACAGCTTTCTCGTAGCTGTCTGCGGAGTCAGCACCTGCTGCCTTCTTGATTCCACGGTCGATGGTATCGTTCGGCATGTTGTTTGCTTTTGCTTTTGCAATGACATCACGAAGTTTGCTGTTGTTTGCAGGATCCGGGCCGCCGGCCTTTACTGCCATAACGATCTCACGGCCGATGACTGTGAAGATCTTACCCTTCTTGGCATCATTTTTCTCTTTCTTATGTTTGATGTTGGCAAATTTTGAATGTCCTGACATGTTATCTTCCTCTCCTTGTTACCGTATATTTTCTTTCGTGCCCCTGCCTGTTACAAAGGTACCGTTTTACATAATTGCAACTCGGTTAAATATAGCACTTATGGAAGATTTCGTCAAGAATCAGAATCCAAACCTGTCAAAAATCCCATGAAATTGCCCTAAAATGTAAGCTCCAGGCTGATTTCAAGTGCATGATTTACCTTATCAAGCATGACACTGTCCAGATGACACACCTTATCTTTCAGCCGCCGCTTATCAATGGTACGAAGCTGTTCCAGAAGAATTACGGAATCCTTCTCAATTCCATAGGCAGATGCATCAATTTCAATATGTGTCGGCAGTTTCGCCTTGTTCATTTTTGATGTAATGGCCGCGCAGATCACAGTAGGGCTGTGCCGGTTGCCCACATCGTTCTGAATAATCAGTACCGGCCGGATACCGCCCTGTTCACTGCCTACTACAGGCCTTAAGTCCGCATAAAAAATATCCCCTCTTTTTATAACCACACAATTCACACTCCGATTCTGGTCCGGCTTATTTATAAGCCGTATTCCTTTTTACAGATAAGTATTTCCATAATTTCCTTGTGTATACCATGAGTGGTACTTTTTTATCGGTCTTACGCCTGATCCGGGTTTTCTGTCACCCGAAATTTACTGATTTACTGAAAAAAGCTCTCTTCTTCTCCGCATTCTTTTCCGTCTTTAATATAAACCCTCGGAACACGTTTGCTGATCTCACAGACAAACTCGTAGGAAAATCTTCCAGAAAGATCTCCCAGTGTTTCCACACTGATAAATTCTTCTCCGTCTCTTCCCATCAGTGTTACCTCATCTCCGGCTTTTACCTCAGGAATATCCGTAACATCTACCATAAACTGATCCATACATACGCGTCCAAGAATAGGAGCTTTTTTGCCATGGATCAGAACCCATCCTTTATTGGAAAGCTGTCTGGGATATCCGTCCGCATAGCCTACCGGAATGGTTGCCATTCTGGTAAAACGTTCTGTAACAAAAGTTCCACCATAACTTACCGCAGTTCCACGTTCCACATTTTTCACATAGGACACATGGCTTTTCAGTTCCATGGCTGGTGTCAGTTTTATCACATCCCGTTCCACCTCTTCCGACGGATAAATACCGTAAATGGTAATTCCCGCACGGACAACGTTAAGATTTGCCTCCGGCACACGGATAATTCCCGCACTGTTGGAACAGTGGCGTACCGGAATATGGACTCCTCTCTTTTCCAGAAGATCCGCAAAACGAAGATATCTGTCAAGCTGTACAAGTGCCGGAGAACGGTCAAACTCATCTGCTCTGGCAAAATGCGTAAACATTCCTTCAATTACAAGATTCGGAATTTTGGAAACTGCTTCAATCTTTACTGCATTTTCCGGAATATCCGCATATCCGATCCTTGTCATTCCTGTATCCAATGCCAGATGAATATGTACATTTTTTCCGATACGCTCTCCTGCCTTCGCATATTCCACTGCTGTATTCAGATCTGAAATGGTAATCCGGATGTCATTGGCAGCCAGCTCCTCATAATATTCTTCGAATACAATGCCAAGAATCAGGATTGGTTTGGTAACGCCTGCATGACGCAGTTCCAGCGCTTCTTCTGCCGTTGCTGTGGCAAAACCCCAGATATAATCATAATCGTGAATCAGATGTGCAATTGCTCTCGCACCATGGCCATAGCCATCCGCCTTGATCACTGCAATGATTTTTGTTCCTTCTTTCACATTTCTGTGCATTTCCTCAAAATTATGAGCAATGGCATCCAGAGATACCAGTGCCTTGACTCTCTCGTATTTTTTCATGATTTTGACTCCTCTTCACCTATCGCTAAAGCCTGGGGCAGATATTCAATGATATCGCCTGCCAGCATACTGCGCTTTCCTTTTTCAGCGGCTGCAAGATCGCCGCAAAGTCCGTGAAGATAAACACCTAACGCGGCCTTTAAAACCATGGAGGGATGTTCCTCCGTTTTCAGATACATACATAATACTCCTGCCAGAAGCCCGGAAAGCACATCTCCGCTTCCGGCAGTTGCCATACCGGAATTACCGGAAAGGTTCAAATACAGATCGCCTTTCCCATCTGTAATTACTGTACAGGCATCTTTCAGGACACATACGGTACCGGTTTCTTTCGCATAGTCCACTGCGGTCTGTGCAATTGTTCCCTGGATTTCCGATATGGTTCTTACACAAAGTCTGCTCATCTCACCGATATGCGGCGTCAGAATAACATTTTCACCCAGGAATTCCTTCCACTGAGGATGCATTGCCAGAAGATTCAGTCCGTCTGCATCCAGAATCAGTGGCTTTTTCTCCCGGGCGGCTGCCGTAAGAAACCACTGTTCTCTCTCACGGCTGGCCCCCGATGTTCCCAGTCCCGGTCCAATCACAAGGATATCACACCAGGAAAGAAGCTGTTCGTTGGATTCCTCATCAAACCGGGTGCATACCATAGCCTCCGGAAGAAGAATCTGCAATGGAATCCTGTTTTCTTCTACTGTCTGAATTTTTACCATTCCCGCCCCGGCATGAAGAGCAGCACTGGCGCTTAAATAAGCAGCCCCGCACATTCCCTCGCTTCCGGCAACAAATAGAATTTTTCCAAAAGTTCCCTTATTTCCGCCGGGATCACGCTCCGGAAACAGTTTCAGGTCTTCCTGCTCCAGACAACATGCAGATGCCTTTACAGCTTCCTGCTCATAGATTCCGATATCAGCGGTAACAATCTTTCCTGCATACAATCTGCCCGGATAAAAGCAAAGTCCTCTTTTCCGGTAACCAAACGTAACAGTCAGATCCGCGCTGAAGGCAATTCCCATTTCCAGGCCTGTATCTCCGTTTACTCCTGATGGGATGTCAACAGCGATCTTTTTTGCCCGGGCACTGTTCATCTCATGAATAACTTCCGCATAATGTCCCTCGATCGGACGCACCAGGCCTACGCCAAACACGGCATCTACTATAGTAGTATATTCACTCCAGTCCGGGTTATTCACTTCCGGGACCTGATATCCTGTGGCAATTTTATACTGAAGCACCGTTTCTCTGGTCATTTTGTCTTTGTTTCCGACCATGCAGAATTCTGCCCGGATTCCCTTCAGATAAAGCAGTCTGGCAACGGCAATACCATCGCCTCCGTTATTGCCGCTTCCGCATACAACCAGTATTCTTTCATTTTTTTCGAGATATTTCTCTATTTCTTCTACTACTTTCAGTGCTGCCCGCTCCATCAGAACTTCTGATGCCACTCCGATATGATGAATGGTGGCACCATCCAGCTTCTTCATCTCCTCGCAGGTAACAATTTTTTTCATGCTGTGCCCTGCCTCCCCTCTTAATAGAGAAAGCTGCCGTTTCCGGCAGCTTAACACTTTCTACTTTTCCACATGCTCCTGCCTGTATTTACTCAGATTATAAGACAGTGTCATAAGACTTTCGGAAAGATGCACGTTCTCCACAATTACATCATCCGGTGTCTCCAGATCAAGATGTGCAAAATTCCAGATTGCTTTGATTCCGTTCTCCACCAGAATATCTGCCATTTCTTTGGCTTTGTTCTTCGGAAGAGTGAGAATTGCAATCTCTACATTATTTTCTCTCAGGAAAAACGGAAGTTCACTGAGCATCTGAATCTCAAGTCCGCGGACTGCAATACCCTCAAGCACAGGATTTACATCAAAAATTCCCACCAGCTTGAAGCCACGTTTCTCAAAGTCCACATAATTGGCAAGTGCCTGTCCCAGATTACCGGCACCTAAAATGATCATCGGATGAACGATGTCCAATCCGAGAATTTTACCAATTTCCGTATAAAGATAATGTACATTATAGCCATACCCCTGCTGCCCGAAACCGCCGAAATTATTGAGATCCTGACGAATCTGGGAAGCTGTGGTATGCATCTTCTTACTTAATTCATTGGAAGAAATACGCTCCACATTGTCTTCCATCAGCTCTCCTAAGTAGCGGTAATAGCGTGGCAGACGCTTAATCACCGCTTTCGAGATTTGTTTTGTCTCCACGATAGTTCTCCTCCTTACCTTACACTAGGTTAATTATACCGAATTGACATTTTCCTGTCAATTAAAGTTGTGAGTTCTGTACAAATTTCTTCATATTTTTTTAAAAAAATGATTTTTTCTTTGAAATCCTGGCGGTTTCCGTTATAATAGGTGGAGGATTTTCCCTGTTTTATGACCAGACAGAGACAATTCTTTATACAGGAGGACAGTTTTTATGATTTTATCATGTCAGAATATATGCAAAGCCTTTGGCGAAAAAGTAATTTTAAATGACGCATCCTTCCACATTGAAGACCGGGAAAAAGCGGCCCTTATCGGATGCAATGGTGCAGGAAAAACAACCCTTCTTCGGATCATCATGCAGGAAATTTCCGCTGACTCCGGCAATGTTGTTCTTGCACGTGACAAAAATATCGGCTATCTGGCCCAGTATCAGGACATTCACGGGCACCATACAATTTATGAAGAACTTCTTACTACCAAGCAGCACATCATTGATATGGAACGCCGCATCCGTAATCTGGAGCAGGAAATGAACCATGTACAGGGCGAGGACCTGAACCGTCTGATGGAGACTTACACCCGTCTTACCCATCAGTTTGAACTGGAAAACGGTTATGCCTACAAAAGTGAACTGACCGGTGTTTTAAAGGGTCTTGGTTTTACAGAAGAGGATTTTGACAAACAGATCGAGACGCTTTCCGGAGGGCAGAAAACCCGTGTTGCCCTTGGCAAGATGCTTCTCTCCAAACCGGATATCCTGCTTCTGGATGAGCCTACCAACCACCTGGATATGGAAAGTATCTCATGGCTGGAAACCTACCTTCTGAATTATCCGGGAGCTGTATTTATTGTCTCCCATGACCGTTATTTCCTTGATAAAGTTGTCACAAAGGTAGTGGAAATTGAGGCCGGACAGACCCGTGTCTACAGTGGAAACTACTCTGCTTATGCTCTTAAAAAAGCCCAGCTACGCGATGCCCAGTACAAGGCATACTTAAATCAGCAGAGAGACATCAAACATCAGGAAGCAGTCATTGCCAAACTGAAGTCCTTTAACAGAGAAAAATCTATCAAACGTGCCGAAAGCCGTGAGAAGATGCTGGATCGTGTACAGCGTATCGAAAAACCTCTGGAAATTCAGGATCGTATGCGGATTTCCCTGGAACCCCGTGTATTAAGTGGAAACGATGTCCTGCATGTGGAGGAACTCTCCAAGGCATTTCCGGGACAGACTCTGTTCTCCGATATTTCTTTTGATATCAAACGTGGCGAACGTGTGGCACTGATCGGAAACAACGGAACCGGCAAAACTACCATGCTGAAAATTATCAATGGTCTTCTCGAAGCAGATGCCGGAAAATTTTCTCTTGGTTCCAAGGTGCAGATCGGTTATTATGACCAGGAACATCATGTTCTTCATATGGATAAGACTATTTTCCAGGAGATTTCCGATACGTATCCGACTCTTACAGAGACCGAAATCCGAAATATGCTTGCAGCATTTCTTTTTACCGGAGACGATGTATTTAAAGAAATCTCCGCACTTTCCGGTGGAGAACGAGGCCGTGTTTCCCTTGCCAAGCTGATGCTCTCCGAAGCCAATTTCCTGATTCTGGATGAGCCTACCAACCATCTGGATATCGCTTCCAAGGAAATCCTTGAAGAAGCACTGGTAAGTTACACCGGTACTGTCCTTTATGTCTCCCATGACCGTTATTTCATCAATCAGACCGCAACCAGGATCATGGAACTTACCAATCAGGCTGTGGTCAATTACATTGGCGATTATGATTACTATCTGGAGAAAAAAGAAGAACTGACCAGCGCCTATGCTCCGGGAATTGATTCTCCCGAGGCCCCTCAGGAAGAAAAAACGGTTTCCGAAAACAAACTTTCCTGGCAGCAGATGAAAGAAGAACAGGCGAAGAAACGAAAACGGGAAGCAGAACTGAAAAAAGTGGAAGCCCGCATTGAGGAACTGGAAACAAGAGATAAGGAAATTGACGATACCATGGTTCTCCCGGATGTCTGCACCAACGTGGCAGAATGTACCAAATTAAGCCGTGAAAAAGCTGCCATTTCGGAAGAACTGGAAGAACTTTATGAAAAATGGGAAGAGCTGGCCTGACGGCCAGCTCTGTTATAATCATCCCGGAGGAGGAACCTGTGAAAAAGAAGCGCATTTATTTTTCTGCATTTGGTCTTACTTTTGCAGTTTTACTGATTTTATTTATCACCTGTGGCTATGCCCCTTTTGGCAACAAATCACTGGCTGTGGATGATGCCAGCATTCAGTATCTGGATTTTTATGCTTATTTCAAGGATGTTCTGGCGCAGAAAAACAGCATTTTTTATACATTTGGAAAAACACTGGGAGGTACCAATATCGCTGTTTTCAGCTATTATCTTTCCTCCCCGTTTATGCTTCTGAGTGTCTTTTTTCCAAAAGAAAATCTCCATTCATTTTTTGACATCCTGGTACTGCTGAAATTATCTCTGGCTTCCATGACCTTCAGTATTTTTCTTGTAAACCGCTTCCGGAAATATCTGACAGAAAACACGGAATCTGCAAGAACTTTTTTTGTTGTCCTTTTATCCTGCTGTTACGGTCTTTGCCAGTATACCATTGCCCAGAGCAGTAATATCATGTGGATTGACGGTGTCTATCTTCTTCCGCTGATTCTTCTGGGAACCTATCAGATCATACATGGATCATCCATCTGGAAGCTTTCTGTCTGGGTGGCATTGTCGATTCTTTTTAACTGGTACAGCGGTGGTATCAACTGTGTATTTTCCGCCCTGTGGTTTCTTTTTGAACTTGCCTTATATTTTCTGGGATCATCAAGAAAATACAGCCATATTCCACGAAAAGCCCTGGTCATGATATTCCGTTATGGCCTCTCTATGTTTCTGGGGCTTATGTGCAGCGCGGTTCTGTTTTTACCCACTGTACTTGCCATGGGAAATTCCAACCGTGGTTCTCTGGACCTTGCAGCATTGAAGGATTTTTCTTTCGTCGGACAGCTTCCCACCATTCTGGAAAGTTACCACCTGGGCGCGCACAGTACTCCAAACAGTACTTCTCTGTTCTGTGGTACTCTGGTAATCCTGGCGGTTATTGCCCTTTTTCTTTCTTCTACGTTATCTGCACAGAAAAAAAGTATGCTGGCCTGTTTTCTTGCTGTCATAGCACTGATTTTTTACTGGAAACCTTTTTATATGGTATTTTCATTGTTCAAAACTGTGGAAAGTTACTGGTGCAGATATTCCTATGTGGGAATTGCCGCTCTGATCTTTCTGGCTGCCTGTTTTTATCTGATTTACTTGGATGACCATACCGCAGTTCTTCTTTCCAGAGGATGGATCATTTTTTCGGTTCTTCTGTTTTTTCTGGATAATATTCACCCCGGTGAACATACATCAAAAATCTATCTGACCGTTTTTTACGCTGCAGTTACCTTGATTTCTGTGAGACTTTTTATGTACAGCCGGAATTTCAAATCATGGAAAAAAGCAGTTATCACTCTGCTTTGTACAGGAATCATCCTTTCAGAACTGGCAGTTAACGCCAGCTTTCTGATGAATGATTACCATGCTGACGAAAACAGCCAGTACACCGCTTATTCTCTGGGTTCCCAGAAACAGATCGGCGAAATCAAGGAATCGGACAGTTCCATTTACCGGATTTCACAGACTTCCACAAAGATTCAGTACACTGACGGTGCAACTGCAAATTATAACGAAGCTCTGGCTTATAATTACCGTTCCATTTCCGGTTATACTTCCTCCCCGGACGATACGCAGAGAGAATTTCTGGAACGTATCGGTTACCGTGAAAACGGTCTGAATATGAACATTACCAACTCTCCTGTCATTGCTGCAGATGCTCTGCTGGGAGTAAAATATACCTTGTCTGCCTATCCCGTTAACGGACTGACAAAACTGGATTCTATAGAGGCGGAAAACGGAAAGTCCGTATACTGTAACCCGTCTGCACTGCCGATGGCTTTTCTCTATCATGACAATTCGGAATCTATACAGACTCCGCAGACCGATGACCCGTTTGTATACCAGAATTATCTGTACAGCATTCTGTGCGGACATCCGGTTTCTCTGTATCGGCCGTTATCCTATACCTGTTCTTCCAAAGGAGATTCCGATTCCGGCACTGACCAGGTATACACCCTTTCTGTTCCAGAGGGAAATTACGCACTATATGGAAACATACCCTGGGATTCCCCTATGGAAAATGCTTCTTTAAATGTAAATGACTCCTATATCAGCCGTTATTCCTGGTGGCTCAGTCCCTCAGCTTTTTATATTCCAGCAGCTTCCGAAGCCGCTTATGCAAAAGTTTCCATCCATTCAGACAATGGATATTTCATCCGGGATGGGGGCGAACAGTTTTACGCGCTGGATCTGGATGCCCTTGCCGCTGTTTCCAAGGAGATTTCAGGCAGAGCT
The DNA here is from genome assembly GCF_013304735.1 of Blautia luti. Classification (GTDB taxonomy): domain Bacteria; phylum Bacillota; class Clostridia; order Lachnospirales; family Lachnospiraceae; genus Blautia_A. The sequence continues at coordinate 179,000 of NZ_JAAITI010000002.1, forward strand.
GTGGAAGAGTTCCAGCTGGAAAACGGGCATGTTTCCGTTTCCTGTACTGCTGCTGATTCCAGCTCCCTGCTTTATCTATCCATCCCTTACGACAAAGGCTGGAAAATATACAGAAACGGCCAGCAGATTACTGCCGGCCTTCTGGATGACTGCATGTATTCTATTCCTCTGACAGAAGGGAAAAACCAGATCGAGCTTCGTTACATCTGCCCGGGAATCCGCGCCGGAATTCTTCTCTCTGTTTCCGGAATCCTGCTCACGCTGCTGATCTCCCTTTTTGAACACAAAAATCGGTTACAAAAAAATAAATTATAATTCTTTTAGAAGAATTTCCGCAAACTGCGGCGCACAGGCGAGGATGTCCTCATTTTTCAGATAGGACGGTTCCTCGCCTTTCCAGTTCTTCACAATACCGCCTGCTTCACGAAGAATAATGGTTCCCGCAGAATAATCCCAGGGTTTCAGGTCACGTTCAATATATCCATGCTCCCTTCCACAGGCAACATAACACATATCGAGTTCTGCAGATCCGGTACGACGGAAATCCGCACATTTCATAAAGATGTGATAAAAAATCGGAAAAAGATTTTTTGCTTCTTCTTTTGTGTAAGGAGTGGAGCCATAGGAAATTACCGCATCCCCAAAATCTTCGGTATCGGATACATGGATTCTCTTTCCATTGAGATAAGCGCCCTCTCCCTTGGCTCCGTGGAACAGTTCATCGGAAAACGGATTGTATACAATACCGAAAACAATCTCACCGTTTTCATAAAGTCCCAATGCAACTGCGCTCATATGAAAATCCAGAATAAGATTTGTAGTACCGTCAATAGGATCCAGAATCCAGTAAGTTTTTTCTCTGGAAAGTCCCAGGTTTTCTTTTTCTTCCGCGATCAGGGAAATCTCCGGAAATGCTTTTCCAAGTTCCTCTTTCAGAAAGTTCTGCACGGCCAGATCCACATTTGTCACATAGTTAGCAGCTCCCTTTACCATTACTTCTTCGTTATTCATCTCTTTTAAAATCAGTTCTTTTGTCTGTTTTACAAGAGCAATTACTTTTTTCTGTTCTTCTGCTGAAATCATGATTTTTCCCCTTTTCTTTATTATGAAAGTAACATACCTAGATGCGCTTCAAAGCATACCCCGTCATTACGGTCTGTTCCTTCTGATACTGCGTCTCTGATTGATGTGGAAATAAACTCCACCGCCATATGTGCACAGGTTTCCATAGAATATCCTTTCACCAGCCCGGCACTGAGCACTGACGCAAAAAGATCTCCGGTTCCGGAATAACTTCCACCGGATTTTTCGGCAAATACCCAGGAGACCTTCTCTTTTTCCAGGACAAGATTTCCCATTTTCGGTGTCTGGCTGTTTTCTCGGTAACTCACACCTGTAATCACCACTGCGGAAAGAGAAAATTCAAGAACAAGGCGCTGTCCGATCTCCTGGATTTTCTCCAGCCTTTCTGCCTCCGGCATAGTTTCCAGAACTTTCCATTTTTTCTCCATTTCTTCTTTTCCGTAAAGGAGCAGCAATGCCTCTGTAAGGTTTGGGGTAATTACATAGGAACGGCTGACCAGTTCGCGGAAACGGCTTCGAAGTCCCTCTGTATAAATCGGGTAGACTTCCCCGTCATCGCCCATTACCGGATCAGTAAGAATCAATGTCTCCTCACCGGCAAACAGATCCATAAATTTCAGGATCTTATCTGCCTGCTTTTCATCCGAGAGAAAACCTGTATAAATTCCATCCGGGATAAATCCCCGCTTTTTCCACTGTTCCATATATGGCGTCATCTGCCGAGTAAGATCCTCGCAGAAATAAGTTTCATATCCTGTCTGATTACTTAAAACAGCGGTAGGAAACGGGCATGCCTGCACTCCCATCACGGAGATTACTGGAATGGCTGCTGTCAGCGAGCATTTTCCCAGTCCGGAAAGATCATTGATCACGGCTATTTTCTTCATCATAATTCTCCAGTCTTGTGTTTTTTTCTGTATTATTATAGAATGAATTGTCAGGTTTACGCAATCATTTTTGGAAGGAAATTACCATACCTATGTTGAATATATCCGTAGAACACAAAAAAGAACACCTCTATCTGGAGGTTTATCATTATTACCGGAAGCTGATTCTGGAAAACCGTCTGCTCCCGGGCAGCAAGATGCCTTCACTCCGTAAATGTGCCCAGGAGCTGAAGCTGAGCCGTACCACCATCGAAAACGCATATCTTCAGCTTGCGGCAGATGGTTATATTATCGCCCGGGCACAGAGCGGTTATTACGTTACCGATATTGCAACCAAACAGCATCCTCCTGCTCCGGAAAAACATGCGGCAGACGTCCCTCCCTGTCTTTATGATTTCGCCTCCTCCGGCGTAGACCGGGAAAGTTTCCGCTTCGATCTCTGGCAGCGTTACATCAAAAGTGCACTCCGTCAGGGTGACCGTATGCTTTCCTACGGTGAACCCCAGGGGGAAAAAGATTTCCGGGAAGTTCTCGCCGATTATATCCGGGAACGCAGAAATGTGATCTGCTCTCCGGATGATATTGTTGTGGGCGCAGGCCTGCAGAGTCTTCTCCAGATTCTCTGCCCTCTGCTTCTGGAACAAAAAACCGTTTCTTTTCCCACCCCATCCTTTATTCAGGGAAGTACCATTTTTGAAGATTATGGATTTGATGTCCACTACAGGGATAAAAACTGTGATGTAATCTATGTTTCTCCTGCCCATATGACCAAATGGGGTGAAATCATGACTGTAAAACGCCGTCTGGAACTGATTCACCATGCACAGGCCAACGGCCACCTGATCATTGAAGATGATTTTGAAAATGAATTCGTTTATCTGCAGAAACCAACACCATCTCTTTTCGGTCTTTCCGGAGGCGAAAACGTTGTATACATCGGATCTTTTTCCAGACTTCTTCTTCCATCCATCCGTGTCAGCTTTATGGTACTTCCGCCCACCCTCCGGGAACGGTACCAAAAAAAAGCAGACTTTTACAACCAGACTGCTTCCAAGGCAGAACAGATTGCTCTCTGCCAGTTTATCCGTGACGGCCACCTGGTTTCCCAGACAAGAAAACTCCGCCGTCTGTATGCACAGAAACTGAAAGCCCTCTCCACTGCTGTCCGGGAAACCTTCGGTACAGACTGCCAGATCAAAACAGGGGCTGCCGGAACCAGTCTGGCTCTTACCATTCCCTGCACAATTTCAGGCAGCGAACTGAAAAAAAAAGCACGTGAAAAAGGCCTCCGTCTGGAAATTCTGAAGGAAACCCCGGAAGATATCACACTGGTTCTTTCCTGTTCTTCCATTCCTGTAAAAGATTTCCTGCCTGCATGTCAGCTTCTGAAAAGTGTTGTGGAAAAAAACGCCTCCGCTGCCTGTTTTTAACAGTTGCGGAGGCGTTTTTACATTCTTAATCTCTTCGGTTATCAATCATATAAAGCAGTGCATTTACAATACACGCCGCAATATTGCTTCCACCCTTTCGTCCTTTTGCCACAATATACGGAACATCTGCATGCATAATCAGTTCCTTTGACTGTACCACATTTACAAAGCCTACCGGTACGCCAATAATCAGTTCCGGAGAAAGTTTTCCATCCTCAATCAGTTCATAGAGACGAACCAGGGCAGTTGGTGCGTTTCCAATAGCAAAAATCAGCTTCTCATCCATCTCGGCAGCTTTATCCATACTGGCTGTAGCTCTTGTGGTTCCGTTTTTCTTTGCCAGAGCTGCCACATCCTCATCGGACATGAAACAATATGCCTCACCGCCGTAACGCGCAAGAGCACGTTTGTTGATGCCTGCTTTTGCCATCTGCGTATCTGTAACAATGCACGCACCATTTCGGATCGCTTCCATTGCCTTTTCTACCGCACCCTCAGAAAAACAGAGATTTTTTGCATAATCAAAATCCGCACTTGTATGAATACAGCGTTTTACAATCAGCTCTGTTCCCGGAATCAGAGGAGTGTCTCCCAATTCTTCGGTAATGATCTCAAAACTTCTTTTTTCGATCTCCATGGGTTTTACATTTTCAAGCTCAACTTTCATTTTTATTCGTCCTCCGTAATCCCGTTTTCCAGTATCTCATAGATTTTTTTCATATCCAGATGTTTTCTAAGCTCTGCCGCCAGGATATCATACTGCTGCTCTTTAAATGCGGCAAAATCCACTCCTGTCATATTTTCCACATCAATGCCCTTTTTCTCACCGATCACACGGATAATCGCCTCTGCAGATGCCTCTTTATCAAAGACTCCATGTATATAGGTTCCGCACACATTTCCGGAAAAAGCGCCTTCCTCTTTGGTCTCACCACTGACACTGTCCGTAATTTTTGTGGCTGTACCCGCATCTTCCTTTCGAATACTCTCTCCCATATGGATCTCATAACCTTCAATTTCTGCTCCGGAAAGAGGTGCAAACACACCGGAAAGCTGTCCAAACTGTCCGTGAACCCTTGTCCTTGTTTTCTTTTCCGCAAATATGGTATCCATGGGAAGAAGGCCCATTCCCTTCATGGAGCCGCCATTTTCCACTCCATGAGGATCGCTTAAAGTTTCTCCCAGCATCTGATAACCACCACAGACACCAAAAATCAGCTTTCCTCTGGAAGCCTCTTTCAGAACTGCCGCTTCCATTCCGCTTTCCCTCATCCAGATCAGATCGCCCATCGTGTTCTTGGTTCCCGGAAGAATAATCATATCCGGAGAATGGAGATCTCTTGGATGTTTCACATAGCGAAGTGAAACGCCCGGAATGCTTTCGAAAGGATTGAAATCTGTGAAATTGGAAATCCTAGGAGTTCGAATCACCGCGATATCAATCACACCGGCTTCCTGTTTTCTGTCAAAGCGTTCCGTAAGGCTGTCCTCATCTTCTACCTGAATATCCAAATATGGAGCCACTCCCACAACCGGAATTTTGCTTCTCTCTTCCAGCATCGCAACACCAGGATCCAGAATGGTCTTATCCCCACGGAATTTGTTGATGATCAGGCCTTTCACCATAGCCTTTTCATCTTCTTCCAGAAGTTCCACCGTACCGATCAGCTGTGCGAAAACGCCACCACGGTCAATGTCACCTACAAGAAGAACCGGCGCCTTGGCCATCTTTGCCATTCCCATGTTTACAATGTCCTCATCCTTGAGATTGATCTCTGCCGGACTTCCCGCACCTTCGATTACAATGATATCATTTTCTGCCGCAAGGGCATTGTAAGCTTTCATTACATCCGGAACCAGTGTCTTTTTATATTTAAAATAATCTCTGGCACTCATGGTTCCAAGAACTTCTCCGTTAACAATTACCTGGGAACCTACATCATTGGTTGGCTTCAGAAGAATTGGATTCATCAGTACCGATGGCTTGATCCCGGCTGCTTCTGCCTGCATGACCTGGGCACGTCCCATTTCAAGCCCATCCTCTGTAATAAAAGAATTCAGGGCCATATTCTGTGATTTAAAAGGAGCCACTTTATAGCCATCCTGCTTAAAAATTCTGCAAAGCCCTGCTGCCAGCAGACTTTTTCCGGCATTGGACATGGTTCCCTGTACCATTATTGCTTTTGCCATAATATACCTCCCTCAAGTACCTGGATCAGTTTTACATTTTCCTCATGGCGCTTTACCGCAATCCTGTAAAAGCCTTTGGTGAGCCCCGGATAATTGCTGCAGTCCCGGATCAGGATGCGTTTCCGAAGACAGAACTCATACAGTTCTTCCGGCCCTTTAAAGAAAATATAATTTGCTTCCGACGGAAATACTTTATACCCAATGCGGGTCATCTCATTTTTCAGCCATTGTGACTCCCGAAAAACAAGCTGTCTTCCTTCCTCTACATATTTTGTCTCTGTCAGTGCCTGGATTCCCGCAGCCTGCGCCATGGTGGAAACATTCCAGGGCTGAACATGAAGTTCCATTTTCTCCATCAGTTTCCGGTTGGAACAAAGCCCATATCCCAGCCGCACGCCGGCCATGGCATATCTCTTTGTAAATGCTTTCAGTATAAAAAGATTGTTAAATCCCGAAAGTGACCGTTTCAGAGAATATTCCTCCGGTTCTTTCACAAAATCCAAAAAACATTCGTCTACCACCAGAAGAATCCCAAGTTTTCTGCACTTTTCCAGAATCCGTTTCAGAAGCCTGTGAGGAATCAGCATACCGGTGGGATTATTCGGATTGCATAAAAATGCCATATCCAGTCCTTTGTGAAGAATATCCAGATAAGACTCCCCCAGCACAAAACCTTCATTTTCCGTCAGCATATAATATTCCAGTTTACAATCCGTGCTCTCCAGTGCCTGTCCGTATTCTGCAAAAGTCGGCGCGGGAAGCAGCGCCTTTTTGGGTTTTACCGCACGGCAGAGGGTAAAAATCACTTCTGCCGCACCATTTCCACAGACAATTTCTTCTTTTTTTACGCCTTCATATTCTGCAATCTTTTCCCGAAGAAGATCACAGCCTACCTGAGGATACTGTGCAATATGATCCAGACTGCCGATAATCGCCTGTTTTACGCTTTCCGGTGTTCCCAGAGGATTCAGATTCGCTGAAAAATCAAGGCAGTCTTTATGTCTGTATACATCTCCTCCATGTACGTGTTTTGTCATTGGTTCCTCTCCTGTCTGTTATGTATTATCTGCATCTTTTCCGGGTCAGAACGTTTCTGCGCCGGTCAGAAAAACAACATACGAATGCCTGCACTGATCAGACAAAATATAAGAATTCCCAGCACAGATGCCGCATACATCAAACGGTTGGCTCTTTTGATATCCTCCGGCTCCACCGGGCGGATCGGATCACCAATCGTAGGTTTTTCATATAATTTTCCAAAATAATACGCATTTCCCGCAAGCTGTACTTCCAGAGCACCTGCCATAGCTGCTTCCGTCTGTGCGGAGTTGGGGCTTGCATGGTTTCTCCGGTCTCTTTTATAGATCCTGGCTGCATTTTTTGTGTTCATTCCTATCAAAACCGTTCCCGCTACCATCAGCCAGCCGGAAATTCTGGCGGGGATATAATTGGCCACATCATCCAGCTTTGCGGCAACTCGTCCAAAATACAGATATCTGTCATTTTTATAACCCAGCATGGAATCCATGGTGTTGATTCCCTTGTACAAAAACATCAGCGGTACTCCGCCGACAGCCATATAAAGCATAGGGGCAATTACGCCGTCTGATGCATTTTCTGCCACGGTTTCCACTGCTGCTTTTGTCACACCGATCTCCGTAAGTTCTTTTGTATCACGGCCGACAATCATGGATACCGCATAACGCGCTTCATCCAATGTTCCATTTTTCAGACGGTCATAGACTTTCATGCTTTCATCTTTCAGGGAGCGGGTGGCAAGAAGCTGGTAACACCAGAAAGTTTCCAGTATAAATCCAGCCACTGTTGAAAAACGGTAGAGATAATGCAGAACCAGAAATGGTACTCCGCCACTGAACAGACAGATCAGCACCACAGTCACAAAACCGCCGGCAAGTTCCCCTCCATGACTTTTCGGAAAAATTCTGCGAATTCCTTTTTCCAGCAACGCAATCAGATTTCCGATGACACAGATAGGATGATACAGCCATCTGGGATCTCCGATAAGAAGATCCAGGACAAATCCCATAACCAGTGCAGGAAGACTATATTTCAACATCTTTCTTCATCCTCCGTTCTTTCTTGTATTCCAGCGCATCTGTCAGAAAACGCACCGGAACCTTCGGATTTCCATAATAATAAAGATGAGGAAATCCTGCCATCATGCGGTCCTTTTTGTGGATACAGTCCCAGCCTCTTTTGGATGCCGGTTTTGACGCATGGAACGCGGCGCCACAGTCCGTGGAATCAAAATAATGAAACTCATGGGCAGGTATTTCACCAAGTCCGGTATTTTCTTTTTCTGTAAGAGTAATATATCCAAATCTGTTAAGTCTGGGTGTCCGAAAAGATCTTCCCCGGATTACACCGCAGACCTTACGGAAATGGCCTTCCATGTCCTCCATCTCCTGATGAAGATACATAAATCCGCCACATTCTGCCAGGCAGGGCATTCCTTGTTCCATCGCATTTCGAATCGCCAAACACATCTTCTGATTCTTTTCCAGCGCTTCTCCGTTCAGTTCCGGATATCCGCCGCAAAGAAGAAGTCCATCCAGATCTTCCGGAAGTTTTTCATCATGGATCGGAGAAAACGTTACCAATTCTGCCCCCATCTGTTCCAGAAGATTTAAATTATCCGCATAAAAAAAGCAGAAAGCTTCATCGTCTGCCACACCAATCCGTACTTTTTCCTCTGTATGATAGGCAAATGCAGCGTCTTCCTGAATCAGCTTTTTCAAATCCGGTGCCTGAAGTTCCGGTGCAGTTTGGGCAAGTTCCAGAATTCCGTCAATATCCAGTGTCTTTTCCAAAACTTCCGCAAGTTTCTGTAAACGGTTTTTCAGTTCCGGAATTTCTTCCGGAAGCACCAGTCCCAGATGACGGCTTTCAATAACACAGTCTTCCACTTTTGGTACATATCCCAGAACTTTTACGGAAAGCTCTTCTTCCAGAAGCTGTTTCATCCTCGGATACAACATCGGAGACATCTGATTAAAAATCACTCCACAGATATGGCTGTCTTTCTTATATTCCAGAAATCCCTTCACATAGGCAGCCAGTGATACACTCATCCCACGGCTGTTTACAATCAGAATCACCGGTGTATCCGTAGTTTTTGCAAGATCATAGGCACTGGCTCTGGATGTCGTTCCACCCACACCATCATAATAACCCATGACACCTTCCATCACCGCAATCTCACAGTCTGCGGCATTTTTTGCCAGAAGGTATCTGGTCCTGTTTTCATCTGTAAAAAATGTATCCAGATTCCTGGATTTCGTACCGATTACCCGGCTGTGGAACATAGGATCAATATAATCTGGTCCACATTTAAAAGAGGCAGTCTTTAAATTCCGGTTTACCAGTGCCTGCAGAAGGCCGCAGGTAATCAGGGTTTTTCCACTTCCGCTTGCACCTGCCGCAAGAAGCACTCTGGGAATTTTCACTTTGGTTCCTCCCCTCTTCCACTGCAGGAAATAATATAAATCGGGTTTTCTCCCATCATCATATGGTATCTTCCAACAGATTTGGATCTTGCAACTCCAAGCTGTACAATATCCACGTCTTCCAGATCAAATTTGCGGATGGCTTCCATGGCTTCCGTAACCGTTTCCAGAGTAATACAGTTAATCACAATACGTACTTCCGGGTTCTTTTCCAGAAGAAGTTTTATAATTGCATCCATATTTCCGGAGGAACCACCGATAAATGCATGAGTCGGAACCTCCAGTTCCATCATAGCCTCCGGTGCCATTCCAGATATGATCTCCAGATTATCTACCGCAAATTTCTGTTTATTCTCTTTCAGAAGTGCAAGGGCGTCTTCTTTTTTCTCAATGGCATAGACCTTTCCGTTCCATGCACGAAGAGCCATTTCAACAGATACAGACCCTGTTCCTGCCCCCACATCATAACAGATGGAGTCTTCAGACAGATGAAGTTTGGAAAGAGACACGGTCCGTACCTCTTCCTTTGTCATCGGCGCCTTTCCCCTTTGAAATTCTTCATCTCGGATTCCATGAACTGCCGGCAGAGGCCGGGCATTTTCGTTATACGCTGTCACCACACTTAATGCATCTCCATGGTATTCCGTAAGATTTTCTGCCTTATCGTGAAAAATTTTCTCCTGGTCATAGGAAAGATTCTCTCCTACATAAAGTGTCACATCCCCCATGTTGTAATCTACCAGTTTTGATGCAAGTGCCGCCACTCCATCCTCGGTTCCAAGAATGGAAAACACTTTTCGATTGTTCCGGATCAGAGAGACCAGATTACAGTCTCTTCCGTGGGCACTGACAATCTTTGCGTCATCCCAGGAAAGTCCGATTTTTGCCATAAAATATACCACAGAAGAAATTCCACAGATCACCTGAACTTCCTCTCCCAGAAGATCCAGAAGTTTTTTTGCTCCGCTGTAGAATCCCACATCCCCCGAAAGCGCAATGGCAACCGTCCGGTATTCCGGATGTGCTTTGATATATTCTGCAATCTTTTCGCTGCGGTATTCATGAAGAACCGCCTGGCCTGGTTTCTGCACGGCTTCCGTCATACGTCTGGCTCCGATCAGAAGCTCCGCCTCCTCAAAAGCTTTCTTTCCCTCTAAAGTCAGCGTTTTTTCTGCCCCCATGCCGATTCCCACAAGAGAAATCTTCTGTGACAGACTCACCCCGAAGAATTTTGCCAGAAAAACCCTGGCTTCTAAAAGAGAGAGCCCTTCTTCCTTCAGTGGTCTTCCAATAATCACCGGAATAACACCTGCGCGCCGGCAGGCCTCCATTTTTTCCGGAAATCCTCCCGCCAGCCCGGTATCTTTCGTCACCAGATAACTGCACTGATACTGGCGCAGCATTGCTTCATTGATTTCCGTCGAAAACGGTCCCTGCATACCGATGAGATGTTTTCCCTCAACTCCAAGTTCCGCGCAGGCACTGATTACAGAAGGAATTGAGAGAACCCTTGCAAAAAGCCTCTCTTTATAATCCGGAATTACTGTGAATTTGGCCAGTTCCTTACTTCCCGTAGTAAGAAAGATATTTCCTTCTGTGCCGCAAAGAAACTCTGCCGCTTTTTCCGTACTTTCCACATAAACTGCCGTTTCACTTTTTTCTCCCTCTGGACGAAGAACCCGCTGATAACGAACTCCCGTATTTTCACAGGCTGCCCGGATATTTTTTGTTACTTCCGCAGCATAAGGGTGTGTGGCATCCAGAACAATTTCCGGTGTTTCCTTTCGGAAAAGTTCCTCCATATCTTCTGTTTTCAGCCTTCCTGCACTGACATGAAGGAACTCATTTTCTTTAAGAAGAGAGCCACCGTACTCTGTAGCTGCACAGGCATACACCGAAACTTTATTTTCCGCAAGAAACTCACAGAGTGCATAACCTTCTGTGGTACCTGCAAAAACAATGGCTTTATACATTCTTATATCCTCTTGGCGTTACCATCTTGCCATCTATGTTCTTTGTCTGGGAATTTCCCACAAAAACAGTAGTAAACATATCCACTTCTGTGTCTCGAAGTTCTCTTAACGTCATAACCTGCGCGGTTTCTCCCTCTCTTGCGATCTGAGCAACTGTACCGCATACTGTATCCGGAGACTTGTATTTCATCATCAGGTCACAGGCTTTCTGAAGATAATCTTTGCGCTTTCTGCTGGATGGATTGTAAAGGCATACTACAAAATCCGCCTGTGCGGCTGCCAGAAGCCTTGCCTCAATTTTTTCCCATGGAGTGAGAAGATCACTTAAGCTGATCAGACAGAAATCATGAATCAGCGGTGCTCCCAGGACTGCAGCCCCACCGGTTGCAGCTGTTACACCTGGAATAATGTTAAGCTCCACATCCGGATAATTTTCTCCCACTTCATACATCAGACCTGCCATGCCATAGACACCGGCATCTCCACTGCAGATCATGGAAACAGTTTTTCCTTTTTTTGCTTCCTCAAAGGCAAGTACACAGCGATCCACCTCTTTCTTCATCGGGGTGGTCATAAATTCTTTTCCTGCAAAATATTCTTTTACAAGATCCACATATACAGTATAGCCAATGATCACATCGCTTTCATTTAATGCACGGATCGCTCTTCCAGTCATCTGGTCGTATGCTCCCGGGCCAATTCCAACAACATAAATTTTACTCAAAACGTATCCTCCGATTTCCGGCTGCAAGGGCGGTGGTTACACCGTCCCGGCCTGTTTTTTTTCTGATCAGGGTACCCTGTCCGCAACCCAGAACCGCGCTTCTTTCACAGACATTGTCTACACCTGTTATTTTTTTGACAAATTTTGATGGAGTAAAATCTCCTTTTACTGCTCTCAGCTCTTCTTCGGTAAAAGTCCGAAATGGAAGGTTCCAGGTTTCTGCCAAAGACAGTAAACCTTGCTCCTCTTTTTTCAGATCAATACTTGTGACCGCCTGCAGTGCTTCTTTATACAGATCTGCTTCTTCCAGACATTTCTCCGCCGCTGCCTGGATTGTTGCAGCATCTTTACCCTTTCTGCATCCCATTCCCAGAACTACGTCAGGTGGTACTACGTGAACGGTATTTTTAAATGGCAGACAGCTTTTATGAAACGTCACCGCAATACCGGTTTCCGGCACTTTGCCTGTTTCTGAAGCTGTCTGATCCTCTTTCTTATTTAAGGGGCTTCCGTCTTTTCCGCAAAGCATCAGTCCCTCCGGCAATTCGCCTTCCCATGGAAACTCACTGTAAAACCCAACCGTCTCTCCTGCAAGCAGTGCTGCTGACGCTTCTTTCGCAGCCTTCATATGAAAAATCGCACACCCGTTTTTTTTTGCAAAAACATCTACCGCAAAACGGCTGTGAAGATCTGTCGCTGTAGTTACCACAGGTACTGCCTGGAGATCCTTCGCACATCGGATGGCCAGTTCATTTGCTCCGCCCAAATGACCGGAAAGAAGTGAAATCACGAATTTTCCACATTCATCCACTACCAGCACAGCAGGATCTGTTTTTTTTCCTGCAATATAGGGTGCAATGCTTCGAACCGCAATTCCACAGGCACCTACAAAAATCACTCCGTCTTTTCCGGACTGAAACTGCTCCTCTGCCCATTTTGAGACAGATACAGAAATCGAATCCGGAAGATAACGGCTCTTTTTTGCCAGCGTAACCTGATCTCCTTCTTTTTCCAGTGCCCTTTGAAGTTTTTCCCCTGTCTCCAGTCCTGTCATACTGAAGCAAATAACGGAAATATTCATGTTCTATTTCGTAGCCTCACGGAACTCTGTTGTAAATCCGGGATCATAAAGCTTGGAGCGGTCATAATGTGCCGCATTTACTGCATCTCCCACCAGCATCAGAGCTGTCTTTGTGATATTGTTCTCCTTTGCTGTCTGTGCAAGAGTTCCCACTGTACAGATAAATTTCTTTTCATCCGGCCAGGTTGCCTTATAAACAATAGCTGCCGGTGTATCTTCCCGGTAACCGCCCTCTACCAGTCTGCGGCTCAGTTCTTCCAGCATACCTGTACTGAGGAAAATTACCATTGTTGCGTTATGTGCGGCAAAAGACTGAATACTTTCTTTTGTCGGAACCGGTGTTCTTCCTTCCATTCTGGTAATAATTACACTCTGAGAAATATCCGGAAGAGTATATTCCAGATTCAGTGCTGACGCTGCTCCGCAGAATGCACTGACACCTGGACAGGAATCATAAGGAATCCCCTTTTCATCCAGAATATCCATCTGCTCACGGATTGCACCGTAAATACACGGGTCACCGGTATGCAGACGAACGGTCATTTTTCCTTCTGCTTCTGCTCTTTCCATAACGGAAATCACTTCCTCAAGAGTCATCTTTGCACTGTTATGAATGGTGCAGACATCTTTGGAATACTCCAGAAGCTGCGGATTTACAAGAGAACCTGCATAGATAATTACATCTGCTTCCTCCAGATACTGTTTTCCTCTTACTGTGATAAGATCCGACGCTCCCGGACCTGCTCCTACGAAATGTACCATAACTATTCCTGTGTCCTTTCTTTATTTTCTTTAATGATAATCAGAGAATAATATCCCGCATCCTCCGGAATCTCTTCCACACTTCTGTAGATTTTTTCATCCGGCATTCCGCAGTTTTCAATCATCATGGCTTCCGCACCCTGAGCGAGAAGCTGCTCTTTTACATTTCTCATTTTCTTTCCGGCTTTCATAAGAACCTTGGTTCCCGGAAGTTTCAGTGCATCCTCAATCTGATAGGAAGCCGGAATTACATGGAGAGGCTCTGCTTTTTCCACAAGTCCGGTATTCAGACGTGCAGAAACCGCACAGAAGGATGTGATTCCACAGACAATTTCTGTGTCATACCCCTGCGCTACAAGCCTGTGATGTACATAGAGATAGGTGGAATAAACGGTTGGATCTCCAAGTGTCAGAAATACCACATCTTTCCCCTGATCCAGGACAGCTTTTACTTTCTCGGCACCTGCATCGTGATAACTTTTCAGGACTTCTGGATCTTTTGACATTGGAAAAGGAACTGCAAGGAGTTCTTTTTTTCCAAGTTCCGGATAAGCACCCTCTACAATTTTAAATGCTACCGTATCTTCCGGAATCTCTCCTGGAAGTGCAATTACTTCTGCCTCTTTTACAAGTCGAAGTGCTTTTAAGGTAAGAAGTTCGGGATCTCCTGGTCCTACACCTACACCGTATAATTTACCTGCCATTTTTCTTTCCTCCTGTAATCTATTTATTAACAGAATGATTTTTTTCTGTTCCTGTTATTTTGTAATAAAATTTTTATAATTTTTCGGATTGTTTCTTTATTTCTGTAATGAGTTTTTCCGCATCCCGTGTCTGTCCCAGCAGTCCATATACATTGGAAAACACCACAGCGCCCAGTACAATCTGTTCATAGGAACGGTGGTCCAGATAAAACTGGATTTTCTCCATTACAATGGCCATGGTTTCTTTCAGAATTCCATATCGTTCAAGAACCGCCAGCGCTTCATCTGTAGTTCCAGCTTCCAGAATTTCTTTGGCACATTCCAGAGTGCCTCCTGCACGGATGGCTGCGGCACAGAGAACTTCCATTCTTCCGTCTGCACAGTGGGAATGGGTATTCATAATCCCTGCGGCAACTTTCACGAATTTTCCAATATGGGCCACAAAAAGAATCCCTTTTACTCCCATATCAATGGCCATATCAATGGTTTCCCCTACATAATTGCTGCATTTGATATTATTTTCAAAAGGAATGGTCATATGTTCCCGCAGATAATCTGCACCATAATTTCCGGGTGTCACCAGTATGTAGTTCTCTCCCTGGCAGAAATGCTGTTTCATTTCCACGTGGATGCTTTCAATCAGTGCTTTTTCACTCATGGGTTCCACAATTCCGCTGGTTCCCAGAATGGAAATTCCACCTAAGATACCAAGCCGGGGATTGAAAGTTTTTTTTGCAATCTCCTCTCCTTCCGGCACAGATACCGTAAGTTTCAGTCCACCTTCATAATTATATTCCTGGGCTGCCTCTTCGGCTTCTCTTAAAATCATGGCTTTGGGCACCGGATTGATGGCAGCCTCTCCCACCTTCTGGGAAAGCCCCGGTTTGGTAACTCGGCCTACACCGATTCCGCCGTCCAGAATAATCTGCGGATGTGTACCGGAATTTTCTGTATTTCCTGAAAAAAATTTTTCTGCTTTTACATAGACCAGAATTCCGTTGGTGGTATCCGGATCGTCACCGGCGTCTTTTTGGACTGCACAGGAGACGTAATCTTCCCCACGGGTGATGTCATGAAGAGCCAGAGTAAGAGTGATTCCCTTTGGGGTGTTTAAGGTGACCTCCGAGAAGGATTCACCGGAAAGCAGCATGCGGACTGCACCACGTGCTGCACCTGCCGCACAGGAACCAGTAGTGTAGCCGTAGCGGAGGCGTTTGTTGTTTTTTATGATGTATTTGTTTTCTAATCCATTCAAATTATTGGGGCCTCCTTTGGGAAATGAGATTTTTTGTAGGAAATTTTTTGTTTTTTCGTTTGGTGTTGCTTTTTAAGCAGTGGGAATTTGCGAGGAGGGGAAGCACTCAGAGTTGCGAAGGCCGTTTCCCCTCCTCGCGCTCCTCCCCTCCGGCCACGCAATTGGGCGTACGGTATTGGAAATGATACACCATGGCGGGGCGATGGATTCCACGATATCGGTCCCGATAGTCTGAGCCGATTAGTCGCTCCGGACGGAAAGCATATCTGCTTCGCAGATTGTTCCTGACTTTTAACTTGAATTTTTATTTTCTGGCAATGTTACACTATGTATACACCTTCACTCTTTTTACAGTCTCATCCGTAATCCAGGAACAGGCCTGCCACGCAGGCCGCCTTCCGTCCCTCCCCAGATCGGCTAAGACTCACACATCCAACAAAGTATCATACATCCACCCTCTCGACAAATTCACATTGCCACAATGCGGAAATTTTCTGCGTGCCCAAGAAGGGGGAGTGTGAGGGGGATCTTCGGGCTTCGCAACTCTGAGATGATCCCCCTCACGGTTTTCCTCCCGTTTTCCAAAACGCCCTCGCCCAAAGGCTTTGGGATCCCATAAGGCAATTTCCTAAATTACCTTATGCTCCAACCACTTGCGGCTGTGGAATCTCCATGTAAATATGATTCCGCGTACTGTCCAGTCTGCAAACATTCCGATCCATACGCCCATTGGCCCAAAGCCCAGGACGCGGATGAGAAATACACAGAGACAAAACCGGCAGGCCCACATGGTACAGCAGGAGGTAATCATGGAAAATTTTACATCTCCGGCTGCACGCAGGCCGTATCCTGGTACAAAACCCATTGTCCAGACAAGCGGTTTTACGATCGTGATCCATGTAATCATATGAATACACATTGCGGCACTTTCTTTTTCCATACCTCCCAGAATGGTAACCGGTCTGGCCAGAATGTAAACGACCAGACAGCTTGCGATAATAACAAATTCCGCAATGACACAGAGTTTTTTTATGTAATAGACCGCCTCATCTTTCCGTCCGGCTCCAAGGCACTGCCCTACAATCGTCATCAAGCCGACACCGACACCGATAGCTGCAATTCCATTTAAGTTCTCCAGAATATTAGTCATCGCCTGGGCTGCAATGGCAGTTGTTCCCAGAGTAGATACGGTTGACTGAATCGCAAGTTTTCCAAGCTGGAACATACTGTTTTCTACTCCGGATGGAATGCCCAGTCCCAGAATTCGCTTGATCATACCCCAATCCGGACGGATCTTCAGATAATCACGGACAACAATGGGCTGCCTGTCTTTCCGCAGCTGATAAAGAACTACCACAGCGCAGAAAATACGGGAAACCAGTGTGGAAAGCGCAGCACCTGCAACACCAAGATGAAATACCCAGATCAGAATCGCATTTCCCCCAATATTCATGACATTGGAAATCATGGAAATCGTCATGGGCCCCTTCGTATTCTCCTGAGCACGGAATATGGAAGCCGCAGAGTCATATGCTGCTATAAACGGAAACGACAGTGCTGTAAAAAAGAAATATGTTTCCGAAGCACGCATGACATCTGCTTCTACCGCTCCGAAAATAAACCGCAGCAGAGGTTTCTGAAAAATAAGACAGACTGCCGATACCGCTACCGAAATTGCAGTGATAATAAACAGCACCTGTCTTGCAGACATGTTTGCTTTCTCATAATTTTTCTGACCGATATACTGGGCACATACAATGGCACCTCCTGCTGCCAGCGCCGAAAAGGCCTGGATCAGAAGTATATTGATGGAGTCTACCAGAGACACCGCAGAAAGAGCCGCAGATCCCACATTGCTGACCATCATGGTATCTGCGGTTCCCATTATCGAATTCAGAATCTGTTCCAGCACAACCGGAACCAGAAGATTACGGATCATCCGGTTGGTAAACATATGCTGCTGTTCCATTGTTTCATCCCCCACACTGTCTATAAAGTTATCCTTTATTTGTCTGTATTTTATCAATTCTGCTATCTTTGACATTATACCCTTTTCCGGCACTTTTTCCAATATATTTTCTGTGTTTTTCTGCAAAACTATACAAACTCTGTCTCCGATGCTATACTGTAACAGAAATCAGCAGAAACATATTCCCGCATGCTTCTGCTGCCAAAATTCAGAAAAGGATGTTCTATATGCAGAGAATTATTACGTATACCATTTCTCCGAAGGATTCCGGGATTTCAATTTTATCTTTTCTCCGGAACAACGGTTTTTCCAAACATATCCTGACTACCATGAAACGCGCAGATCATGCCATTCTTCTTAACGGACAACCCTCTTTTGCCAAAACGGCGCTTAAAGAACAGGACGTTCTTCGCATTCTCGTTCCTGAAGAAGCCGGATCAGAAGAGTCCATCCTTCCTGTAAAAATACCCCTGAATATTCTGTATGAAGATGAAGATATTCTGGTTCTCAATAAACCGGCGGACATGCCAGTACATCCTTCTGCCGGAAATTACGAGAACACTCTGGCCAACGGAGTCGCCTGGTACTACCGACAGCAGGGAGAAACGTTTGTATACCGCTGTATCAACCGGCTGGACCGGGACACAACTGGAGTGCTGGTTCTGGCCAAAAACCCTTTAAGTGGTGCTCTTCTTTCCACTCAGATGAAACAGCGCAGAATCCGCCGCACGTATCTTGCACTTACAGACGGAATTCCACCAGAAAAAGGGACTGTCCGTGCACCAATTGCAAGGGTAAATGACTCCGTAATTACCAGGGAAGTCAATTTTGAACGGAGCGAACCTGCTGTAACGCATTACGAGCGTCTGGCAGTCAGCAATGGATACGCTCTTGTTGAGCTCCATCTTGAAACCGGCCGGACACATCAGATCCGTGTTCATATGAACTACATCGGCTGCCCTCTGCCCGGCGATTTTCTCTATCATCCGGTATTTGACCGGATTGGCAGACAGGCACTTCATTCTTTTCAACTGGAATTCGAGCATCCCATTACCAAAGAGCCACTACGGTTTCTGGCACCTGTGCCGGAAGACTTCCGGAAAGCCTTTACCGGAAGCTGAAGATTTATCAAATGAAAATTCCTCTCACAATGCAAAAACAGCTGTCTGTATACAGATTTCCGCATACAGACAGCTCTTTTCTCATTTTTCTTAATTATTTATTCTTTTCATAAATTATAAGCAATCCCTTAAGAAGAAGATCTTCATCCAGGATAATGTCTTTCTTACAGTGGGAAACAATCTTCTTTGCAAGACCGCCGGTTGCAATGACCGTTGCTTTCTCACCCAGTTCTTCTTCCACACGGTCGATAATTCCGTCAATGGCTGCCGCATTGCTGTAAAGCACACCACTCTTCATGCACTCAATCGTATTCCGTCCGATAACATGCTTTGGTGCGTCAATACTGATTCCACTTAACTGGGAAGCTCTTGCAGTTAACGCATCCAGAGATATTCCAATACCAGGAAGAATCATCCCGCCAATATACTGTTTCTTGCCGTTGACAACTGAAACTGTAGTTGCCGTACCCATATCAATTACAATAAACGGAACCGAATACTCCTTCAAACCAGCTACCGCATCCGCAACAAGATCCGCTCCCAACTGCCCAGGATTGTCCATCATAATATTCAGACCGGTTTTTACACCAGGCCCAAGCACCATGACTTCTTTTTTCAGAATTTTCTCGGCCGCCAGTTTTGCAATATTGGTAATCTGCGGAACAACGGATGAGATGATACATCCATCGATATCCGTCTTTTTAATATGATAAATATCCAGTACTGTTTTCAGATCAACGGCGTATTCCAGCTCTGTCTTTGTCCGCACAGTAGCAAGCCGTTCAATAAAATACGTCTTTTTGTCATCAATGCATCCCACAACAATGTTGGTATTTCCAATATCAATCGCTAAAATCATAATTTTTTTTTCCCGTCTTTTTTACAAAATACTTATGCTTTTTCCCGGCTGATCTGTGCTGCAGGTATCAGATGTGCCTTGGAAAGTGCTGCTCCCACTGCACCTGTAATTACTGTAGAAGAGATCATCTCACATACTGCATTGATTCCTACCATCAGACAGCAGCCGATAATAATGTTATGACCACCCATCAGATTTTTCACATAATCGGTATTTCCGAACAGTCCTACAAGCGCTGCCATAAAAAACAGGGTATTCAAAAATGCGGAAAAGAATCCTGTTACGGCACAGGCTACATAGGTATTGCTGATTTTCCGCATTCCCCGGAAAATATATCCAAGGCAGATACCATCCAGAAGACGCGGCACAAAACGCTGAATAAACGCGAATGCCGGATTAATGCCGAAGAGCACAACTCCCATTGCGCTGGAACCTCCTACGCCAATACACTGCAGAAAACTGGTCAGACCGAAAATCGCACCTGCCACGGCTCCACCTACCGGTCCGAGAACCACTGCACTGATTGCTACCGGAATCACATTAAAAGAAATGGCCAGTGGCCCGATATTCAGATATCCCAGGGGTGTGTAAGCCATAAGCAGAAGAATTGCTGCCATCAGGCCAAGTAACGTGAGCTGTGCTGTTGTAAATCTGTTGTTTTTCATTTTTTCTCCTCCTTGTTACCGTTCCGTCCGGGAAACTTCATGGAAACACAGCCTGTTCCATAGTTTCCTTACGGATACAATACGGTGATGGACTTATTAATGATTAATAAGTGAATTAATTTTATCCAGGATTTTAAGAGCTGCATCCTCCTTGCTCATAAGTGGGAGTGATACTTCCTCATCCTGTGTAATCAGGGTCAGAACATTGGTATCTCCCTGGAATCCGGCGCCTTCCACCTTCAGATTGTTGGCTGCCACCATATCCAGATTTTTCTTCTCAAGTTTGGCCCTGGAATTACCGATCATATTCTGGGTTTCCATGGAAAATCCGCAGAGGAACTGACCATCTTTTTTGTGCTGACCCAGATATTTCAGAATATCATCCGTTCTTTCAAGTTCTATGGAAACCCGATCATCTTTTTTCTTAACTTTGTTATCACTGACCTGTTTCGGACGGTAATCCGCCACTGCCGCGGCCTTGATGATAATATCCTGCTGATCGCTTCTTGTGGTCACTGCCTCAAACATATCTCTTGCAGTTGTCACAGGAACTACCTTCACAAAAAGTGGCGGTGCAATCGCAGTAGGTCCGCTTACCAGCGTGACCTCCGCGCCCCTAAGCATCGCCATTTTTGCAATGGCATATCCCATTTTTCCGGAAGAATGATTAGTCAGACAGCGAACCGGATCTATCGCCTCCTGCGTTGGCCCGGCAGTGACGAGCACTTTTTTGCCGAAAAGATCTTTCTCAAAAGCAATTTCTTTCAGGATATATTCCAGAAGAGTCTCCGGTTCCGGCATTTTTCCTGCGCCTGTATCTCCGCAGGCAAGATAACCACTGGCCGGAGTAATCACTTCATATCCATAGGAAACAAGTTTCCTGATATTATCCTGTACAATCGGATTTTCATACATGGCAGTATTCATGGCCGGCGCAAAAATCTTCTGGCACCGGCAGGCCATAACCGTTGTCGTAAGCATATCATCGGCAAGGCCATTGGCAATTTTCCCAATTACATTGGCACTGGCCGGTGCAATCATTACCACATCTGCTTTCTTTGCAATGGAAACATGCTCTACCTGGAACTGAAAATTCCGGTCAAAAGTGTCCACCAGACATTTGTTTCCGGTTAACGTCTCAAACGTAATAGGATTGATAAAATTCGTGGCATTTTCTGTCATCAGTACATGGACATCTGCATGAAGCTTATGTAATGCACTGGCCAGATATGCTATTTTGTATGCAGCAATGCTTCCTGTCACTCCGAGAAGCACCGTTTTCCCTTTTAGCATCCTTCTTCCTCCTGTCAGTCAGTCATACGAATACTTTCGATTACCGGCTGCTGATCTTTTGCTATACTGCCATTGCCATCTGTTGGTGTGACATCCTTACATATCTGATCTACAACATCCATTCCGGAAGTCACATGGCCAAATGCCGCATAATCCCCGTCCAGATATGTGGAATCAGACTGTACAATAAAGAACTGGGAACTTGCGCTGTCCGGAGCAGAACTTCTTGCCATGGAAATCGTTCCCCTTACATGGGAAATATCATTTTTTACACCATTATTGGAAAATTCACCTTTGATGGTCTCATCCGCTCCACCAGTTCCATCGCCCTTGGGATCACCACCCTGAATCATAAATCCGTCAATGATCCGATGGAAAGTCAGTCCGTCATAAAAGTTCTCCTGTACCAGTTTTACAAAATTTGTTACTGTAACAGGTGCCGTATCCGCATCCAGTTCCACATCAATCTCGCCGTAATCTTTCACTGTGATTGCTGCATGATAAGTTCCGGTAAGCTGCTGGCTGGTATCAATTACTGCAGTACCTGCTTTTTTTGCGTCCTCGGAACCATCTGAAAATCTCTCTTCTGTGCTGTCTGCTTCACTTTCTGTCAAAGTGGAATCTTCCTCCAAAGTAGAATCCGAACTGCTCTCTTCCTCCGCAGTACTTTCTTCCTGGTCTGTAAACCCAGCCTTCTCTGCTTCTTCCTCGGAAACGGCTTTCGCTGCAGTCTCTTCATCTACTGCAGTCTGGCCCTGTGTTGTCTCCTCCTCCAGAGATTCTTCCTTCTGGTCGGATGTCTTCTCAGAAGTATTCCCGCTGCTTCCGCATCCTGACAGCATGCCAGCTGTAAGAACGGTCGCAAACAATACAGATAAAACCTTGCGTTTCATAATTTATAAATCCTCCTTATCAGATCCTGAAACCGTTGATTTTCACGTTCTCAGATGAGTTTTTTTACTCTCCCCCTGTAAGCTTTCCTCAGTTTAACATTATCCTTTCACAAAGTCAACTTTACGCAGTCCTTCCCTTGTATCTCGAAAGGTTCTCTGCTAAAATAAAAGCTGCGGTACCTGGGCTTAGAATACTGCAAAAGTTATTTCAGAATCAGAAAGTGAGGAATTATCATGGAAAAAATCACAAGTTTTACCATAGACCACATCAAGCTTCAGCCAGGTGTATATGTTTCACGAAAAGATCCGGTAGGCGATCAGGTAATCACCACCTTTGATATTCGTATGACTTCCCCAAACGAGGAACCGGTCATGAATACAGCAGAACTTCATGCCATGGAACATCTGGCAGCAACTTTTCTCCGTAACCATAAGGAATTCGGACCGAAGATCATTTACTGGGGGCCTATGGGATGCCGTACAGGAAACTATCTTCTTCTTAAGGGCGATTATGAATCCAAGGACATCGTACCTCTTATGATCGAAATGTTTGAATTCATCCGTGATTTTGAAGGTGAGATTCCAGGAGCGTCTGCAAAAGACTGCGGCAATTATCTTGATATGAATCTCGGCATGGCCAAATACCTTGCAAAAAAATTCCTGAATGAAGTTCTCTATGACATCAAACCGGATCGTCTTGTATATCCAGAATAAATCCCGGAAGATTTCACGAAAATAAAGCAGACATTCTCAGTCTGTGAACATAAATAACCCGGTACTCTGCTCTGGTTTCCTTACCAGAACGCAGTTACCGGGTTTTGTTTTTTGCTTTTTTCTTTTACTGTGCTGCTGCCGTATCTGCAGTTGCCGCTCCTACCGGCGGTGTTGTGCTGACATAATCACCGGATGCATAACAGGTCTGTCCATTATAATCTACACGAATCCATCCATTATCACATACACCTGTACATTTCAGCGCTTCTCCGGAAAGTACTCCGGCCACAAATTCCGCATCTGCACTGGCATCTGAACGCAGATTTACGCCTTCAACCGCATAGTAGGTCGCATCCTGAACCTGCACATTAACGCCACTTGGAGTCTGCTCTGTAGCTGCTGCCTGTGTTGTAGAATCTGCCGCTGCTGTAGAATCTGCCGCCGCTTCTGCTCCCGGTGTCGGAGTTGCGGTTGCTTCCGGTGCCTCTGTCGGTTCCGGGGTTGGTGTGGCGTCTACAACCGTTACCACTGCATCGGTACCTTCTGTAAATCCACATCCCTGTGACATAAAAGCTGCCGCTGCTATCAAAGCCAAAATACATTTTTTCTTCATTGTTTATGGTCCTCCCTTATACGCCGGTACCGGAAAACGGTTTTCCTCCCGGCATTTCGTCCAATAACATTATCTCCAAATATACACGATTTTGGCATATTATGCAAGTCCCGGCATATTCTTCCCCGCATTCACAGGCTCAAAAAGGACTCTCACCGTTCCCCCGCAGATCATACCTAGATCCCCTTTTCCCTGTCCAAGTTCATAAATCCTGGTTTCCACAGCCTGCACCTGGGACGCATATTTTCCGGCCTCAAATTCTACTTTTCCACCGCCGATACTTCCAACAGTTCTTCCATCCCGGAATACAAACATCTTGCTTCCGGTTCCGCGTGGAGAAGATCCTTTTTTTTCAATAATAGTAACCATGGTTCCTGCTGCTCCAAGGCGGATCGCCGCCTCCACTTCTTCATCGCAGTAAGTGCGGAAATGTCTGTTTTTTTCCTGGACAATTTCTGCCATAATACTTACCGCAATCTCTGCCGGCATCTGTCCTCCAATTGGCAGGCCGATAGGAGCATGAATGCTGTTCACCTGATCTTCTGTGAAACCCTCTGCCAGAAGTTTTTCCCGGGTAATCCGCACCTTTGTTTTGCTTCCGATCATTCCAAAATAAGCAAACGGTCTTTTTAAAATTGCTCTTGCACAGGCAGAATCCCCGAGATGGCCTCTTATCACAACTACATACCAGGCATTTTCGTAAGGAGGAATTTTCTCCGGTAAAGTTTCAAAATCGCCGGTAATCCTCTCGTCTGCCTGCGGAAAACGTTCTTTCGTTACAAAATCCTCACGGTCGTCCATCACCGTTATATGAAATCCCAGAAGCTTTCCGATCTCCGCTACCGGAATAGATACATGTCCTCCGCCAAGAATAACCAGTCTTGGATTCTTCTCATAGGTTTCCACGAAAATTTCCTGATTCCCCACTTTCACAACGCCGGTCTCCACCGCGTCTGCCACTGTTTTTTTCAGTAATTCTCCGGCTGTTTCTTTCGCCTTTTTTCCATCGGGATAAAAAAAGCAGTCCTCCTCTACCAGATACTTAAGCCCCGTTTCCTCGCCGTTCAGGAAAATTCCTGTCTTTACACGTCCTCTTTTTTCTACCACATCGTATATTTTCTGGTACATACATTCTGTCCTTTCTTTTCAGTCTTCGATCCCTGCTGCCAGTTCTCCAAGTGCCGCAGCTGCCGCGTCAATTTCTTCCTCTGTATTAAAATAGGAAAAACTGAACCTCACAGCCCCTGTTTTTTCTGTACCCAGGGCTTTATGCATAAGCGGCGCACAGTGTCCGCCGGAACGTACACTGATTCCGTAATCCTCTCCCAGAATCATCCCAACTTCCGCGGAACCTTCTCCTTCAAGATTCAAGCTTACTACCGGAGATCGGTCTTCCTGGGAAAAATCCCCATACACGGCGACTCCGGGAATTTTTTTTACCTGGTCATAAAAGCGCCACATCAGCATCTGTTCTCTTTTTCGGATTGTGTGGATTCCGGTTTCCTGTATCCATTCAAGAGAAGCCCTCAGTCCTGCAATTCCGTGGCTGTTCAGGGTGCCGGCTTCCAGTGATTCCGGCATGTCAGACGGATGCTCTTTCTGAAAGGTTAAAATTCCACTTCCTCCCACTTTCAGAGGTTCCACCAAAACACCTGGCCGCACACAGATGGCCCCCGTTCCCTGTGGCCCCATCAGTCCTTTATGTCCGGAAAAACATAAAATATCAATCTGATCTATTTTCATGGAAACAGGAAAAACTCCTGCTGTCTGTGCAGCATCAACAATAAAAAGAATTCTCTGTTTCCTGGCAATCGCTCCTATGGAACGGATATCATTACAGTTTCCGGTAAGATTCGATGCATGCGTACATACAATTGCTTTCGTCTCCGGGCGGATTGCCGCTTCCAGATCATTTACAGAAATCCTGCCTTTTCCATCTACCGGAAGAATGGTCAGATCCATACCTCTTTTCTCCAACGCGTAAAGAGGCCGGAGCACACTGTTATGGTCCATTTCCGTACAGATCGCATGGACTTTTTCTCTTTCCGGATGCAGAGTTCCAAACAGTGCAGTGTTTAACGCCTCTGTGGCATTTGCGGTAAATGCCACACATTCCGGTCCTTCCACATCAAATAACTGTGCAATTTTGCATCTTGTATCAAAAATAATCCGTGAAGCTTCCATAGCTTCTCCACTGCTTCCTCTTCCACTGTTTCCTGCCTGCTGCATGGCTTCCACCACAGCCCTGGCCACACAGTCCGGTTTGTGAAAACTTGTAGAAGCGTTATCCAGATAAATCATGTCAAATCTCCTTGTGCTTTTTATAAAAAAATCTTATAATTGGTTTTGGCTTTATTTTATACTATCAGAGGAGGTTTTCCAATGAAAAAAGGATCTTTTTTCAAAAGTCTGCCTTTTAAACTCCTTGTTGCTGTAATCCTGGGTATCCTAGCCGGGCTTGTTCTGAACCGGTACAGCACAAACGGAATTTCCATGGCAGTTCTCAATATTGTTGTCACAGTCAAGTACATTCTGGGCCAGATCATCACCTTCTGCGTTCCGCTGATCGTTCTTGGTTTTATTGCCCCCTCCATTACCAAGCTTGGAAAAAATGCTTCCGTAATGCTGGGTGTTGCTGTGATCCTTGCCTACGGTTCTTCCATCGGTGCGGCACTTTTTTCTACAGCGTCCGGATTTTTGATTATTCCGCATCTGTCCATTCATTCTTATACTGCAGGACTGAAACAGCTGCCGGAAGTAATTTTTGAGTTGGAGATCCCGCAGATCATGTCGGTTATGAGTGCTCTTGTTTTTTCTGTTATGATCGGCCTGGCTGCCACCTGGACAAAAGCGAAACTGGTCACCGGTCTTCTGGATGAGTTCCAGAAAATCGTTCTGGCTCTGGTGTCAAGGATCATCATTCCGATTCTTCCGCTGTTCATCGGTTCTACTTTCTGCGGACTTGCCTATGAAGGTACGATTACCAGACAGCTGCCTGTTTTCCTGGAGATCATCGTGCTGGTTCTTGCCGGACATTTCATCTGGATGGCGCTTCTGTACATCCTGGCCGGAATCTACTCCGGTGAAAATCCTCTGGAAGTTGTACGACACTATGCACCAGCTTACCTGACTGCTGTAGGAACCATGTCTTCTGCCGCAACACTGGCAGTAGCCCTTCAGTGTGCATCCAGGGCAAAACCTCTTCGTAAAGATCTGGTAAATTTCGGAATCCCGTTGTTTGCAAATATCCATCTCTGCGGTTCCGTTCTTACAGAAGTTTTCTTCTGCATGGCTGTTTCCAAGATCCTGTACGGTTCTGTTCCAACGCCAGGTACTATGGTTCTGTTCTGCCTGCTCCTTGGAGTATTCGCTATCGGTGCTCCGGGCGTTCCCGGTGGAACAGTTATGGCTTCCCTTGGTATCATTACCGGCGTATTGAAATTTGACAGTTCCGGTACTGCTCTGATGCTTACTATTTTTGCATTGCAGGACAGCTTTGGAACTGCATGTAATGTAACAGGAGACGGTGCCCTGACGTTGATGCTTACCGGCTATGCAAAACGTCATAATATTGAAGAACAGAATATTGATATTAAATTATAAAAATTTCAAAAATGCCGCAGACTTCGAAAAATCTGCGGCATTTCCATATTCTATTTTATGGGCGGATTACTTTACCGGCTTTCGTAAGTTTCTCCGCAATGTCATACATGTTTGTCACGGTGCCCACTGCCGGCTCTTTCAGCCCGTAGAAGTTCACACAGGTTCCACAGGTCAGAATCTCACAGCCCTGCTCCTGCAAAGTTTTCAGATCTTCAATGCATGGGGAATCCGAAGCAGTAAGCTTCGCTCCTCCATTGTAAAAGAGCATTACAGACGGCGGTGTCTCAAGCTGTGTCAGAGCATACACAAAGCCTTTGATAAGGATTGCTCCAAGCTCCGGATCTCCGTCTCCCATCTTATCGGAAGTAATGGCCACGGTATAATCTCCCTGTGGTGCAACAGGTGTGCAGACAATTTCCGGTTCTGCGGCAGTTCTGGCCTGTACATCGGATTTCACTACCATACGGATTTCATAACCGCCATCCGTCTTTCTGGAAACAAAACTGCATCCGGTACTTCCGGCAAGTCTGCTTAAGTTGTTTACTGCAGTCTCATTATCCACAAGAACCTGGATCTCATCTCCCTGTTCTGCTTTATCCAGGATCTTCTTGGTCATTACTACAGGAATCGGGCACTGTTTGCCCATGGCATTTACTGTATGTTTCATATTTCTTTCCTCCCTGAAATTTATTTCTGCTCCAGTTCATGTGCCTGTCTGAAAATTTCGCAGGCCCCTGTATTCACACATCGTTCATGTGCACAGTCCATAAAAGTCAGCTCTCTGCTTCCGTCTTCCCGCTGTGTATACTCACAGCATACCGTCTCTCCGCCATTCATAGTGCGGCAGAATCCAGAGATAAATTCTTCTTCAATTTCCATTTCTATCCCTCTGCCGGAGCATCCACAACCTCAGAAGGTGTGATCTCCTCCAGCATTCCAGTCTCATTATACGCTTCAAACTGTTCTTCGATCTTTCCCAGGATATCTGCATACTGACAAAATGCCTCAGCCAGCTCTTCTCTGTGTTCCGGAAGTTTCTTGTAGCAGACACGGTGCTCCATACTTGCCCACAGATCCATGGTCATGGTACGCAGCTGTATCTCCACCGGAAAATATTCCATCGTATCCAGATAATAGACAGGTACGGCAATGATCACATGATAACTTCTGTACCCGTTAGGTTTCGGATTCTGTATGTAATCCTTCTCACGGATAAAAATCAGTTCACTCTGTCTCTTAAGCGCATTTACAAGGTTATAAATATCATCTATAAAATAGCAGATCACACGGATTCCGGCTATATCCCGGAGATAATCCTTGGCATTCTGCACACTGTCCGAATGTCCCAGCTTCTCAAGCTTCTTTTCGATGCTTTTTTTGGCTTTGATCCGTTCCTGGATATTATGGATCGGAGATATGGAAGACTTCTGGTACAGACTTCCGTTCAGCACCTCCAGCTTGGCCCGCATGATCTGGCATGCATTCTGATATGGCTGGATACAATCGTAATACTGTTCGTTTGTCATGAAAACCCCTCTTTCTCATTTGCTCACCATGGTTTATATCTTATAAAATAAATGTGAGCAATCTGTAGTAATTTCCTAAGATTTTCCTGACCATTTTATTAAAATTCTATAAAAACCGGTTGTCAGTCTGAAAGTTTATGGATAAAAAGACCACTTCGAAGCTTCGGCTCAAACCATGTGCTCTTAGGCG
The DNA here is from genome assembly GCF_013304735.1 of Blautia luti. Classification (GTDB taxonomy): domain Bacteria; phylum Bacillota; class Clostridia; order Lachnospirales; family Lachnospiraceae; genus Blautia_A. The sequence goes on from NZ_JAAITI010000002.1 coordinate 208,002, forward strand.
GCATCAGTTTTCCCTCATCTGCAATCGCCATCAGTTCTTCCATCGAAGTCGGATACATAGCAAAAGCGGCGCCACCCGTTTCATCTGCAGCCGCAGCCAGATCTTTCAGTTTGTGATTTCCTCCCATAAAACAGATTCTCTCATCTGTACGCGGATCTTCAATCCCAAGTACCGGTCCCAGAACCTTATCCTGAAGAATGGATACATCCAACTGTCCTACGCTGTCTTTCTTGGCATAAATATCCGGATATGCTTTCAGATGAAACCATTCCCCATCCACATAAAGACCAAAGCAATGCTTTTCTACCGGTTTGCATGGAAATCCCGGCATTGCCATCAGTTCAAAATTAAACTTCATACTTCCGATGAAAGCTTTCGGTTCCATACCTTTAAGATCTTTTACAATTCTGTGATATGGAAGGATCGTCAGCTGATCACAGGGAAATACCACAGACAGGAAAAAGTTAAACTCTTCTTTTCCTGTATAATCGGGATGTTCTTTTCTTCGTTTCTGTCCTACTTTTACGGCAGACGCTGCTCTGTGATGGCCGTCTGCAATATAGATGGAAGAAATTCCGCCAAAAAGGCTGTGGATTTTCTGAATTTTCTCCTCCTCATCCACGATCCATACCCGATGTGTAATTTCATCTTCTGAAGTAAAATCATATACCGGTTCATGACTGTTTTTCCAGTTTTCCATCAGTACAAGAAGTTCTTCCGGATATCTGCAGGCAAGAAAGATCGGGCCTGTATTGGCATCGCAGATATCCACGTGATGGATTCTGTCCTGCTCTTTGTCTTCTCTTGTCAGCTCATGCTTCTTAATCACGCCATTCATATAGTCGTCAATGGAGCTGACACCTACAATTCCTGTCTGGGATTTTCCTTTCCGGATCAGTTCATACAGATAATAATTCGGTTTTTCATCCTGTATCAGCGTTCCCTCTGCCTGAAAACGATCCAGATTTTCCTTTGCTTTCTGATAGACTTCTGCATCATAAAGATCAGTCTCCGGATCCAGATCCATTTCCGCTCTGTCTACATGGAGGAAAGAATAGGGATTTTTTTCTCCAATTTCACGCGCTTCCTCTCTGCTTACTACGTCATAGGGAAGTGCTGCCACTTTCTCTGCTTTTCCCTCAGCGGGTCTCACTGCCCGAAATGCCTGAAATAAAGCCATTGTGCTTCTCCTCTCGTTCCTGCCCGCTTTCCCCGGACAGTCATAAAATCATCCTGCTTATTCTAGCACATACAAAAAAACTCTGCAATTTTAATTCTGCATACAGATTTTTTCGCCCTGAAGAACCGGATATCTCACAGGCACAGTCCCATCCAGATCTTCATGGTGCATATCAACTGCAGAAATCTGATGATTTTCGTAAGTTGTATAATAATAAATTCCTTTATCACAGTTACAGCAGGAGGTATAAAGAGTAATCTCATATTTTCCTGGTTCTACCTCACAGCATCCTCTCTGCTGGTCAACAGACCCCAGGATATGAAAGAACTGGCTGACGCTTTCTTCCTCGGAATCTCCGGAAAAAGAATGGTCTTTCACAAACGCTACTCTTGCAAACCTGGATGCAGAAGAAAGATCTCCCGGAAGTCCCAGCGCTCCCATACCACGGCTGTAGGTTTTTAATCCCAGCGATTCAGAAAAATGATTTTCCGGCTGTCTGGGAGAAAGATGCATATAATTATTCAGCATAAACATCTGCTGGTCAAAAGGCGGATTATTGGTAAGGACTCCTGCCGGATTATCCCAGACGTGAAGACCGTCCGCCATAGATTCCACTGTGATCGATTCTTCTTTATCCGCTATGATCCAGTGAAGCTGTGCACAGGGAAGCATTTCACTGAAGGGAGTTTTTACAAGATTGATCTTTTTCAGGAGATCTTTTGCCTCCTGCACAGTGGCACATTTACCAAGGATCCAAGGAATGAATTCAAACTGTGCCACATTTTCTTTTCCATTTTCCACCACATTATATACAGCGTTTCCAACAAAATTAAGGCCTGCCATTCCAAGGCCTTTTTCATTGACAGCATCATAATAAAGTGGATAATCTCCTGCTACGTGAGCCATGCCTATGATCGCATAATGGCTGGAAAGTTTCTCCATATGCCGGAACTCAAATGTATAATTTCTCGGTGTGATGGTGATCTCATCTCCATAAGAGAATTCGTAATCCAGTGTTCTTCCGAAGTAAAAGTCTTTTGTCTTATAAGTTGCTGCTGTACACATAAACTGTTCTCCTTTTTGTTATTTTATATCTTCTGCCTGTTAGTTTGTTTTTCCCCGGTTCCCGGCTTTCCATTCAGTTCCGGCAAAACCGTTGCCAGCATGGTAAAAAAGCATGCACAGCCGCCTACCAGATTGGAAATCGGTTCTGCCCAGAATACACCGTCTGTTCCCAGTCCTCTCATATAGGGAAGCAGGATCGTCAGGGGAACGACGATGATCGCTTTTCGAAACAGTGAGAAAAAGGTCGCTTTTTTTGCTTTTCCAAGTGCTACAAATACACTCTGTCCCGTAAACTGAAGTGCCATAAAGCAGAATCCGAAAAAATAGATATGCAGTGCCGGAACACCCTTTTCAAGAAGTTCCGGATCGCTGTTAAATATACGGATAAAAAATTCCGGCATCACTTTCAGGATTCCCCAGCCTGCCATTGTATAAACAATACAGACTACTGTGATAAATTTAATGGCCTTTTTGATCCTGTCGTACGCCTTTTCCCCGTAGTTAAAACTCATAACCGGAGACGCTCCCGTGGTCAGTCCATGAACTGGCATAGTAAAAATGTCCCTGACAGAGTTTAAGACTGTCATAACACCTACATAGATATCTCCACCCCAGGTCTGAAGTGTTGCATTACAGACCACCTGCACAAGACTGTTGGTAAAAGCCATAAAAAATCCGGACATACCAAGGCTTACAATATCAGCCACTCTTTTCCAGGAAATCTTCATGGCACTTTTTTTGAGATTTAAAACCGCCTTTTTCCCACAGAGGAATCTTAATACCCATACAGCTGAACAAAACTGTGAAATGATCGTAGCCACTGCCGCACCTCGGACTCCCATATGTAATCCAAAGATAAATAACGGGTCCAGAACGATATTTAATACTGCTCCGATCAGAATCGTAAACATTCCTGTATTTCCAAATCCCTGGCTGTTGATAAAAGGATTCATTCCCAGTGTGATCATTACAAACAGTGTTCCCAAAAGATAGATCTTTATGTAACTGGCAGCATAGGGAAACGTAACATCACTGGCTCCGAACGCATAAAGGATCGGCCTGTAAAAAACAAGCCCGATCACGGTAAGGGCCATGCCTGTACCAATCAGCATCACAAACGTATTTCCCATCAGCATTTCTGCTTCTTTTTCATTGCCTCTTCCCCGTTCCATGGAACAAAGTGGAGAACCGCCATTTCCGAACAGATAGGTAAATGCTGTGATCAGTGTTATGATGGGAAAACACAGTCCCACGCCAGTCAGTGCGGTCGCCCCGATCTCCGGGATCCTTCCGATATAGATCCGATCTACAATATTATATAGGAGATTCAGTATCTGCGCGATGATCATCGGTACCGCCACTTCCATGATATTGCGATATACATTTCCTTTCGAAAAATCCGTTTGATGCGTTTGCATTTTTACACCTTCTCAGTAATTTTTAATATTTTTACTATACTATAGATAAAAATCAATGTAAATATCCTGTCGTTTTTTGCCGACATAATGTTTTCTTATGACAGATTCTTTTATTTATTTCTTGTTATTTGTGACGGAATCGTTTATAATAAAACCATAAAAACGGAAATGATTCCACGTACAATCGGTCAAAAAACCACACCACGGAGAATCAACCCCGAACGGAGGTATTTTTATGGATAATAATTACAGCGGCATGGCCGTAGGTGTCTTTGAGCTGGATAACCTGGTTGCCTGTTTCGTTGCCCTTGATGCTGCTTCCAAGGCAGCTAATGTTAAGATTCAGAGTGTTGAACGTAACCGTCTGAAAAGCGGTGCCTGCGTAAAGATGCGTGGTTCTGTCTCTGATGTGAATGCAGCTATGGAGGTTGCGCTGGAAGCAGCTAAGCCTCTTGGTAAGGTCGTTTCTCATACTGTGATCGCTTCTCCTTCTGAGGATACAGAGATTGCGCTGAAAATGACGATCAACAAGTAAAGGGGGAGACTGATTTATGAATTATGGTGCTTTTGGTTTAGTTGAGGTTGTCGGCAGCAGCAATGCGATTCTTGTGATCGATCAGATGTTGAAGACTTCTGATGTTTCTTTTCTTACATGGCAGACGAAGTGTGGTGGCCACGCTACTGTTTTTCTGACTGGTGATGTTTCTGCTGTGACTGCTGCTGTAGACAGTGTGAAGGGGAATCCTCCCTGTGAGATTGTGGCTTCTGCAGTGATTTCCAATCCTTCTGAGGAGACGGTTCGGTTGGCTGAGGAAGAGGCGGCTAGGAATCATTTTATGTAAGTAATAATAAATAAAAGTATGATAGACGTACGCAGGGAACCGCCCTGGCGTATCGGGAAAGGCTTCGTCGTCCGCTGAATTCTAAGGCGCTGCGGCTTCTGCTAAAACCATTCCCAAAAGTTCTGAACTCGCGTCCAGACGCTCAGACAGCAGACCTTTTGGGAATAACGCAGAAACCACACCACCTAAGAATCAGCAGGACTCCTGCAGAACATCCCGATACGCCAGGGCGGTTCCCTGCTGGCTTTCTTTTTTCCGGTAATAAGTCTAGCCGTCTACTTACTTGTTGTAGTTAGTATATCAAAGCGTAAGTTATAACCTAAAGCCCCTCGCTACCACCACTAAATTTCCAGGTGCCGCACGCCAGACGGTACCTCACCGGCGTCCGTCCGCCATCACATCTACATCCATCACTTCCATCCCATCCACCACCCTCATTACCGCCACATCCCCCCGATTCCGCACAACCACTCTCTTCCCACCAACATCTCCCTCAAGTCCCATCAATTCCCCATAATACCTCTCTGAAAATACACAAGGATTCCCAAGCTTCCCACCATACTCCACACATGCAATCCCTTTCCCCTCTCTCAAAAATACCCCAACCAGAGCAAGGATCGTCTCTCCTCGAAGCCACGGCTGATCAGACACCGTAAACAGGCAGGCATCCATCTCGCGATTTCTCCTGAGTCCGATTTTCAGAGAAGAAGATATCCCCTCATCCGGATGTAGATTATAAAGCACCTGTGCACCACATTTTTCCGCTTCTGCCGCTATCTCTTCATACTGCGTTACCACTGTAATCTCACAGCTATGTCCCTGTTCTTTCAGCACTTCCCGCACCTTCATAAGTTCCGAAAGAATATGTCGGTACATTGGTTCTCCTTCAATGGTATACAAAAGCTTATTACTCCCAAACCGTCTGCTGTTTCCTGCTGCCAGCATGATCAGTCCCAGCTTCATCTCTCATCTCCTCCTTATTTCATGAAACTTCCGGCATATTTCCTGTCGGTCGCATCGTCTCTTTCAGACTTCCACACACTGCTTCTATGCCGGCTTCCTGACACTTTTTAATGATATTTTCAGCCACATCTGAAGATTCCAGCACATCAGCCTTGTTAAAATATACCAGAAAACTCTTTTCACCTACATTTTTACGCAATCCATCTTCTGCTGCCGCAATCTTTACAACATCTTCCCACATCACCGGCTCATCTGTCTTTTTCTGCAAAAATTCTGCTACATCATCCGGGCGATGCGCCGTATCACAGATCTTTTTTCCAATACAGTCCAGCCCTGTCACACCCACTACAATATCCGCAAATTCTGGAATTACCGGTTCATGCACAGCAGGAACCTTCAAAGGTAGTCTCTTCGCTCCATCTGCTTCTACAAGAAGAAGATCACAAAAACCGGACAACCTTTTCAGAGTTTCCGGTTCAGGGCCGGAAATCTTCGGCTGTCCGGCTTTATGTTTCGCCGCGATCACATATCCATATTGTTCTATAAGCCGGCAGAGTTCCTCTGTATCCTCTGCATCTGCAAAAGGACGCTTTGGTTCCCATGCCATGTGGGTGGTTGTTGTCACGATCACACGTCTCCCCTGGCTGGAAAATTTTTCCGCCAGATAAAAGATCAGGCTGGTTTTTCCTCCGCCGCCTGTAAAGGCAGCTGTCAGGGATTCTTTTTCTTTTCTGTTCATGACATACCCCACCTGTTTTTAATTTTTTTCTGTTGTGGTATCCGGGAGTATCCCACAGGATAGCAGTACTTCCAGTACACCTCCGGCAATGCATCTTGCCTTATCCGAAATCGTAAAACAGTTTTTCTTCTGTTCCGCTCTCGGATCAATATCTGCAATTTTCATCCCTTTAAAAACAGGATAGCCGTCACGGATCAGTCCCCGGATCACTCCGGATATCGTTGCTTTTACAGGAACATCCCCGACCATGGCAATGATCTGGTCTTTTTCTACGATATCTGCGATCCTGCTGATATTTTTCATTTCACCTGCCGCCGGTGAATGGATCACTCTTTCTTTTCCGATTCCTGCGATTAGACCAGGCACACCTGTGTTTGGAAGTGCACTGCCTTCTTTTATGATCCTTCCCAGATTATGGCCTCTCATGGTTTCGATCACATAATCCACATCTTCCCCTGCAGTAAATCCAGGCCCAAGACCTACGGTCACTGGTGCCATATCTCTGTTTGTCCCAAGATTTTTTTTTGCAAGGATCGCATCGATTACTGCTGCCGGTGAAAGTTCCCGGATATGTTTTCCCTCCGTATCTGTCAGAAGAGGAATTTCTCCTTTTTCCCAGCACCTTCTACACTGTGCCGGAATTTCCGTTTCCGGGATCCGTCTGCACACAACGCCTTCCACTTCCGAAGTTCCGTCATAAACAGCTTCACAGAAAGCCACATGACGACGGATAGCGCTTGGCCGGTCACATTCCAGAATCAGAATGTGATAGCCGCTCTGGTGGAGTTTATGGATCACACCGGTGGCAAGATCCCCGCCGCCACGTACAAGGATCATTTTATCAGTCATAATAGAAGTTTCCATTTTCATACACCTGCTGTCCGTTATTTCCCGGCATTCCTGCTGCCAGAGTATCGTAAAGTTCCGCATAGGTTGCATCCTGATATGGAGATACATAGAACAGACCTACCAGTCCAAATGTGATCGTAGAAAGGATATTCCACGGAATGAAGGAAAGATCCAGAACAAACGTATTCCACTTCTGTCCATACATCATATCACGGCTTCTTGCAAAAACTTCTTTTCTGTCCATATCCGGATATTCTGCAAGAAGATACGGAACCATCTTATATTCATAAGACTTTATGATTCCCGGGATAATAAACAGTAAGGTCCAGAGAAATGTAAACAGATCCCTGAAAAACATGGTCTTTACTACATTTCCATAATATCCGGAACGAAATGCGCTGAGCAGTTTGCCGACACCTGGAACTGCATACAGATTTTCAATATAAAAACTGCGCCCTCCTACTTCAAATACATTGCACACAAAAATTTTAAGTAATATCCCGACCAGTGCCGCCGCAACAACTACTCCGGCTCCTACCAGTGCAAAAATCAGTGCCCACGGAGAATACGATCCGCCAAACATATGGCCTGCATAGGAACTGAAGCCATCGGAATGATAGGTATTGACCTGATAACTGTAATCTGAATTCATCACATTGCCGGCACCACTTTGAGCTGCGCCTTTTCCGCCGGATGCCAGCACGATAGCAAGCACCAGACTGACCAGAACTGCGGACCAGTAATTTTTTCGGAAAGCCTGTTTTGCACGCCATTTCAGATCACTGCGTGTCCAGCTGATTATCCGTCCATTCATTTTTTAACCCTCCATATATGCTTCACAGACTGTAAACTCTCTGCGTTCTTTTTGCCAGAGATCCGGGTCCAGTTCAACCAGATAACCGCCGCCGTTTTTTACATGCCATTCATAAAACGGTCTGTGTCTGTCTGCATATTCTTCCATAATATTCATAATGGTTCCGCCATGAATCACCAGCGCCGCTGTATCCACATTTTTTCGGATACACTGTGTCACAGCTTTCTGAAATCCTGTAAGGCTGCGATATTTAAAGCCTTCTCTGCTCTCTCCGCCCGGAAACGGCATTGTTCCATTGCTGTCTATCCATTTCTGATAATTTTCATTTCCGGCAAGCTCTTTGTAATTTTTATTCTCAAACTCTCCAAAATCACATTCCGAAAGCTCTTCTATAATGTGAAGCTGTTTTCCCGGAAAAAGGATTTCTGCTGTTTCCACACAGCGGAGAAGCGGACTTACAAACAGCTCCTCCGGCATGGGATAGGAAATTTTTTTCAGAAATTCCCGGCCTTCATCACTCAGCGGCTCATCCGTGGTACCGATATAACGTGAAAGTTTGTTTCCCGGAGTCTGGCCATGACGTATCAGATATAATTTAATCATTTTTCAGCACCATCCCGATTCCACATACAACTCTTGTAACCTTGCTGCTTTTTCCCGCAAGTTCCGTACAAACACGGCCTACAGCCTCCCGATACTGCCGTTCAAAAGCATCAGCCGGAACGATTCCGTATCCTACTTCCTCACTGACCAGAACCACACCCGGATTTTTCTCCGCAAGTTTTTCCGTAAGGCCTGACAGATTCGCACCTGCTTTCAGGCACTTTCTTATGTACTGGTGAAAACCGAGAACTCCTTCTGCTTCCAGAAGTTCCTCCTCTGTAAGCTCTGCACCACATTTCCATTTCACATCGGGAAACTGTTTTTTTGCATAACTGCTTTTCCCCTGATAGGCACCGCCGATTATCATTTCCATATCCTTTTACCTCATTCCATTTTCATTTCACAGAACAACTATACCAGTTACGCCCAGCACCAGAGCCATCACAACTTCACAGATACAGAGGAAAAAGCCTGAAAGATCTCCGGTCGTTCCTCCAAAATATTTCATGGCCATATGATGATACCACCAGAATACCAGCAGTGCTGTTCCTGCTGCAAGTACACCTCTTACTGGATTGATCCATATCATCAGTACTGCCAGTGCCGCAAACATCATGACCAGAACATTTCGTGCCACAATCTCTGATGCATTTCTGGAAAATTCTGCTACGGTTCCATCTGTCCTTGCTTTTGGAAATATGATCACACCAATTCCGGAAAGACATCTGGACATCATAAATCCAATGCTCATGATACAGATTCCATCGTGATCACCAAGCAACTGTCTCCAAGCACCCAGCCACAGAATAAAATAAACGCAGGCTGTGATAATGGCAAATGCCCCTGCATGAGAATCTTTCAGAATCTCCAGTCTTCTTGTACGCTCCTGCCAGGAACTTAACGCATCTGAAGTATCCAGAAGTCCGTCCACATGGATCCCGCCTGTGACAAAAACCGGGATCACGGTAAGGATCACTGCAAGAAAAAACGGCTCCATCTGTACATGGCTTCCCAGCACATATCCAACAAGCCAGGTCAGAATACCGATGGCTGTTCCTACAAAAGGAAAGAAACACATCATGTACTTCATGTTTTCTTTATTCCAGTCTACCATAGGTGTGGGAATCTTTGAAAACATGGCAAATGCCGCTTTAAAACTGTTCCATACACTTTTCATGCTTTCTCACCACCTTTATGCCAGACCGGGATTCCGTATACCACTTCTACAACAGCATCCGCCATTTCAGCCAGATTGCAGTTGATCTTTCCCAGCTGTTCCTTATACTTTTCGGATTCTCCTTCATAGAGAATTCCATCGGAAAAAATTTCGTTGGTAACGATCACCACGTGTTCTGCCTGTGAAAGAAGGTTTCTTACTCCTTCTGTGATCTTTTCGGAAACCTCCGGATGGAATCCATCTTCCCGGAACATTTCATTTGCCACCAAATTGGACATACATTCCAGAAGCACGACACAGTTTTTTGGAAGTATCAGCTCATCCAGCTCTGTGTATCTCTCAATGGTCTCAAAACCTTTTCCTGCCCGCATCCGACGATGTCTTCGAATGCGGCGGTGACTTTCCTCATCAAAAGCTTGCATGGTGGCAATATAGATCCTTCTCGCCTCTCCAAAAGAAAGAACCCTGTCCTCCGCAAAAGCAGATTTTCCGCTTCCGCTTCCTCCTGTTACAACAACCAGCATCTTATTTCAGCTCCTCATACTGTTCTACATTGATATCTCCAAAAGTACTCATGGAATTGTATACTGCACAGGAAAGATCCATCAGCGGAAATAATGCAACTGCTCCGGTACCCTCTCCAAGGCACATTCCCGCATGGATGATCGCTTCTTTATCCAGCTCTTTCAGGATCAGATGTGCCGCCGGTTCTTTGGAAACGTGAGACGCAATAATATAATCCTGTACCTGCGGGCAGATCTTTACTGCGATCAGCGCAGACACACAGGAAATAAATCCATCCATCACAACCGGCATACCAAGTGCCGCTCCACCGATAAACACACCGGCCATTCCTGCAATATCCAGTCCTCCTACCTTTGCCAGGACGTCAATGGCATCCGAACGATCCGGACTGTTTAATGCAATCGCTTTTTTGATCGCATTAATTTTTCGTACAAGCCCCTCACCGGAAAGTCCGGCTCCTCTTCCTGTCATATCTTCTACCGGTTTTCCCAGAAGCACTGCCGCAACTGCACTGCTGGTAGTGGTATTTCCGATTCCCATTTCACCGGTGGCAAGAACCTGGTATCCTTTTCCCTTCAGTTCCTCAGCCATGGCAATTCCCGCTTCAATTCCCTGAATTGCCTGTTCTCTTGTCATTGCCGGCTCTTTTGTCATATTTTTGGTTCCGTAAGCAACCTTATGATCTGTACGTACTTTTGTGTCCGTTACCATTCCAACATCCACAGGAAACAGCTCCGCTCCGCACTGACGGCACATTACACAGCAGGTTGTGGTTCCTGCCAGAAAATTCTCGGCCACAATTGTGGTAACTTCCTGCCCGGTCTGTGTCACGCCTTCCTCCACAACCCCATTATCCGCACACATGGCAACCACTGCTTTTTTCTCCACACGGACATCCGGAGTACCTGTGATACCGGCAATCTGTGTCAACATATTTTCAAGTTCACCCAAGGAATGCAGTGGCTTTGCAATACTGTCCCATCTTTTTTTTGCACCCTCCATGGCTTTTTCATCCAGCGGACGGATCTTTTTTACTGCCTCTTTCAAAGTCATCATTTGCTACCTCCCGTCTTTTTACCTGTAGTAAAAATTAAAAATTTACTAAATATATAATTCAGCACCAGCACAAGAAACTGGGTGCAGAATTTTGCAACCATGTCATGAAATCCCATTACAACAGCCAGAAGCCACACACCGCCAACTTCAATAACCATCGTCACCAGACGTGCACTTATAAATTTTACAAATGGCTGTATGTGATCTTTCAGTGTCTCACACGAATCGTGAAATACAAATCTGGAATTTACAACATACGCAAACAGGATTGCCAGTATAATTGATATGATGTTGGCAGCCATCAGAGGAAGCCCTGCAATTCTCATAAGATAAAAACTTACCAGATTTACAAGTGTTGTACAGCCGCCCCAGAAAATATAACGAATGACATCATTTTCATACATCTTTAAAATCAGTTTCTTCACTTATCATTCCTCCATGTATAATTTTTGATACGATATATCTCGGCCGATGCTTTACCTCTTCGTAAATTCTGGCAATATAATATCCGATAATTCCAAGGCTCAGCATAATTGCACTGCCAATAAACAATGTGACAATCAAAAGGGTCGTATACCCTTCTACTGCATGTCCGGTAAAATACCGTATCAGAGAATATATAAGAAGAATCAGCGAACACAGAAAACAGGCACCTGCTCCCGCAGTTACAAACTGCAACGGAATCGTAGTAAATGACACAATATTTCGGAATGCATATCCAATTAACGCTCTTGTAGACCATTTCGTCTCCCCGGCTTCTCTTTCCTGAACTTCAAAAGGTACGGAAGTACTTTTAAATCCAACCCAGGACGATGCCGCCCGGAAAAACATATTTCTCTCTGGCATGGAAAGAACACTCTCTACTGCTTTTCTATCCAGCAGTTTAAAATCCGACGCATTTTTCATATCAAAACCTGTAGCTCCGGACATGATTCTGTAGAAAAATCCAGCACTTTTTCCGTGAATTCTGCTTTCTTTACCCCGGCTTTTTTTGACGCCTTCTATTACTTCAAATCCCTGTCTCCACAACAAAAACATTTTTACAAGCGTTTCCGGCGGGTGCTGAAGATCACAGTCCATCACTGCCACCGCATCCCCGGAAGCCTGTGCAAGTCCTGCAATAATTGCGGCCTCTTTTCCAAAATTTCTGGAAAAATGTATTCCTGAAATATTTCTGTCTTCTTTCGATACTTTTTCGATCACATTCCAGGTTTTGTCTGAGGATCCGTCATCCACAAAAACCAGTTCATACTCTATTTCTGAAAAACTCAAAATTTCTTTCAATGTACGGCAGGTTTTTGCCAGAATCTGTTCTTCGTTATACGCAGGCAAAACCACCGATAATCTGCTCATTTTTTCTGTTTTCCCCTTTCTCCAGATTTCTTTGACTTCCGATATGACACTGCAATCAGCAGAAACAGAAGCAGCCCGGTTGCTGTCAGTATCAATCCCGGTACAATATATGGAGTACAGTAAGTAAGTACAATCTCATGTTTTCCCTTTTTTAATTCAATTCCCATATACATACTGTTGGCTTTTATAAGATCAACCTTTTTTCCGTCTACGTAAGCACGAAATCCCGCACTGTAAGGAATCGAAAATGCCAGAAATTTATCGGAAGATACTTCAATATCACCGATAATTTTATTTGTTTCCATACTCACATTCTCAAGGCTTTCTTTTCCAAGCTTCTCTGTCTGTTTTTCAACAGATTCCATAGGCTGACACACCAGATACAGATCATCAAACGTATATTCTCCTGGCATGGAAAATGTCAGCGTCATAGTTCCCGCACTGTAATTTTTATACCCCATATTCAGAAGAAAATTATGACGGCCACTGTATCCGTTATATTTATCGGTAAAAATCCGAATTGTCTTGTCCACAGACCCCAGTGAAACCTCCACTGCTGATTCTTTGCTTTCCTTCCAGTAGCGCCAGTTATCATCTTCGTAAAGAATCTGGTTCTTTTCGTATTCCGTAAGAGAATTCCATTTTTTATCGCTGACCTGTTCCCGGGGAGAATAAGCACTAAAATCCAGATTTTTGGCAATCAGATAAACTTCTGATTTGGGCTCTCCCCGATATCCGATAGAAATTTTTGCATTTTTCTTTGTCACAATAATTTTTCCATCTTTGATCTTACATCCTTTACCAGCTTCCAGTGTAAAATCTGCTTTCTTGTCATCAAAGGAAAGCTGCGTTTCCGGAAGGCTGCTTTTTTCCACAACTGCTCCCTGCAGCAATGCCTGCTGTTTTTCGGTCACAGAAAGCTTTTCATATTTTTCTCTGGAAATCCAGGAATCGTACGTATAGCCCAGTGGCAGAGAATCCTCATCTTCATAAATTCTGTACTTTTTGGTTGAAGCAGCCTCTTCGTCATATCCGTAAGGAATATATCCATATCCATTTCTTTTGACAGCAAAATATTTCACAGAAGCAAGTCGATCCAAAATCGTTCTTCCATCCAGACTGCTGTAATGATAATCCCACGGCGTATTCAGATACATTTCGTCAAAAAACCGGCTGATATTTCCATTTGCCACACTGAAATAATAGGAAGTACTGTTAGTTCCCATATACATGGCAGTATTTACGTAAGAGCCCGTTTTGTACTGATCATACCTGCTGGAAGAAGACCCATCCAGGGACAGAATCGTCCGATCCGGCCCATCCTGAAGTTCTTCCAGTGCCCGATTCTTTTCTTCAAACTCTGACAGATAATTTTTTTCATAGGAATACTGATAAGATACATTCAGAATAATGCTTGTTACCAGCACCGCAACCAGCATTCCACAGAGATATTTTCCCTGTATGAAAATGTTCCCATAGGAAAGCACTGTAAATACAGCCAGTACCAGCAGCATCACAGCCATACTGTTCCGCTCCGTGCGGGCAGATTTCGAAACCAGCGCAAGAACACAATATACCAGCAGCATAATAAAAATCCGTCGTTTTTCCTGCATCTGCAAAGTAAACAGTTCCGGATATGCCTGCACCAGAATATAGGCGATCAGCATTCCATATGCCCAGATCCAGCGGTTGGAGACATAGGAAAATCCATTGAGCACATGACCAGCAAAAGGAATCAGCAAAAACAGATTCAAAAGTACAAATCCCAGTTTCAGTCCTGTATATTTTTTTCTTTTGGAAAAAATTACAAACACGCCTGCCATGGCAACTGCAGAATATCCAGCCACTCCCCACTGGATCATATTCTCGCCGATCAGGCAGCCGAGATATTTTTCATAATAAATGCGATCATATAAAAATGGCACATAATTCTGTGCCTGAAAACGCTCTGTCCCAAACAGAGTCATGATCACAGGCAAAAAGATCAGTGCAGCAATCATAAGTGCCACCAGATAAAATCCGGCAAATTTCAGGAACCACTGAAATACATCTTTTACGGAACGCTTCCGGAATATGCCGAAATACCGGAAAGCCGCATATAACACCATAAAGACACTGATCATATAAAAGAAATAAAAATTTGACATTGCCGCTACAGCCGTTGCCCAGATAAAAAGGTATGGCTTTTCTTTTTTGTAGACCTTATCAATTCCCATAAGAACAAGCGGCAGATAAATCATGGGATTGGAAAAATAAGGATGTTTCATGGACGCATAAATAGTCCACCCTGCAAATATATAAACCAGGCAGCCGATAAATGTCGCCTGTTTTGGATTTTTTCGATAAAAACAGTAGATACTGAACGTAATCCCCGCAAGATAAATCCGCAGAAAAATCAGGATCTCATATAAGATTTCCGTATTTTTTTCGGGAACAAAAACGGAAAACAAAGTCAGCGGATCGCCGATCACATAATAATGCAGTGTTGTAAGGATATCAGAGCCATAACCAATGTGCATATCCCACATAGGCAGCGATATCTTATGGTCAAATACCAGTGTTTTCAGCACATTCCGCAGATATTTTCCATAATAGGCCAGAGCATTGATATGCTGTGGAACTCCATCATGACTCCAGACCAGTGCTTTTCCATTAAAATAAAAGCAGCCATAAATAACCAGCGAAATCGCCGCAAAAACCATCGTATACAGAATATAAAAATCTGCTTTTTTCTCTTTCCCGGATTTCTCCTTCGAAAAAAATTTTCTCATATATGTCTCTCCTGTATATGAAAAAGGCCTGCGGTGCGCTAAACACCGCAGGCCTGTCACCTAATGCTTAATCAGCAAGCACACTGTATAAACAGTAACTATTGATCAGTAATTAGTCTTCTTTCTTATCTGCTCCGTAAAGAGTGATAAGTTTCTGCAGATACTCATATCTAGCCTGAGCCTCAGACTCGTTCTTAGCGAACAGTCTAGCAGCTTTCTCAGGATTCTGACGCTGCAGAGAGTTGTAACGAACCTCACCGTTCAGGAAGTCCATATAGTTCTCCATATCCGGTGTCTTGGAATCAAGGCTGAACTTGTTCTCAGCAGCCGGGTTGAATCTGAAGTTGTGCCAGTATCCGCACTTAACTGCCAGCTCTTCCTCTGTCTGAGCTTTGCTCATACCTTTCTTGATACCATGGTTGATACATGGAGCATAAGCGATGATCAGGGATGGTCCCGGATATGCCTCTGCCTCTGCAATTGCTTTTACAGTCTGGTTGAAGTCAGCACCCATGGAGATCTGTGCTACGTATACATAGCCATAGCTCATTGCGATAGATGCCATATCTTTCTTCTTAGTCTCTTTTCCGCCTGCTGCGAACTGAGCGATCGCACCTGTCGGTGTAGACTTGGAAGACTGTCCGCCTGTGTTGGAGTAAACCTCTGTATCGAATACCATAACGTTGATGTCGCGTCCGCTTGCGAGAACGTGGTCAACACCACCGAATCCGATATCGTAAGCCCATCCATCACCACCGAAGATCCACTGGGATTTCTTGGAGAGGAAGTCTTTCTGTGCAAGGATCTCATTAGCCTTGTCACATCCGCAAGCCTCAAGAGCTGCAACGAGTTTCTCTGTAGCTGCGCCATTTGTTGCGCCTACAGCGTAAGTATCCAGCCATTCCTGACCAGCTGCCTTAACATCCTCGTTTGTTCCGTTAGCTACAAGGTCTTCGATCTTCTCTTTCAGACCGCCACGGATTGCACGCTGTGCAAGAAGCATACCATAACCGAACTCTGCGTTATCCTCGAACAGAGAGTTGGACCATGCAGGACCCTGTCCCTTAGCGTTTGTTGTGTATGGTGTAGATGGTGAAGAGTTACCCCAGATAGAGGAGCATCCTGTAGCATTTGCAATGTACATTCTGTCACCAAAGAGCTGTGTGATCAGCTTAGCGTATGGTGTCTCACCACAACCTGCACAAGCGCCTGAGAACTCGAGGAGCGGCTGTTTGAACTGGCTGCCTTTTACAGTTGTCTCTTTATATTTAGCGATAACGTCTTCCTTCTGAGGAAGTGTTACACCGTAATCGAAGTATTTCTGCTCTCCTGCGTTAGCTTCAAGTGGAGCCATCTCAAGAGCTTTGTTGCCTTTCTTTCCTGGGCAGACATTTGCACAGGAACCACATCCTGTACAGTCAAGAGCGGATACAGTCATTGTGAATGTATACTCTTTCATTCCTGTAAGCGGAAGTGTCTTGATTCCCTCTGGAGCGTTAGCTGTCTCATCTGCTGTCATGGCAACCGGACGGATTGCAGCATGCGGGCAGACATATGCACAGCGGTTACACTGGATACAGTTGTCCGGAACCCATACAGGAACGTTAACTGCGATACCACGTTTCTCATATGCAGCTGTTCCGGATGGTGTTGTACCATCTACATAATCCTTGAATGCAGATACTGGGAGGCTGTTACCTTCCTGAGCATTGATCTTGCACTGGATGTTGTTTACGAAGTCCTGAGCTTCCTGAGCACCGTGGGATGCGTGAGACATGAAGAGTCCCTCGTCCTCAGCGTTCTTCCAGCTCTCCGGAACCTGAACCTCTACGACCTGTTTAGCACCGGCATCGATAGCTGCCCAGTTCTTCTTAACAACGTCATCACCTTTACGTCCGTAAGTAGCTTTAGCAGCAGCTTTCATAAGCTCGATAGCCTGCTCCTCAGGAATGATTCCTGTAAGTTTGAAGAATGCGGACTGAAGGATTGTGTTGATACGTGTTGGTCCCATGCCAGTCTCAATACCAATCTTAACACCGTCGATGGTGTAGAATTTGATATTGTGGTTAGCGATGAAAGCTTTAACCTGTCCTGGAAGATGTTTCTCAAGTCCTTCCATATCCCAAGCACAGTTCAGAAGGAATGTACCTCCGTCAACAAGCTCCTGTACCATGTTATATTTGTTAACATAGGACGGATTATGACATGCAACGAAGTTTGCTTTGTGGATCAGGTATGTGGATTTGATCGGTTTCTTACCGAAACGAAGGTGAGACATTGTAACACCGCCGGACTTCTTGGAGTCATAATCGAAGTAAGCCTGAGCGTACATGTCTGTGTTGTCACCGATGATCTTGATGGAGTTCTTGTTAGCACCTACAGTACCATCAGCTCCAAGTCCCCAGAACTTGCAGTTTGTTGTTCCCTCTGGTGTTGTAACAAGTGGTGCACCTGTCTCAAGAGAAAGGTTTGTAACATCATCAACGATACCGATTGTGAATTTCTCTTTCTCAGTGTTCTCATATACTGCTACGATCTGTGCAGGTGTTGTATCTTTGGAACCAAGTCCGTAACGTCCTGTAAAGATCTTAACATCGCTGAACTTGCTGTCGCGAAGAGCTGCAACAACATCAAGATACAGAGGCTCGCCAAGTGCTCCTGGCTCTTTTGTTCTGTCAAGAACAGAGATCTGCTTAACTGTATCCGGGATTGCATCGATAAGAGCCTGTGCACAGAATGGTCTGTAAAGACGAACTTTAACAACACCGACTTTCTTGCCAGCTGCCATAAGGTAATCGATTGTCTCCTCGATGGTATCGTTTACGGAACCCATAGCTACGATGATGTGCTCAGCGTCAGCAGCTCCGTAGTAGTTGAACAGTTTGTAATCTGTTCCGATCTTCTCGTTAACTTTGTCCATGTACTCCTGAACAACTGCCGGAAGAGCGTCATAATATGGATTACATGCCTCTCTTGCCT
The DNA here is from genome assembly GCF_013304735.1 of Blautia luti. Taxonomy (GTDB): domain Bacteria; phylum Bacillota; class Clostridia; order Lachnospirales; family Lachnospiraceae; genus Blautia_A. Next base: position 226,336 of record NZ_JAAITI010000002.1, read on the forward strand.
GGAAGAAGATATCCGGGTTCTGAGCGGAACCTCTCTGACATGGATGGTTCGGGTTCAGAGCACGGTTACGGAACTCTGCGATTGCGTCCATATCTGCCATATCTTTCAGATCTTCATAGTCCCATGTCTCGATCTTCTGGATCTCATGAGATGTACGGAATCCGTCGAAGAAGTTGATGAACGGAACTTTTCCTTTGATTGCTGCAAGATGAGCAACCGGTGTAAGGTCCATAACCTCCTGTACAGAAGACTCACAAAGCATTGCACATCCAGTCTGACGACAGGCCATAACGTCGGAATGGTCACCGAAAATACAAAGTGCGTGGGAAGCAAGTGCACGGGCAGATACGTTGATAACTCCCGGAAGCTGCTCACCAGCAATCTTGTAAAGGTTCGGGATCATAAGCAGAAGACCCTGGGAAGCTGTGTAGGTTGTAGTCAGGGCACCTGCTGCCAGAGAACCGTGAACAGCACCTGCTGCACCAGCCTCAGACTGCATCTCTGTAACCTGTACTTCCTGTCCAAAGATGTTCTTTCTTCCCTGAGTTGCCCACTCGTCTGTTGCCTCAGCCATTACAGATGAAGGGGTAATCGGGTAAATAGCAGCTACATCAGAAAAAGCATATGATGCATGAGCGGCTGCATGGTTACCATCCATGGTTTTCATCTTTCTTGCCATTTGTTTATTCCTCCTTAAAGGTTTGTTGAAAATATATTTTTAGGCTGTCAAGGGCCTAAAATTCCATTGGTTATTATAGCATAGATTCCCAGTTATGTCCATTTTCTTTCGCTGTTTTTTGTATATTATCATGTACAAACGTTGTTATCTTTTTGACAAGAAAAAAGAGCCGGCCAGAAGCTTCATTCCTACTCCTTTCCCGCTCTTCTTATTATCTTATCATACGCTTATTTTCACCTGTCACGGCAGTTTACTGCTCCTCTTTTTCAAAAAGATCTTTCATGGATTTCCGCCGGAGCATCGCCCACAGCTGTCCCTGAATTTCTTTCAGTTCATCATGAGCATAACATGGCACACCGTCCTGACCGTTTCTTGTACATTCACATTTTCCATTCAGACACTCAATGATAGACATGTCAGAATCAATCGCACTATATATATCATATAATGTCAGATCCGCAGGATCTCTTTTCAGGGCATATCCGCCATGAACTCCGCGATATCCTTCTACAATTCCCGCATTCTGAAGTTTCTTCAGTATTTTGTAGGCAAAAGGTGCTGTAATCGCCTCCCTCTCGCAGATCTCACTGACGCTTAAACGCGTCTCCCCCATCAATGCGCGGACAACCCGCATCGCATAATCGCTTTCTCTGGTGATAAACATCTCTAACCTCTCTTCTGTTCAACTAAGCTGCTGATTTATGATAATTTCTGCCCCTGCCTGTACCGACACGTTCCCGGGTGTTTCATCCGTGTCAAAATATATCTTTAATTCCAGGCTGCTCTGTTTATCATATACGTCAGTATAACGCATTTTTTTCAATAATAAAAGGTTATTATTTTCCTGTAATTCATTGTAAATCCGCTGTTTTTCCTCTATTTATATAAAAAAGGAAAATACAGCTTGCAAATTTTTCAGTTTACGGTACAATAGGAAACGATTGTAATGTTATACTATGTAATTGAAACGATTTTTATTAATGAAAAAAGAGGTATGATATGATTTCAGCAAACAACATCACACTGCGTGTTGGAAAAAAAGCACTTTTTGAAGACGTTAACATCAAATTTACAGAGGGCAACTGCTATGGATTAATCGGCGCTAACGGCGCAGGTAAATCTACATTCCTCAAAATCCTCTCCGGCCAGCTTGAGCCAACAAAGGGTGATATCGTAATCACACCTGGACAAAGACTTTCTTTCCTGCAGCAGGATCATTTCAAATATGATGCCTATCCTGTTCTGGATACTGTTATCATGGGTAATGAAAGACTCTATCAGATCATGAAAGAAAAAGAGGCCATTTACGCAAAAGAAGATTTTACAGACGAAGATGGTATCCGTGCCAGCGAGCTTGAGGGCGAATTTGCGGAGATGAATGGCTGGGAAGCAGAATCCGATGCCGCTACTCTTCTGAACGGCCTTGGTGTTGACACCGAGTTCCACTATACACAGATGGCAGACCTTACCGGTAGTATGAAAGTCAAGGTCCTTCTTGCACAGGCCCTCTTCGGAAATCCGGATATCCTTCTTCTGGATGAGCCTACCAACCATCTGGACCTTCCTGCTATTGAATGGCTGGAGGAATTCCTGATCAATTTTGATAATACCGTTATCGTAGTATCCCATGACCGTTATTTCCTGAATAAAGTCTGCACACATACTGCTGATATCGACTATGGTAAGATTCAGCTCTATGCCGGAAACTATGACTTCTGGTTTGAATCCAGCCAGCTTCTGATCAAACAGATGAAAGAAGCCAATAAGAAAAAAGAAGAGAAGATTAAAGAGCTCCAGGAATTTATTTCCCGTTTCAGTGCCAACGCTTCCAAATCCAAACAGGCAACTTCCAGAAAGCGTGCCCTGGAAAAAATCCAGCTGGACGATATGCGTCCTTCCAGCCGTAAGTATCCATATATCGACTTCCGTCCAAACCGTGAAATCGGAAACGAAGTCCTTATGGTCGAAAATCTTTCCAAGACTATTGACGGAGTAAAAGTTCTGGATAATATTTCCTTTACTCTCGGACGTGAAGATAAGGTTGCTTTCGTAGGTGCCAATGAGCAGGCAATTACAACCTTCTTTAAGATTCTTACAGGAGAGATGGAGCCGGATGAAGGAAATTACAAATGGGGTGTCACCACTTCCCAGGCATATTTTCCGAAGGACAATACCCAGGAGTTTGATAACGATCTCACTATCACAGACTGGCTTACACAGTACTCCGAGATCAAGGACGCAACTTATGTACGTGGCTTCCTGGGACGTATGCTTTTCCCTGGCGAGGATGGCGTGAAACGTGTCCGTGTCCTTTCCGGTGGCGAGAAGGTACGTTGTCTTCTTTCCAAAATGATGATCTCCGGGGCCAATATCCTGATTCTGGATGAGCCTACCAACCACCTGGATATGGAGTCCATTACAGCATTAAACAATGGACTGATCAAATTCCCAGGTGTGATTCTTTTCACATCACACGATCATCAGTTTGTACAGACAACCGCAAACCGTATCATGGAGATCCTTCCAAACGGCAAACTGGTTGACAAGATCACAACCTATGATGAATATCTCGCAAGCGATGAGATGGCTAAGAAGCGCCATGTCTTCCAGGTTAATGAAGAAGACGCCCAGGATAACTAAATTTTTTCATAACTACTTTGATGCATGTATTTCCCCTGCCTGCTTATAAAAAGCAGATGCAGGGGATTTTTGTCAGTAAAAAAGCTCCTGCCGCAGGTTTTCCCCGCATGCAGAAGCTTTTTAGTATTTCTTTTTTGTCAATCCGTTACTCCATTGTGATCGGAGCAAGTTTTCCCTGTGTCACATCCAGGAGATCTTTAAGTGGAACTTTCAGAGTAAGCCCTACTCTTCCGCCACTCACATAAATTTTCTCAAAATTCTCCGCTGACTGATCAAATACTACCGGATAATTCTTCTTCATTCCAAGAGGACTGCAGCCTCCTCGGATATAGCCGGTAATCTTCGTAAGATCTTTCACATGAATCATATCTACCGTTTTTTCTCCAACGGATTTCGCCGCCGCTTTCCTGTCTACCTCTTTTTCGATCGGAACCACAAATACATAATAGCCACCACTTTTTCCTTCCATAACCAGAGTTTTAAAAGATTGATCATGAGGCGCACCTGTAATATCCGCACAGTGGATTCCGTCAATAAATTCTCCGCAGTCATAGGCGATTGCCTCGTATTTCACTTTTTTTCTGTCAAGCATACGCATCGCATTGGTCTTCGCTTCTTTTCCCATTTCTGTCACTCCCCGAATTTTCTCTTAATTATCTTTCCATTCATCATAATCTTCCGTATCTGTAGCTTCTGTGGATTTCAGATCATCATAATCTGCCATATTTTCAATGTCCATCTGTCTTTTTCTCTGCTGGCGTCTTTCAAAATCATCATATGTATCCACAGGTTCTTCATAAACATCATCATAATAAGAAACGTCACGATCTTCTGGCTCCGAATCATTATAACGGGATCTTCGGCCGCTCTGTCCGCTGTTTCCAGACGAATTACGGCCTTGGCTTCTTCTTGTATCAGAAGAATAATTTCGGCTTGTGCTACTTCGTCTTCGATCCGGGGAACTGTTTCTTTCCGATGCCGTTCTTCTGCCGGCGCTAGCGCTGCTTCTCGCACTTCTTCGGTTGTCCGAAGAACTGTCTTCTTCTCTTCTGCGGATTCTTCTCTGAATATCTGCTGATTTTTTTCTGTCAGAATATTCTTTATTACGCCCTGTATTCCTGCGGGAATACCTTTCATCAGAATCTGTATTTCGTATTCTGCTTTCCGAACGTCTATCTGAAGGATTTTTATATAAGTCTTCTCTGTTATATTTAGAATCATATTCCTGACTGTTGGAAGCATTTTTCTTTCTTATTCGTTTATCTGTATCTTCGTATGGTTCTTCCTCATCCTCTTCCTCATCATAATGATCCTTGTTAATTGCAAACTGGATAAGCATACCAAGAAGCGCAATTCCAGCCGCCATGCCAATCCCATAGGGAAACTGTGCCAGACCGCCTATCTGAGCGATAGAAATTCCGGCCAGAACTCCTCCAAGCACACTGGTTCCGATAATAATCACACCTTTTGCATAGCGCATGGCCAGAACACCAAGTCCTACACCAATTAAAATGCAGAGAAAGAAAGAAAACGAACTGGTCGGATGAACCAGATAAATGCTTAAGGATATTCCAATGCCAAATCCCAGCACAAAAATACCCGCCCTGTAAATCAAAAAAGAAACAATTGCCAGTACAATACCCAGACCAGCCATCGCACCCACAATTACCATTTTATCCTGGACACCGGATATATAAGTTGCCGCAAAACCGCCTCCGGCGCCGATGAGAAATCCGAAAATCATCATCCAGAACCGCAAGATACGGTATCCAAGAATACAATTCATAAGGCCAAAAACACAAATCACACCATACACGATTACCATAAGCTGGCCGACTTGTTCCATTCCTCCAACCCTCTGTATCATATCAAACACTCTTGATAGCATATCCATATTCATTATCCTGCTCCTTTCTTTTTCAAACTTCTTTTATAATCAAAGCCTTCTGCCATATATCCGTAAACACAATCCTATATTCAAAAAATAAAATATATGGTATAAAAATTATTCAACACTCCATAATGATACTCTACCTGTCCAAGACCATTCAGTTTCATATAATACTGTGCTACCCTCTGTACTTCTCCACCGTCCAGCCATTCCTTACAAGCCGCATCAAAAGCTTCCTGATTGCTGAATTTAAAACGTACCACTGCTGCACCATTATCCAGTCTCATTTTACAGTAGTCATCTATTGTCTGCCAGTCATATTCATCAAAACATCCCTGATTCAAAACATAAAAGTTCAGATCCTTCGCTGTACATTTGGGAACTGTCAGCTCTTCTGATGGTGTATAGGTTTTTTCATATTCTTCCGGGAAAGGACAGAGATAATCATAAATTGTAGTCTTATGTTCTTCCAGCTGAGCTGCATCCCCATTCAAAAAATCCGGCTGATCTCCGTTTATCGCATCTACATAATAATACGCTTCGCCTATTTTTACAATATCCCATGCATGTCCTTCTGTACTTTCTCTCGTACTTCCATCCACATAAATACATGGAACATCCAATCTTTCCAGAAGATACTGGACAGCTCCCGCGTACCCTGCACATACAGCAGCTTTTTTCCAGAATACCCCGGCAATACTCTGGTCATCTTCCCCGGACTGATATTCTGTCGTATCTATAATATAGGTATAAACAATACGAACCTTTTCATAATCACTGGCATCTTCCGGAATCAATTTTCTGACCGCTTGAAATCCCCCTTCCATCGCTGTCTGAATCTCTTCTATCTGACTGTCTGTATAAGTGTATCCAGGCGCAAATGTACAATAATCACTGTCTGAATATGTTGTTTTATAAATTTTTTCACGATTATGTACCCAAAAAATTTCCGGATGGTCTTTCAGTACTGCATGATAACTTCTGTCAATGCTATCATCATCCGAAAGTGTCAGATAAAAATCATTTTCCCGTGCGCGAATTCCACGAAGGATTTCCCTGTACACTCTCTGTTCTTCTTCACTTAGCTGTTTGAAGTAATATTCCTGATGTCCTTCTTCACTCTGCGCCACTTCCATCTGGCGCAGTTTTTCCACCTCTTCCGGCTCTCCCGAAAAAACGCTTCTGGCAATAGCTCGGATTTGATCAAAAGCACCAGCCTGTACGTTGCATGGCTGAAACACAAGCGCCAGGATCACTGCGATTGTTATTATGCGGCTTGAAAAAATTTTTTTCATTTTTTATCCTCGTTATATTTTCGCTCTTAAATACCGATTATAAGAAAGGGCAGCCTCCCACAGGAAACTGCCCTTATCACGCCACTGTTTCTTAATTCTCGATTTCCAGTGCCTCTACATCGTCAAAAGTGCTTACCGCATCATTAATGGCTTCCGTATCCAGAATCAAATCCTCAACTTCTTCATCATCTTCATCATCCTGAAGTGACTTATTCTTAAAATTCTCAAGAAGATTATTGGAAACTGTATCACTGGATGCAAGAGCGTCCTGAAGCGCTGTGGATTTTACAACATCTGTAAGAAGTTCTTCTGCATTTGCTTCTGTCACAGCATTTTCCGTATTTTCACTGGTTGTATCCACCGTTGTATTCGAATAGAAGGACGGCTGTCTGATATAGCGGAAACTTGCACTGTAGGCTTCCCCTACAGTTACTCCGTTTTTACTTGAAGAGCAATGTACCGCAATCCAGTCTCCAGAATCTGTTTTACCACAAAGAATTCCTACGTGGTTATCACTTCCGGACTCCGGTCCACGCTGAAATACAAGATCTCCAGGCTGTGCATCTGCCTCACTGACAACATTTGCCTTCTCCCACTGATCAGAAGTTCCATCTCCAACAGCTGCCTGCATTCCCTGATCCTGATATCCATTGATAACTGCCCAGGTAACAAAACCGCTGCAGTCCAGACCATACGCACGCAGTGTGCCGGAACTTTTGCTGCCTTCTGCTGAAACTTTCTCAACAGTTCCCCAGCTTGGGTCTTCCCCAATCACGGTTGATTTACCGCCCCAGAAATATCCCACTTTACCAACCAGAGAGTACGCTGCCGCGATGACATCCACACGATCCTCAGATACATTGTCACCAACGCTCTCCCGCACAAATCCCTTGGAGGCAGTAACAACCGCACAGAGAAGTTTACAGTCTGTCTCTACATATTTCTTAAGAATCGTACGGTCACTCTTGGCAATATTATTCTTCTTAATATAGTAGTTAATTTTTCGGTTTCCGTAGGATACCTTTGTGATATCCTGCTTGTCTCTGACAATCGGATTCATCTCTGCAAAAATTCTTGCAAGATCTTCCTTGCAGGATGCATCCAGTGTGAAAGATGTTTCACCGCTTTTACTCTTCTCATAAATATAAATAGCCAGAATGTCCTGCCAGTTACGTACTACAAGTGTAGAATCGGTAAGTTTGTTTTTTTCTTTATATTCCTTCTCTATCGCATCCATAACAGATGCAAAATCATCAGAAAATGTTAAGTGGTAATTATTCTTAAGGCTATCAAGATAAAAATCTTTACCTGCATGAAGATTGGATACCATATTTGTTACATATACCGGATTCCCAATCTGTGTAGCTGTTGCATTATTTCCATCTGTAATATCTGAATTTCCGTTACCGGAATTATTGTTATTATTTGCTTTCTTCTGTATATCCGCAAGTTTCTGTTCTGCGTCAGTCAGAGTTGCATAATTTGTAACCTTGGCTTTTTCTGCATCTGATAATGCATCATAAGCTGCACGGGCAGCTGCAATTTCTGTCTGAGAATCCGCAGTGACCGTTTTGTCTGCCAAAGCATTAATCCGATTAATGACAGCCTGCACTTTAGCCTCATCCACTGCCGCCGGTGTTGCTGTAGGCTGTGGTGTCTCTGTTGGTACCGGTGTCGCTGTTGGCGCCGGTGTTGGTGTTTCCGTTGGTGCCGGAGTCGGTGTCTCCGTTGGCTGCGGTGTTTCCGTAGGTTCTGGTGTTGGCGTTTCCGTTGGCTCCGGTGCTGGCGTCTCCGTCGGCTGCGGCGCTTCTGTCGGCTGCGGTGCCTCTGTCGGTTCCGGTTCTGACGGAACTTCAGGCTCTGTTACCTCCTCACCTCCATCGGAAAAATCCCCGTCGGCTGCAACTGTTTCTGTCGCGTCAGCTGCTCTGACGCCGGTTGGGCATGCCAGTACCATAGCTGATAACATCGTGATGCAAAAAAACTTATTAAGGTACTTGTTCTTCATATTTATTAAGATGCTCCCTTCTTTCCTTGAACATCCCTTTACTTCCCCTATAATAAAGGTCTGACTTAAACCATTTTAGATAACCTAAAGTTTAACTCCACTTATTTTAGCATAGGAATTTTGTGAAATCAACCGTTCTCACCGGATATACTTTTCAATTTATCTATTTTTCACTTTTTATTCACATTTTCGTAAGAAACATTTATATTCAAAAAACTGCGATGTTTTCACACCGCAGTTTTCTCGTATACTGTCAGACAGCAGTTACCGGCTGTCCTTCCATATGAAACTGTCTTCTGACACAGAGCTGAAAAATTCCTTGTATCACCTGATAACATACACTGAGAATAAAGCGAATATCATCCGCAATACAGCGTGGGCTTTCCAGATAATACGCATGACGTTCACGAATATACTCCACAAGCTCCTCAAAGCTGTCAAAATGCTTCGCTTCTTCCAGCTGGCTATCTGCTCTGCCACTTAAAATGCATTCTTTCAACCGGTTCTTCAGCTCTGCCTCATAGGAATTATGTTCTGCAAGACTCCCTTTATATGTCCTGTTATGAGGAAAAGTAAAATAATCAGCCATATAATGCATGACCTCACCGAATCTACGCCAATACACCCTGGCATTTTCTTCCTCCGGGTTTCTCTCAACCAGTTCCTTCATCTTATTCTGAAGCTGATTGAATGTTCCAAAAAACTCATGTCTGGTAGTAAGAAACGACGGTCTCAGATCCGGCATAATGTTACCCAGGCAAAACGCTTTTCTGTGTTGCTGAAGACTGTACACCTCAGACATCTGATCAGCCAGGTATCTGCCCAACAGTATATGTGATTTTTTACGCAATTTTTTCCCTCTTCCTTCTTTCCTGATTCAGGCCGCGACCGGATACAACAGTAAAATGGCCCCGCCGGTCAGCTGCCGGAATCCGCAAATTCTTCGTTTGTCGGAACCAACTTTACTATAGCACCAATCCTTTAAATAAGCAAATAAAGTTTGCATAAAATAAATGTTTTTTCTTTCCAGTTTAAATCTCCCTAAAATCCGGTGCTCCGTACAGATCGTATGGGGTGCTCTGGTATAAGAAAGAACTGCTTTCTGAGATGGCAGGATAAGCAGATCAACGTTGAATGTTTTGCTTCAATCCGGTATAATAATAACAGGAACCTGACTTATTAAGAAGGGAGCGTGAAAATATGCCATTACTCAAAGAAGATACTTATACTATAGAAGATATATATGCTCTTCCAGAGCGAGAACGTGCTGAACTGATTGACGGACAAATTTATTATATGGCTCCGCCCAGTCGTAAACATCAGCGGATTTCAACAAGGCTTACTAGCATTATTGATCGTTACATTGAAGATCATCAAGGACAATGTCAAGTTTATGCTGCCCCGTTTGCTGTTTATCTGGATGAATCCACAAACACATATGTGGAACCGGATATCTCTGTTATCTGTGATCCAAATAAACTGAATGACAAGGGCTGCAATGGTGCTCCTGACTGGATCATTGAGATTGTATCTCCTGCAAGTAAACGGATGGATTACTACAACAAGCTCTTTAAATACAGAACCGCAGGCGTAAAAGAATATTGGATTGTTGATCCTGACAAGAGCAGAATTATTGTATACAATTTTGAGCAATCTACTATGGAGGAATATTCCTTTACGGATTCTGTCAAGGCTGGAATTTACAGTGATCTGTTGATTGATTTTAGTATATTAAATTTTTAACATAATTGTATTCTAACCACTCTCAAAATTGAAGTTTTTCCGAAAAACAAAAGTTGGCGATTCCCTATATAGGACAAGGGTTTACGCCAACTTTTTATTATATCTCTCTTGAAATTTTATCTACACCATTTTTACCCCATTTTTGTAAAAACTTTCGTGAATTTACGACAACTTATATGAAGTTATCCGCCCTCTTCCATTTTCATGCCAAAATCCCCAGAAACAGCTCAACCATGCGGTTTTCAAGTCCCTTAAATCTCCCTGAAATCCGGTGCTCCGTACAGATCGTATGGGGTGCTCTGGTATACGTAGTAATTCAGCCAGTTTGTATACAGATTGTTTGCATGTGCTCTCCAGGTAAGCATTGGTTTGTTATTTGGATCGTCATCTTTATAATAATTCTTGGGGATTTCAATAGGAAGTCCCTTGGCAAGATCACGCTTATACTCTCCATCCAGAGTTACTCTGTCATATTCTGGGTGCCCCATAACAAAAATCTTACGTCCATCCTCTGCCATGGCAAGAAACAGTCCCGCTTCTTCGCTTTCTGCCAGAACTGTAAGATCTTTGCACGCATGAATATCCGCAATCGGTACTTCCGTATGTCTGGAATGTGGAGCAAGAAATACATCATCAAAGCCACGTACCAGCGGGATTTTCCGGTTCAGTACTTTGTGCCAGAAAAGGCCAAACATTTTTTTGTCCAGTGGTTTCTTCTCAAGTCCATAAAAATAATACAGACTGGCCTGTGCTGCCCAGCAAAGGAAGATCGTGGAAGTCACATGCTCCTCTGTCCAGTCCATAATCTCTGTCAGTTCATTCCAGTAATCCACCTCTTCAAAAGGCATCTGCTCAACCGGAGCTCCGGTGATAATCATTCCGTCAAATTTGCGTTTTTTTACATCTGTGAATGTTTCATAAAATTTATTCAGATGGCTGAGGGATGTATTCTTAGCCTCATGGCTCTCCACCGCCATAAAAGTCACATCTACTTGCAGCGGTGAATTGGAAAGAGAACGCAATAGCTGCAGCTCTGTTTCTTCTTTCAGCGGCATCAGATTCAGAATCAGAATCTGAATCGGACGGATGTCCTGGTGCATGGCACGTTTCTCATCCATCACAAATATATTTTCTCTTTCAAGAATCTCCTTTACAGGCAGATCCCCCTGTGTTTTGATCGGCATTGTTCGCCCTCCTTTATATATAAGCGGAATTTATCAAAACCGCTCTGTTACAGTTCTTACTGCTGTTTTGTAAGTTCCAGAAAATCTTCTTCGGAAAGAATCGGAATTCCCAGTTCTCTTGCTTTTTTATTTTTGGATGAATTGGACTGAATATCATTGTTAATCAGATAATTGGTCTTTTTTGTAACAGAGCCTGTCACTTTACCACCCAGAGATTCAATCAGTTCCTTTGCCTCGCTTCGGTTCCCGAAATGCTCCAGGCTTCCTGTAATTACAAAATTCATTCCTGCAAAAATCTGTTCCTGTTTCGGTCCTTCTTCCTGAATGTGAAGAAAACTCATAAGATGATCCAGCCGGCGGTTATTCTCCGCATCCTGAAAATATGCCACCAGATTTCCGGCAATTACAGGCCCGATCGTATCAATATCACTGACCTCTTCCAGACTGGCATGCCGAATTTTCTCCAGATCGTTATCAAAATGGCGGCAAATCACCTTCGCATTGGCAAGACCAATATTTGCAATTCCAAGGCTGTAAATCACCCTCGGAAGAGTCGTTTCTTTTGCCCGTTCCAGACTTTCTATGAGATTATCATAAGATTTCTGTCCAAAGCCTTCCATTTCCACAATCTCATCCCGGTATCGGCCAATCTCAAAGATATCTCCAAAATCATGAATGAATCCCCGGGCAATAAATTTTTCCAGTGTCGCTTCCGAAAGGCCGTCAATATTCATGGCATCTCTGCTTGTAAAAAGCCCGAAAGATTTGATTTTTTTTGCCGGGCATCCCGGATTAACGCAGAAAAGGCACTCCACATCATTTTCTTTTTTTATAACGGTTTCCTGCCCACAGGCCGGACAGATATGAGGAACCGGAGCGTTTCCGGTTCCTGTCAGATTTTCCGCTATCTGTGGAATAATCATATTCGCTTTATATACACGGATGGTATCTCCAATTCCCAGTTTCAGTTCTTTCATAATACTGATGTTATGCACACTGGCACGACTCACTGTAGTACCTTCCAGTTCCACCGGTTCAAAAATAGCCACCGGATTGATCAGACCGGTTCTGGATGGACTCCATTCAATCTCCAGAAGTTTCGTATCACGCATTTCATCTGCCCATTTAAAGGCCATGGCATTTCTGGGGAACTTGGCTGTAGTTCCAAGGGATTCCCCATAGGAAATATTATCATACAATGCCACCAATCCATCCGACGGGAAATCATTCTTTGTGACCGCATCTGCAAAATAATCCATGGCAGCATCCAGAGTATCCCCTGTGACTTTGCGGTATTCTACCACATCAAATCCCTGCGCGTTCAGCCACCGGAACTGCATTTCCCTGGAATTCTGAAAATCCACACCATCCGCACTTACCAGTGAAAACGCATAAAAGCGGACATTTCTTTTTGCCGTAATCTCGTTATTCAGCTGACGTACAGAGCCACTGCAGAGATTCCTCGGATTTTTGTATTTTGCATCTGCATCGCCGATAGTTTCATTAATTTTTTCGAAGTCAGAATATGTGATAATTGCCTCACCCCGCAGAATCAGACGTCCTTTAAAAGAAATCTTAAGCGGGATATTTTTGAAAACTTTTGCATTATTGGTAATAACTTCACCTACAATACCATTTCCTCTGGTAACTGCCTTTACCAGTTCTCCATTTTCATAGGTAAGTACAATCGTAAGTCCGTCCAGTTTCCAGGAAAGAAGCGTTGGATGTTCTCCGATAAATTCACGCAATGCTTCCCGCTCCTTGGTCTTATCCAGAGACAGCATTGGCCGCTCATGCTCCTCCTTGGGAAGCTGGTCTACTGCTTCATAGCCAACACTAACGGTTGGACTGTCTGCCAGAACGATTCCTGTTTCTTTCTCCAGTGCGCTCAGTTCGTCGTACAGCGCGTCGTACTCCACGTTGGGCATAATCTCCCTGTCCTCCTGATAATACGCCCTGGACGCTTCCCGAAGCTTTTCTCCCAGCTCTTTCATTCTTTTTATGGATGTTTCGCTCATGGCTTCCTCCTGTCTCTTTTTCTGTTCTTTTTGAGGAAAGCATTTCCTCCAGCTTTTTTCTTTCCTCCGGCCGTATCTCCCGGTATTCTCCTTCTGCAAGGCCATCCAGATACAGATTCATAATCCGTACTCTTTTTAATGTCACAACTTTATAGTCAAAATATTCACACATACGACGGATTTGCCGGTTCAGTCCCTGCGTGAGAATAATCTGGAAACTGTTTTTTCCAGTTTTTGTTACCTTACAGGGACGTGTAACAGTATCCAGAATTGGCACGCCGCCGCTCATACCCCGGATAAATTCTTCGGTTACCGTTTTATTGACCGTTACCTGATATTCCTTTTCATGATAATTTCCTGCTTTCATGATACGATTCACAAGATCTCCCTCATTGGTGAGAAGAAGAAGACCCTCTGACTCCTTGTCCAGGCGGCCTACTGGATATATCCTTACCGAATAATTCAAATATTCTGTCACGGTTATTTCATCTCGCTGCTGTCTGGTACTGCAGACAATTCCTTTCGGTTTATAAAAAAGAAGCAGAATCTTTTTTTCCTGTTTTTTTATCGGTTTTCCGTCAATACAGATCTTATCCTCTGCTGATATCTTCATTCCCGTAGAAACAGGCATTCCGTTTACGGTCACACGTCCTGCTTCTGTCAATCTGTCTGCCTCTCTTCGGGAGCAGACACCTGCATCGCTTAAATATTTATTAATTCTGATTTTTTCGTCCATTGTTCTATTATATATTTTTTCCCATATATTCGCAACCGGTTATTTTCCTTGTATTTTATGTGCATGTATTGTATGATAAACAAAAACATACCAGTAATCAGGAGGAAAAATTATGCCAGACCGTAATCCGAAAATAAACCGGCTGCTGATTTTTATTACTGTTTTTTTATGTCTGATCTGCGGTCTTCTGTTTACTCAGTCATCTGCCGGTCCATTTGGAAACAATTATAATTCTGTTGTCACCGGAAATACAGACGATATTTCCATTATGGCCTCCAATTCAGGCCATAATTCCACATCATCCAGCACGGAGGTTTCCGCTACTCCGTCCATAACACCATCTCCGGCACCTTCCAAAGTTCCGGAAAACGGAAATGTTTCTCCGGAAGCCGAAAACGGCATCTGGACAGCGGATGGATCAGACTGGAAATTTCTTGTAAACGGAGAAGCCTACACTGGCTGGCTCACCGATACTGACGGACACAGATATTATTTCAGCGAAAATGGTGTCATGCAGCGTGGCTGGATCAAGCTCAACAAAAAACGCTATTATCTGGACGAAGATGGAATTCTTCAAACGGGCACCCTTACCATTGACGGTAAGAAATACACCTTTGCCGCAGATGGTTCCATCAAAAAATGATATTTCATTATATCGGAACAATCGAGTAGGAGGGAAAATTAAATAAATTTTCCCGACCTCTCACACCACCGTGCGTACGGTTCCGTACACGGCGGTTCAACCAACTTAACAAGTAACACACCTTTCGGTGTAGTA
>NZ_JAAITI010000030.1 GCF_013304735.1 Blautia luti
GAATAGTCCCTTATAGGGACAGAGCAAGCCACCCGCTAAGCGGGTGGTCTTGACTGTTTATAATAGTATTTAAGATAAAAAATAAAGCTGCTGACGGGAATCGAACCCGTGACCTCCGCCTTACCAAGGCGACGCTCTACCGACTGAGCCACAGCAGCTTGTTTTGCGACGCGACGTTTGTGCCGCTCACAGTTGAATATATTATCAGATGAGTAGAGAATTGTCAACATATATTTTGTAAATTTCTTTATTTTTTTTCGTGCAGATAAATTTTTTAAAAAACTTTCAAAAACTCCAAATTTATGATAAGATAAAACATCAGGACGATATCTAGGAGGGAGAATCATGGACAACGAGACAGTTTCCAAAAACTTTATTGAGAATATTATAGACAAAGATCTTGAAGAAGGCGTTTATGACACTGTGCATACACGTTTTCCACCGGAACCGAATGGTTATCTTCACATCGGACATGCAAAATCCATTCTTTTAAACTACGGACTTGCAAAGAAATACAACGGAAAATTTAACCTTCGTTTTGATGATACAAACCCGACAAAGGAGAAATCCGAATTCGTAGAATCCATCAAAGCTGATGTAAAATGGCTTGGTGCAGACTGGGAAGACAGACTTTTCTTTGCTTCTGACTATTTTGACCAGATGTATGAAGCTGCTGTGAAACTGATCAAAAAAGGCAAAGCTTTTGTCTGCGATCTGACTGCAGACCAGATCCGTGAGTACAGAGGAACTCTTACAGAACCAGGTAAAGAGAGCCCGTACAGAAACCGTACTGTAGAAGAGAACCTGCAGCTTTTTGAGGAAATGCGCGAGGGTAAATACGGAGACGGTGAAAAAGTTCTCCGTGCAAAGATTGATATGGCATCTCCGAATATGAACATGCGTGATCCGGTTATCTACCGTGTAGCCCGCATGACACACCACAACACAGGAGATAAATGGTGCATCTATCCGATGTATGACTTCGCCCATCCTATTGAGGATGCGATCGAAGGCGTGACCCATTCCATCTGTACTCTGGAGTTTGAGGATCATAGACCGCTTTATGACTGGGTTGTAAAAGAACTGGAGTATCCACATCCGCCGAAGCAGATCGAGTTTGCAAAACTGTACCTTACAAACGTTGTTACAGGTAAACGTTACATCAAGAAACTTGTTGAGGATGGAATCGTAGATGGCTGGGATGATCCGAGATTGGTATCCATCGCTGCACTTCGCCGCCGTGGATTCACACCGGAATCCATCCGTAAATTCGTAGAGCTCTGTGGTGTTTCCAAGGCTAACAGCTCTGTAGACTATGCAATGCTTGAATACTGCATCCGTGAGGATCTGAAACTGAAACGTCCACGTATGATGGCGATTCTTGATCCGATCAAACTTGTGATCGACAATTATCCGGAAGGACAGGTTGAGTACCTGGAAGCTCCGAACAATATGGAGAATGAGGAACTTGGAACCAGAAAGATCCCGTTCAGCAGAGAACTTTATATCGAACGTGATGATTTCATGGCAGAGCCGCCGAAGAAATACAAACGTCTCTATATCGGAAATGAAGTCCGTCTTATGAATGCATATTTTGTAACCTGTACAGGATATGAAGCAGATGATGACGGAACGATCCGTGTGGTTCACTGCATTTATGATCCGGAAACCAAGGGTGGAAACGCACCGGACGGACGTAAAGTAAAAGGAACCATCCACTGGGTAGAGGCATCCAACGCAGGCAAGGTTGAGGTAAGACTATACGAGAATATCGTAGATGAGGAGAAAGGTGTTTACAATAAAGAAGACGGATCTCTCAATGTAAATCCAAATTCTCTTACTGTGACAAGTGCTTACGTTGAGCCGGAGCTTCTGAAAGCAAAAGGCTACGACAGCTATCAGTTTGTCCGCAACGGATTCTTCTGTGCAGACATCCATGACTCCAAAGAGGGCGCACCGGTATTTAACCGTATTGTGTCTCTTAAGAGCTCTTTCAAACTGCCGAAGGCATAAGATCAAAACCGTAATCATATATAACAGACAGTACGCCGGGATATCTGTACATCCCGGCGTATTATATTTTATAATCCGGAAGAAATTCTCTTTTGACAATTCCGGTTGCACCTCCTTCCGTAAAAGGTTATACTGATAACACAGAAAGAGAGGAATACACACATGAAAAAGATCGTGCTTGCTTCCGCGTCTCCCAGGAGACGGGAGCTTTTGAGCCAGGTGGGAATCATATTTGAGGTAAAACCTGCCAGTGGGGAAGAACGTATCACCAGCACAGAGCCCTCGAAGGTGGTTGAGGAACTTTCCTGTCAGAAGGCCATGTTTACCGCACATGCACTGGAAAAAGAACAGGCGGATGATCTGGCGGATATCCTTGTAATCGGAGCGGATACCATAGTCTCCTATGAGGGAAAGATCCTCGGTAAACCTTCAGATCCGAAAGCAGCAGTGGATATGCTGAGTATGCTGCAGGGAAACACACATCAGGTATATACGGGTGTGACAGTTCTTGTAAGAGAAGAAGAAAGCTGGAAAGTTCATACGTTTCATGAATGCACAGATGTAATTTTTTACCCGGTAACCCAGGAAGAGATTACAGAATATGTAAACAGCAAAGATCCCATGGATAAGGCAGGAAGCTACGGAATCCAGGGCGCCTGGGGAGCTTATGTGAAAGGAATCCGCGGCGATTACAACAACGTAGTCGGGCTGCCTGTGGCACGGCTGATCTATGAGACAAAGAAACTGGGAATAAACCTGAGAGGATGAATGACAAAATGATAAAAGCTTGTATTTTTGACCTGGATGGAACAATTGCAGATACGCTGGAATCCATGGCATATGTGGCGAATGAGATCATGGAGAAATTTTCCCTGAAACCACAGCCGGCAGACAATTTCCGCTATTACAGCGGAGAAGGCGCAGACATGCTGATAAAAAGATGCCTGATCGATGCAGGAGATCCGGAACTGGTCCATTACGAAGAAGTCCGGGAACTTTACCGCAAAAAATTTGATGAAGATCCCCTGTATAAAGTTGTACCATATAAAGACATGCCGGAAACCCTTCAGAAACTGAAAGATGCGGGACTGAAAATGGCAGTATGCTCCAACAAGCCACACATTGCGGCACAGAAAGTCGTAAAAGTAATCTATGGGGATGTTTTTGACGAAGTAATGGGACAGCAGGAGGGAATCCGAAGGAAACCAGCACCGGACGGCCCGTTAAAGATCGCGGAAGAATTCGGAGTGAAACCGGAAGAATGCATGTATATCGGAGATACAAAAACAGACATGCAGACAGGAAAAGCAGCCGGAATGTATACGGTAGGTGCGCTCTGGGGATTTCGTGGCCGCAGGGAACTTGAGGAAAACGGTGCGGATATTGTGGCAGATGGCCCGATGGATCTTTTTACCATATATCAGGAGAAAAGTTATAAATAAAGGAGGATTTTTAAATGTACAAAAAAGAATATGTCCAGACATTTCTGGAAAAACAGGGACAGCTCTTTGATGAGCCGGTAGCAGATGATTTTGAAGAGGCAGAGGCATTTCTGGAAGACTGTATGGCAGTTGTTCTGGATTCTCTGAAAGATGTAAAGAAATATCTGGATGGAATGGGTGCAGATGTGGAAGGCCTTTCTCTGAAAGAACTGGAAGAAGAGAGTGAAGTGTTTAAACTTCCGGATGGAAAATATATGATTGTTGAAGGCTGATGGAAAAATATGTCGGAAAACAAGAATTACATCCCCGAAAATTAAATATGGTAAACTTACATCAGCAAAGAAAGGTCTGCAAAAATCTGACAGAAACGCAGAAAATTAAAAATGATGTAAAGGAGGATGGAATATGAAGAAAAACAGAGTACTGGCAGTCATTATGGCCGTGCTTATGATGGTTACATTACTTCCATCTATGGTATTTGCCGCTGCAGCTCCCCAGGGAGCACTTGATGGCAAACTGAAAATTAAAGGAACAATTGCAGTAGGCGTTACCTTAAGCGCAGATTATTCCAAGGTAAAACCAGAAGGAATTACAGATGATTATGTGAGTTTTTCATGGTCTCTGAAAGACGGTGATCTGCTTACAGAAGTAGGAACCGATAAAACCTATAAGGTGGAAGAAAAGGATCTGGGACTTCCCATTGTTCTTAAAATTACAGGTAAAGAAGAAATGGGAATCAGCGGTGAACTTACGGTAACGACGCAGGAAGTTTCCGCGACGGAGGAAGAAGCAAAAGCTCTTGCACAGCAGAAGAAGGAAGAAGCTGCCGATAGTGAGAGCGAATTGGATGAAACTTCAGAACAGGATTCTACAGAAGAAAGTACAGAAACGGAAATTTCTCCGGCAGCAGACCAAAATACAGAAACAGATGAGAGTGCACAGCCTGATGAAAGTACGGAAACCGAAGAAAGTACAGAAGAAATCGGCACAGATGAAAATACGAGTTCTCAGGAAGAAGTATCCAATACAGAAGAAAAACAGGATTCTTCTACAGAGACTTCCGAAATTATTGAGGTTGGAGGAAACCAGGAGGAAAAGACCGAGCAGGCCGAAGAACTTACCTATTCGGCGGCGGCTTCCACAGAAGACGGAAGTGGTGTCCTGAACTTCGGATCTGTTGAAGAAGGATATACGGAAGTACCAGGAGAACAGTATGTTATTATTACCAATAATGGAACCGGAGATCTGAATTTTAAAGAAATTGCGCCGGAGAATTTTATGGCGCAGGATATTAACGAGCAGCCATTGAAAAGTGGTGAATCAGTTACCGTATGGGTGAAACCAAGAGAAGGGCTGAAAGCCGGAGAATATAAAGATCTGATTACCTATCAGACAGAAGAAGGCGCAGATGTTTTCTTTGAGGCAGATTTTTCAGTGGAAGCAGGAGAAAAAGACGATAAAGCGGACTCTGGAAAAACAACCGAACCAAAAGAAAATGAAGATAAAACCTATAAACTTACCGTAGACTCCGAAGAAATTTCTTTTGATGATCTGACAGCAGGTTATGATAATGTTGAAACAAGAACTGTTACAGTCAGAAATGATGGTACAGAGACAGTGACGCTGGTACAGCCGGTTTCCGAAATATTTGACATTGCACCGGTCAGCGCAGTGGAAAGTGACGGAAATATTCAGCTTGCCCAGGGGGATGAGCAGATGTTTACCGTACAGCCAAAAATCGGTCTTGAAGCAAAAGCAGATTCTTACACAGAAGATCTTGTCTTTGCCTCATCGGATAACAATGCATCGGTAACAGTAAAAGCATCGGTAACTGTGAAAGAAGAACCTCAGAAAATAGTATCGGTAAGCGTTAATCCGGAAAAACTGAATTTTGAAAGCCAGGAACAGGGATACAGTACAGCGCCAGAAGCGCAGACAGTAACAGTTGAAAACACCGGAACAGAAGCGGTTCGTTTGGTACAGCCAACCGCCAGAAACTATGAAGTAGGTACAATTTCGGCGGAAGTGATTAATCCGGGAGATTATGCTACGTTTACCGTACAGCCGAAGACAGGTCTTGCAGCAGGCAGCTACAATGGAACAATTCAGATAACGGATAAAGATGGAAACATAAAAGATGGAGTTTCCGTATCATTTGAAGTGACAGAGCCTGCACCGATTTATAATCTATCTGTCAGCCCGGAAAATCTGGAATTTGGAAATGCAGAGGAAGGATACAAAAATATTCCAGAGGCACAGACGGTTACCGTTACCAATACCGGAAACACAGCAATTACATTGCAGCAGCCTTCCGGTATGAATTATACAGTGGGCAGTCTTTCCAAGACAGAGATTAACGCAGGAGAAAACGCTACATTTACTGTACAGCCGGCAGGTGGCCTTTCTGCATCTGAATATGTGGAAGACATTGCGGTTTCCAGTAGCGCGGATGTGGAAGTTTCTGTAAATGCACATTTCACTGTCACAGAAAAAAAGACGGATAATACGAAAAAAGGAAATAATCTGACAGGAATAAAAAAACCGTCTGACATTAAAGATCTTCCAAATGGTACCGAGAAGACACAGAAAGCACTGAAACTTCCGGAAACAGTAACAATTAAGACAACAAAGGGAGAACAGAAAGCTTCTGTAACATGGGATGTAAATGGCTGTTCTTATAATCCGTCCTCTGCGGACAGACAGACATTTAATGTAAAAGGTACTGTCAAACTTCCAGATGGGGTAAAAAATCCGGATGGAATCAGCACAGTGATTGCAGTAAGTGTGACTGTAAACGGATACAGTGGTTCCAAGGCAGCTGCTTCCGATAATAAGATCACAGGAATTGATCCGGATGGCAAGTATGATACCAACACGAAGATTACTTTTACAGCAGTGGGAGCAGGAATGGATAATGCCAGCCCGCGTAAGGGAGATACCAGATATCTTCCGAAAAGCTGGAAAATTACAGAGGAGCGTACATGGGATGCAGCACCGTACACAGCAACATTCCGCGTAAGCAAACCGGGTAATTACACCTTAAAAGTTACTTTTGGACAGCAGAAATATGATGGCACCAACTGGAAAGATACAGGTACACAGTCAGAAAGTACCGTTGCTTTTGCTGTATCACAGGCCGAGATTCTTACAGCAACACCGAGTCCTGCAGTTACGCAGTCAAACAAAAAATCGGCAGTGCAGACAGGAGACAGTACACCGGTTATGACATTTGTGATTGTTCTGGTTGTTGCAGCAGTATGCATTGGTGGTATTCTTGTGTATCGCAGAAAGAAAAAATAAATAAATTATACGCAGATAGCGTCCCCTCGCATGACTTGATGTGCGAGGGGATTTTTACATGGAAAATACAAAATTGTTACTAGCACTCGAAAATGGTGAGTGCTAAATTTTCCTTGACTTTTGTAAAAAGTCGTATTAGTATATATTTAGTCAGTCGGATAAAAGAATCCGCAGGATGATAAAGTAAAGACAGAAACAGTTTTCCGGTTCTGCCGGGAATATAAGGAATAAAAGTAAAAGGAGAGTGACATACATGTCAGCAAAACATGGAAGTTTATCAATCAACAGTGAAAATATTTTCCCGATTATCAAGAAATGGTTATATTCAGACCATGATATTTTTGTAAGAGAGATGATCTCCAATGGATGTGATGCAATCACCAAGCTGAGAAAACTGGAAGTTATGGGTGATTACACATTTCCGGACGGATATAAACCGGCAGTGAATGTTATTGTGGATCCGGATCAGAAGACTCTGAAGTTTATTGATAACGGTATCGGTATGACGGCAGACGAAGTAGAGGAATATATTACTCAGATTGCATTTTCCGGTGCAACAGAGTTTCTTGAGAAGTATAAAGATAAGACAACCGATGATCAGATGATTGGTCATTTCGGACTTGGTTTCTATTCCGCTTTTATGGTTGCGGACGAAGTTCATATTGATACTCTTTCTTATAAAGAGGGTTCCACACCGGTTCACTGGACCTGTGATGGTGGTACAGAATACGAGATGGCAGATGGAAATAAGACAGAGCCTGGAACAGAAATCACTCTTTTCCTTAATGAAGAAAGCCTGGAGTTTGCAAATGAATACCGCATGCGTGAAGTAATTGAGAAATACTGTTCTTTCATGCCGGTAAATATTTATCTTTCCAAGGCAAACGCAGAGCAGGAATATGAAACTATTGACGAAGCAGATCTCCGTGACGACGATGTAGTAGTGGAGCATATCCATGAAGAAGCCAAGACAGAGGAGAAAGAGAACGATAAAGGTGAGAAAGAAGTTGTTGAAGTTTCTCCTGCCAAAGACAAGGTAAAAATTAATAAACGTCCGGTATCGTTAAGTGACACACAGCCATTGTGGATGAAACATCCAAATGAGTGTACAGATGAAGAGTATAAAGAATTTTACCGTAAGGTATTTATGGATTACAAGGAGCCACTGTTCTGGATTCATCTGAATATGGATTATCCGTTCAACCTGAAAGGTATCCTGTATTTCCCGAAAATCAGAACCGAGTACGATTCTATTGAGGGAACAATCAAACTTTATAATAATCAGGTGTTTATCGCAGATAACATTAAAGAGGTAATTCCGGAATTCCTTCTTCTTCTGAAAGGTGTCATTGACTGCCCGGATCTGCCACTGAATGTATCTCGTTCCGCACTGCAGAATGACGGTTTTGTCAAGAAAATTTCCGAGTATATTACAAAGAAAGTTGCAGACAAACTGACAGGAATGTGCAAGACTGACAGAGAATCCTATGAGAAATACTGGGATGATATCAGTCCGTTTATCAAATTTGGCTGCATCAAGGATTCAAAATTCGGTGAGAAGATGAATGACTATATTCTCTTCAAAAATCTGGATGGCAAATATCTTACCCTGAAAGACTGTGTTGAGGAAAATAAAAAAGAAGAAGCCAAAACAGAAGAAGAGAAAACTTCGGATGAATCCAAGAAAGAAGAAAAGGAAGAACCAGAAAAGACAGTTATCTATTATGTTACAGATGAAGTACAGCAGAGCCAGTATATTAACATGTTCCGCGAGGCAGGAAAAGATGCTGTAATCCTGAAACATGTGATAGATTCTCAGTTTATTTCTCATCTTGAGCAGCAGGATCAGGAAATTCAGTTCAAGAGAATTGATGCGGATCTTACAGAAGAGCTTCGTGAAGATGGCGAGACAGATGAAACAACAGTAAAGACTCTGACAGATGTATTCCGCAAAAACCTCGGCAAAGATAAACTGGAAGTAAAAGTAGAAAAACTGAAAAATGAAAATACTGCAGCGATGATTACACTTCCAGAAGAGAGCCGCCGTATGCAGGATATGATGAAGATGTACAATATGTATGGAATGGATCCGAATATGTTCGGAGGACAGGAAATACTTGTTCTGAACGCAAATCATCCACTTGTGAAATTTGTGGCAGAAAATCAGGAATCTGAGCATGTTCCGGTGATTTGTGAACAGCTCTATGATCTGGCAATGATGAGCCATAAACAGCTTTCTCCGGAGGAAATGACAAAATTTGTCAAGAGAAGCAATGATATTCTTATGGTTCTCACAAAATAAATAACGGAATCAGGAACAGAGAGGGCTTTGCCTATTAGGGCAGAGCCTTCTTTTTTTATAAATAGAATAATTGTCTTTTTTATAACAATATACGCATCTTTAACACAATTTTGGATATTATGGATATATAATACATATTAATTAAATTCTTAGGTAAAAATGCTGTAAAAAAATGAAATCAGTATCTAATATGTAAAAAATAAATTTTCAGAAGAAAGCGAAAAATACGAATAAGTGTCGTATTATATATGAGGAAGTGAATTTAAAAAGAGAAAAAATAGAAATAGGGAGGAAAGGTGTATGAAAAACATATATGGTCTGATAAGAAGGTTGGGAGCGAATTCGAAATATAAAGGATATTTCTTCACGGCGGAGGCTGTGAAGATTTCAATGGGTTATCAGTATAAACCGTTACGGATTACAAAAGACATTTATCCGTGTCTGGCCAGAAAATATAAGTCAACGCCAACAAATGTAGAACACGATATTCGGACACTGGTAAATGTCTGTTGGGAGGGAAACAGAAGACTTCTGGATGAAATTGCAGGATATCAGTTAGAAGATAAACCGACGAACAGTGAATTTATTGATATGCTGGCGTATTACCTGAGAGAAATGGAAGAAACCAGCTGACTACAGTTTTTCAAAAATTATCTGGTTCTGAGTCAGAAAGTTAAGAACCATATCATCCCAGAGCTGTTCCGGCCGTTTGTCCATGGAAAAAGTCCGAAGAGAGGTTCCGGTGGTACAGAGAAGACTTCCATTTTTAAACTGAAGATTTAAAAATAATCCGTCAATCTGCTCGGAGGAAATTTCAGAATCTGTATTTCGTATTGCGGCTTCCACTCCGCTTCTGCTCAGATGAAGCACGATTTTAAAACTTAACGGTGTACGTTTTCCGCGGATTACAGACCAGCAGAAGGGTTTTGTGTCCCTCCAGAGAGAATGCGTCCGGCCGTGTTCTGTGATTTTGTTCAGACTGTCTGTATCAAAGAAATCTTTTTGAAGTCTGCCGTCGATGGTGAAAGTATTAAAAGTAGTGATCACTGCTTCGGACAGGCAGAATTTATCGAATACTTCTCCTATAAAAAGCTTGTTTGTAAAATCCCGGATATCTGTGATTTTTAATGCCAGCATGCCGCACTTCCTTTCTTTTTTGATTGCGTGTAGATATTATATCTCAGATACAGAAAAAAGGACAGACTTTTTAAAAAACTCTTTTCAAATACCTGTTTATGTGATACCATAGATGTGGTATTGAATACTACATATAATGGAAAAGAGGACGATATAATTGAGTTATAAGATTGCGATAGATAGCTGTGGAGAACTCCTGAATGAATGGAAAGATGATGAGAGAATAGAATCTGTACCGCTGACACTGATGGTTGGTGGCGAGAGTATTATAGATGATGAAACTTTTGACCAGAAGGACTTTCTGAAAAAAGTTGCTGCATGCCTGGAGTGTCCGAAATCCGCATGCCCGTCGCCGGAGCGTTATATGAAAGCTTATGAGTGTGAAGCAGACCACATTTATGCAGTGACACTTTCTTCTGAGCTGAGCGGTTCCTACAACAGTGCGGTTCTTGGAAAGAGTCTGTTTCTGGAGGATAACCCCGGGAAAAAAATTCATGTATTTAATTCCAAGTCTGCATCTGGTGGAGAAAGCCTGATTGCCATGAAGATTGTGGAATGTGAAGAAAAAGGACTTTCTTTTGAGGAAGTCATAGAGACGGTAGATAAGTATATTGAAGAAATGAGTACATTTTTCGTACTGGAAAATTTGGAAACGCTGCGTAAGAATGGACGTCTGAGCAGGGTAAAGGCTCTGGTAGCCAGTGCACTGAAGATCAAACCGGTTATGGGATCTACTCCGGAGGGAAGTATCTGCCAGTTTGACCAGGCAAGAGGAATGAATAAGGCGATTGTAAAGATGGTGGAGCTTGTTGGAGAAAAAGGAATCAATATCCACGAAAAGATTGTTGCCATCACATACTGTAACTGCCCGGAAAGAGCGAAGATGCTGGAAGAAGCTATCCGGGAGAGACTGAATCCTGCGAAGATCGTTGTTATGGATACTGCAGGAGTCAGCAGCATGTATGCGAATGATGGAGGCGTTATTGTTGCTGTCTGATCTTGCGGCAGTGCAGGTCCTTGGCTTATTGTTCAGAAAATTATCACATTTCTTTCTGGAGTTGCTGCTTTTCTTTTGAAAACAGATGTGCTATAATAAACGGAGTATTTGAATCGGCAAAGGAGAACAACAATGAGCCAGAAGAAAGTTGACAAATATAAAAACAACAAATTTGGACGAAGCAGTGTTCAGAAGAAAGAACGGGTGGAATTTGTTCTTGAGATGGTAGCGTGGATTCTGATCGCGGCACTGTTTGTAGGCTGGATCGGCTATTCCGCTTATGCGAAGATCCAGGCGAAAGAGGCCAGTGTGAAAGTAGATACAGTAATGGATACATCAGCACTGACAGATTATATTTCAGGATTATCTTCAGACAGCGCCGAGTAAAGGCTTGTTTGATGACAGTAACCAAAATAAAATAATTAAAGATGAAGAAATCTCCAGGATGTAGGAATGAGCATCCTGGAGATTTTTTACGTAAAACAATATAATAAAAAACAGGTCTGCTCTGAAGCAAACCTGTTTTGACTTATACGTTTTTTAAGGTTATAGATTTATCGGGTAAATTATAACTTTGTAACGTTAGCAGCCTGCATTCCGCGAGCGCCCTCTGTTAAGTCATAGGATACAGCCTGTCCCTCTTCAAGAGATTTGAAGCCTTCACCGTTGATTGCGGAGAAATGTACGAATACATCCTGTCCGTCCTCACCTGTGATAAAACCATAGCCTTTTTCTGCGTTGAACCACTTTACAGTTCCCTTGTTCATTTTGTGTTACCTCCATAAAAATAAAAAAGTTAAAATAGCCTTCTGATGATAATAAAAAATCACCAGATTTTACAGACTATATTCATGTAAATATAATCTCTAAAAACTAGTGATTTTACATTAAATATCTTGCCATGTTCTGATTATATAACCCGTGTTTTGAAATGTCAAGGAGAAAATTCCAACAATTTCAGTACATAAAACAGGACTGAAACGCTTTGTAAAAAAATTCTTTATAAAAAGAGAATTTTCGTGTATGATATAGTAGATATGGAAAATAAAAAGATGAGAGGAGAACATAAATGGGGATTCTGATTCGAGGAGGCCGGATCGTGGATGCGGCTACAGATACGGATAAAACAGGCGATATTTATCTGGAAGACGGGATCATCACGGAAATTGGCCAGAAGCTGAAAAAGAAAGACGGCGACCGTGTGATTGATGCAAAAGGAAAGCTGGTCATGCCGGGAATCATCGACCTTCATGTCCATTTTCGTGATCCGGGACAGACACATAAGGAAGACATTATGAGCGGTGCAGCGGCAGCTGCCCATGGAGGCGTGACCACAGTAGTTGCCATGCCAAATACAACTCCTACCATTGATAATCCGGACAGAGTAAATTATGTACATAATAAAGCGGCCCAGTTTTCCGGCATTCATGTGCTTCAGGCAGGTGCTGCCACGAAGGGTGAGAAGGGAACGGAGCTTTCGGATATCGCAGGAATGGTAAAGGTCGGTATCCCGGCAGTTTCCGAAGATGGTAAATCAGTGATGAATACAGCACTCTGTAAAGAAGCAATGAAAATTGCGGCAGAATGCGGAGTTCCGTTTTTTGATCACTGTGAAGATATTGACCTGCGTGGGGACGGATGTATGAACGATGACGAGAATGCCAGAAGACTGGGACTTCCGGGAATCTGCAATGCGGTGGAGGATACCATTACGGCCAGAGATATCATTCTGGCGCTGGAAACAGGTGTGCATCTTCACCTCTGCCATTGTTCCACTTATGGTGATGCCGAGATGATGAAGTTCGTAAAAGAAAAAGGATATGATAATATCACGGCAGAAGTGTGCCCTCACCATTTTATCCTTTCATCTGATGATATAAAAACCGATGATCCGAATTACAAGATGAATCCGCCTCTTCGTACACCGAAGGATGTGGAAGCGCTGAAACAGGGGTTGAAAGATGGTACCATTGAGGTAATCAGTACAGATCACGCACCACACAGTGCAGAGGAAAAAACAGGTTCCATGAAGAATACGCCATTTGGAATCGTAGGACTTGAGACAAGCCTTCCGCTTACCTACACAGAGCTGGTAGAAAAAGGTGTGATTACATTAAAACAGATGGTGGAGAAGATGTGCCTGAACCCTGCAAAGATTCTGGGACTCGAAAGCGGAACGCTGCAGGAAGGCCACCCGGCAGATGTGATTATTGTAGATACGGAGCAGGAGTATACTATCGATAAAAATAAATTTGTTTCCAAAGGTCACAATACGCCATTTGACGGATGGAAAGTAAAGGGAAAAGTTCTTTATACCATCTGTGACGGAAAAATTATATTTGAAAATCAGGAGGAGAAATAATCATGATTAACAAACTGATCAGCAACATTCGCAAAACAAATGCACCAATCGTTGTAGGACTGGACCCTATGCTGAATTATATTCCGGAACATATCCAGAAGAAGGCTTTTGCAGAGTTCGGGGAAACCTTGGAAGGTGCTGCAGAAGCAATCTGGCAGTATAACAAAGGAATTGTGGATGCCACCTATGATCTGATTCCTGCAGTAAAACCACAGATTGCCATGTATGAGCAGTTTGGTATCCCGGGGCTGATCGCATACAAGAAGACCGTTGATTACTGTAAATCCAAAGATCTGGTTGTGATCGGTGATATCAAGAGAGGTGACATCGGATCTACATCTGCAGCCTATGCAGTTGGACATCTGGGACAGGTTCAGGTAGGCTCCAAGAAATATGCAGGTTTTGATGAGGATTTTGCTACAGTCAATCCGTATCTTGGTTCTGATGGTGTGAAACCTTTTATGGATATCTGCAAAGAGGAGAAAAAAGGTATTTTTGTTCTGGTAAAAACTTCCAACCCGTCAAGCGGTGAGTTCCAGGATCGTGTTATTGATGGCCGTCCGCTCTATGAGCTGGTAGGCGAGAAAGTTGCACAGTGGGGCGATGAGCTTATGGGCGACGAATACAGTTATGTAGGCGCTGTTGTAGGTGCAACTTATCCGGAAATGGGAAAAGTATTAAGAAAAATCATGCCGAAGACATTTATCCTTGTTCCTGGATATGGGGCACAGGGTGGAAAAGGAGCAGATCTTGTCCATTTCTTTAATGAAGACGGACTTGGAGCTATTGTAAACTCTTCCAGAGGAATCATTGCTGCATACAAGCAGGAAAAATATAAAGAGTTTGGTGCTGAAAATTACGCAGATGCCTCCAGAGCGGCTGTAAAAGATATGATCGCGGACATCAGCGGCGCACTGGAGAACAGATAATACAGGAGGCATTTTATGAGCACGTCAGAAAATAAGAAAACAAAAAAGTCCTGTAAGATTCTAAGCCAGGAATGTATAGGTACAGATATTTACAGCATGTGGCTGGATGCGGGGGAAATTGGGAAAAATGCAGTGCCGGGACAGTTTGTATCTCTTTACAGCCGCAACGGCAGCAAACTTCTTCCAAGACCCATCAGTCTCTGTGAGATCGATAAGGAAGAGGGAAAACTGAGACTGGTATATCGTGTTACCGGAAAAGGAACTGGTACGGAGGAATTTTCCAGACTTCATGCAGGAGTACCTGTTGAGACATTGGGACCTCTTGGAAATGGTTTTCCACTGGATGCAGTAAAAGGCAAAAAAGTATTTCTCATGGGCGGTGGAATTGGAATCCCGCCAATGCTGGAAACTGCCAAAGAGCTGGATGCAGAGAAGATCATGGTTCTTGGATACAGAGATGAGCTGTTTCTGAATAAGGAATTTGAAGCTTACGGAGATGTCTATGTGGCAACGGAAGATGGATCTGCCGGAACAAAGGGAAATGTCATGGATGCTATCCGTGAGAATGGCCTTGAGGCAGATGCGATCTTTGCCTGTGGACCGGCGCCAATGCTCCGTGCCATCAAGGCATATGCCCTTGAAAAGGGAATTCCCTGCTGGATTTCCATGGAAGAGCGTATGGCCTGTGGTGTAGGTGCATGCCTTGCCTGCGTATGTAAATCCAAAGATGTAGATTCCCATTCCCATGTAC
This sequence comes from Blautia luti, assembly GCF_013304735.1. Classification (GTDB taxonomy): domain Bacteria; phylum Bacillota; class Clostridia; order Lachnospirales; family Lachnospiraceae; genus Blautia_A. Next base: position 15,234 of record NZ_JAAITI010000030.1, read on the forward strand.
ATAACAAGCGAGTATGTAAAGATGGACCTGTATTCTTAAGTACGGAGGTAGAGTTATGAGCAGAATGAAGGTAAATCTTGCCGGCGTAGAGCTTAAGAATCCGGTAATGACAGCGTCCGGAACATTTGGTTCCGGAGCGGAATACAGTGAATTTGTGGACCTGAATAAACTTGGTGCGGTTGTGACAAAAGGTGTGGCCAATGTACCGTGGCCGGGAAATCCTACACCAAGGGTGACTGAAACAGCGTCCGGAATGCTCAATGCCATCGGCCTTCAGAATCCGGGAATCGATGTATTCTGTGAGAGAGATATTCCGTTCCTTAAGAAATATGACACAAAGATCATTGTCAATGTCTGCGGAAAATCCACGAAGGATTACTGTGAGGTTGTGGAACGCCTTGGAAATGAGCCTGTGGACATGCTGGAGATCAATGTTTCCTGTCCGAATGTCAAGGAAGGCGGGATTGCCTTTGGCCAGAATCCGAAAGCTCTTGAAGACATTACGAAAGAAGTTAAGAAATATGCAAAACAGCCGGTGATCATGAAGCTGAGCCCCAATGTTACCGATATTACCGAGATGGCGAAAGCAGCAGAAGCCGGTGGTGCAGATGTGCTTTCCCTGATCAATACTCTGACAGGAATGAAGATCGATATCAACCGTCGTACATTTGCGCTGGCAAATAAAACAGGCGGAATGTCCGGCCCTGCAGTAAAACCGGTCGCTGTCCGCATGGTATATCAGGTGGCAAATGCGGTATCCCTTCCGATCATCGGAATGGGTGGCATCGCAACCTGTGAGGATGCACTGGAGTTTATCATGGCAGGCGCTACTGCCGTATCTGTGGGAACCGCAAACTTTTTCAATCCTTATGCAACAGAAGAAATTGCGGAGGGAATCCAGGCATTTCTTGAAAAAGAGAAGGTTGAAGATATCAATGAACTGATCGGTGTGGTGAAATAACGGGAATTTCCATAATTTGCAATTCTGTTATACATATGTTAGAATGAACGCGGATAAGCAAAGTGATTGCACACACGAATCACAGCAGAACAAAGAAAGAATATCCGTTTTGCTGTGTACATGAAAAATATGGAGGATTAAATAAATGGAACAGTATAAGCAGGAATTTATTGAGTTTATGATCGACTGTAATGTCCTGAAATTTGGAGATTTTACTACGAAATCGGGAAGAAAAACACCATTTTTTGTAAATACAGGATTTTATCGTACCGGTGCACAGCTTCGTAAACTGGGTCAGTATTACGCAAAAGCGATCGAGAGCAAATTCGGACTGGATTTTGATGTGCTGTTTGGACCGGCATATAAAGGAATTCCTCTTTCTGTGGCAGCAACCATGGAAATCAGTGAAATGTACGGAAAGGATATCCGTTACTGTTCCAACCGTAAGGAAGTAAAAGACCACGGAGATAAGGGAATCCTTCTTGGCAGCCCGATCCAGGATGGGGATAAAGTAGTGATCATTGAGGACGTTACGACTGCCGGAACATCCATTAAGGAAGCACTTCCGATTATCAAAGCACAGGGAGATGTAAATCCGATCGGTCTTGTGGTTTCTGTTGACCGTATGGAACGTGGTCAGGGAACCAAGAGTGCTCTGAAAGAGATTGAAGAGAATTATGGTCTTCAGACTACAGCAATTGTAACCATGGCTGAGGTGGTTGAGCACCTCTACAATAAAGAATACAAAGGCCGTGTTGTGATTGATGATAAGCTGAAAGCAGCCATCGATGCATATTATGAGCAGTACGGTGCAGAATAATACTGGTACAGAATATCATAATAAAAGAGCAGCGGATTCCGAATGTCCGCTTTTACTGGGAGGACACAGACTTATGAATGAAAAAATTTATAAAACCATGGCGAGCAGCGGGGCGGGAAGTCTTGCACTCGGTATTGTCGTTCTGGTGACGGGACTTGTCACAGGGATTCTGATGATCGTGAACGGTGCGAGACTGCTCAAAAGAAAATCAGAGATTTTGATCTAGGAAAAATATAAACAAAAATTCCGGAAAGCCGCACTCTGTTTCGTGTGGCTTTTCGGGCATTTAAGCAGGGGAGAATATTGAAAAAGGGGACAAAACACAGAGTAAAAAAACTCGGGACAGCTTTTTTTGTGCTGTATGTCCTGATACTTGTATACCTTCTTTTCTTTTCGGAAGGTTATGGCCGGGTAGCAGACGCGGAAAGAGAATTTCGATATAATTTTGTTCCGTTTGTTGAAATCAGGCGTTTTTGGGTCTACAGGAAACAATTAGGGATGTTTGCACTTTTTACAAATATTTTCGGAAATGTGCTGGGATTTATGCCATATGGGTTTGTTCTTCCGGTGATAAACCGAAGAATGCGAAATGGCTTTTTTATTATATTATCCGGTTTTTCCATCAGTCTGACGGTGGAGGTGATCCAGCTGATCACCAGGGTCGGATGTTTTGATGTGGATGATATGATACTGAATACTCTGGGCGCGGCACTGGGATATGGAATTTACGCAGTCTGCGACAAAATTAGGAGAAAACATTAATGGCAAGAAGATATCGATATGCATTTGCAAAAAAAAGAGAAGCTGCGAAAGGAAAGTGGTCCGTAGGACTGGCAGCAGCTTCCCTCGTGCTGTTTATTGTGGCAGTTGTGCTTGCACTTTTTCTTGACGGAAAGCTCGGGGGCCTGATTGGCGGAACCGGGCTTTTTGCGATGCTGCTGTCAGCATACGGCTTTGCACTGGGCCTTTCCAGCTTTTCAGAGGAAAACCGGAAACACCGCACAAGTATGATCGGATCAATCTTAAACGGTGTGATTCTGGTAATCTGGCTGGGACTTTTTTTATCAGGAGTATAAAAAATGGAAGAAAAAGAACGATTAAAAAAACAGCTTGATTTTATCCTGGAAGTAGATAAAGTCAAAAATATTTTCCGTCAGACGTATCTTGCAGACGGAAACAGGAAAGAAAACGATGCGGAACATTCCTGGCATCTGGCGCTGATGGCAGTGCTTCTGAAGGAATATTCCAACGAGGAAGTGGATCTGTCGAAGGTAATTCCCATGGTACTGGCACATGATCTTGTGGAGATTGATGCGGGAGATACCTATGCGTACGATGAGAAAGGGGCAGCCACCAAGGATGCCAGAGAGCGAAAAGCAGCGGAACGGATCTACGGATTGCTGCCGGAAGATCAGGGACAGTGGCTGAAAGCACTCTGGGAGGAGTTTGAGGCCTACGAAACTCCAGAGGCGAAATTTGCCCATGTGCTGGATAACTGTCAGCCATTGTTTCTCAATGATGCTTCCAACGGAAGAAGCTGGGAAGAACATCAGGTAAAGAAAAGTCAGATTTATAAGAGAAACCAGAAAACAGGAGAAGGCTCCGAAGTGATCTGGGAATATATGAAAGAACTGATCGACAAACATATTGCCCTGGGGCATGTGATTGATGATGAAAAAGATGGGAGATGAAGTTTTGGACGAATGCATGAAAGAACGTTACGGACTTGCAAAAGAGCGGATCCGTGAGGTCATAACAGAAGAGACGGTAAAAGAACCGTTTGGAGATTTTTTCAGAAAGATGGCGCAGTTTCTTTCCATGACAGCAGATGTGATGGATGAGGAGAATGTGGAACTTACCCTGGAGGAGCTGAAGGAGCGAAATCATCGCTTTTATCAGGATATCCTTCCGGAAAACTATGAAAGCAGTTATGGAAATCCGGCTTATGCAGTAAATAAGCTGGGAGATTATGGAAAAGCTTTCAGTTTCCTGTATGCAGAACTTGCCGGAACAGTGGCTTATGCACATGAGAAAAGACTGTGGGATATGACAGTATCCATGGAACTGTTTCTGGAAGTATACTCTGCATTTTGTGAGGAAGAGCTTCCGGAGGCTGCAACAATAGAGGGAATCCTTCGTTCCTATGTGAATGACTACTGTCAGGATATGATGGAACAGAGAATCCGGGAGGGCGTAGATCCGGAACTTGATTTTGCAGCAGAGATTATTATGAATTCTGATCTTTCTGATCTGAGATATCTGTATCGTTACGGAGAGTATGTTTCTGAGAATGAGACAGGAGTGGCGGAGTTCTTAAATTCCCTTTCCCAGGAAGAGATCGATAAGATGGCTTCTACTTATACAGAAGGTTATCGGATCGGATTTATCACCGGACGAAAAGATATCACAAAGAAGAAAACCGTAAATATCCGTTACAGCCTTGGATTTGAGCGTATGGTAAAGGCTGCGATCCTTCAGTTTGAAAAAATGGGACTGAAACCGGTGATCTACCGTCATGCAACACATGCAGTGAACAAAAGAGGCGCAGTTCGTGTGGGCTATACCGGTGGCGTTGCCAATCCGCAGTACGATTACGATCATCGTCAGGACAGTGCACTGTTCCTGGACGGAGATTTTGTGCAGCGAAAACTCCGTGCCATGCAGACTTCTTATGAGAAGTACAGAGAACTGGCAGAGGTACATGGAGGCCCGGCCTGCATTGACACGTTTGGAGAAAATCCGTTCTCTCCGGTAAGCAAACCGGAAGCTTACGCATTAAGTGAGGCACAGCAGAAGCTGCAGACAGAGCTTGACAATGAATCCGGACAGATCGTAAACCGTTACATTAAAGGTGATGAGAGAAGTTTTACCATTATTGCCTATCCGGTTCCTGAGATCGGTGGAAATTATGAGGAAATTTTCCGTGAGATCGTAAAGATCAATACTCTGGATTATCATCTTTATCAGGAGATCCAGCAGACGATCATCAATACTCTGGACACCTGTGAGTGGGTGGAGGTCAAAGGCCGTGGAGATAATGAGACGGATCTTCTGATCCATCTTCATGAGCTGACAGATCCGAAGAAACAGACGAATTTTGAGAACTGCGTGGCAGATGTGAACATTCCGGTAGGAGAAGTCTTTACCTCCCCGCAGCTTGCAGGAACCGGCGGGATCCTTCATGTGAAAAAAGTATATCTGAACGGATTGCAGTTCCGTGACCTGAAACTGGTATTTGACTGCGGTCAGGTGATCGATTATACCTGCTCCAATTTTAAAACAGAAGAAGAAAACAGGAAGTATATCGAGGATAACATCCTCCATCATCATCCGAAGATCCCGATGGGTGAATTTGCCATTGGTACAAACACCACAGCTTATGTGGCAGCACTGAAATACGGAATTGCGGACAAGCTTCCGATCCTGATCGCAGAGAAAATGGGACCGCATTTCGCAGTGGGTGATACCTGCTACAGCTGGGCAGAAGATACACCGGTATACAATCCGGACGGAAAAGAGATCATTGCCAGAGACAACGAGATTTCCGAGATGCGTAAGGATGATGTAAGCCTTGCTTATTATGGATGCCACATGGATATCACCATTCCTTATGATGAGCTTGGAAGCATCCGTGTGATTGATGATGAGGGAGAAATGATCTCCATTATTGAAAATGGAAGGTTTGTTCTTCCTGGAACCGAGGAATTAAACCGTCCTTTTGAAAATCTTCCATTAAATATTAATATAAGTTAATTAGTAAATTTACAGTTTTTCCGATCGTATTGACAGAAAGTGAGAATATACGTAGAATAACCATAACAATAGTCAAACAACTACAGGTAAACATTCAGTTAGTGTACCACGAAAGGAGAACACAATGGCAAAAGTAGGAATTGTAATGGGTAGTGATTCAGATATGCCGGTTATGAGTAAAGCAGCAGATATCCTGGAGAAACTGGGAATTGATTATGAAATGAAGATCATTTCCGCACACAGAGAACCAGATGTATTTTTCGAGTATGCAAAGACAGCAGAAGAAAAAGGCTTCAAAGTGATCATCGCAGGCGCAGGAATGGCAGCTCATCTTCCGGGAATGTGTGCGGCGATCTTTCCAATGCCGGTAATCGGTATCCCGATGCATACAACATCTCTGGGAGGAAGAGATTCCCTTTACTCTATCGTACAGATGCCAAGCGGTATCCCGGTTGCCACAGTAGCGATCAACGGCGGTGCCAATGCGGGACTTCTTGCAGCCAAGATCCTTGCAACTTCTGATGCAGAGCTTCTTTCCAGACTGAAAGCGTACAGCCAGGATCTGAAAGAACAGGTTGAGAAGAAAGACGCAAGACTTCAGGAAGTTGGATACAAGAACTACTAAGAACCGGTTATAAATTTTTTACCATAAAAATAAAAGAGTGTTGTCATAAGGAGGACATTATGGATTACAAGACTTCAGGCGTAGATATTGAGGCAGGATACAAATCAGTAGAGCTGATGAAAAAACACATTGCCAAGACAATGAGACCGGAGGTACTTGGAGGAATCGGTGGATTCTCAGGTGCATTTTCCATGGAGAAATTCAAAGATATGGAAGAACCTACACTGGTTTCCGGAACAGACGGATGCGGAACCAAGGTTAAGGTAGCCATGGTTATGGACAAACATGATACCATCGGAATCGATGCCGTAGCCATGTGCGTGAATGATATTGCGTGTGCAGGCGGCGAGCCACTGTTTTTCCTGGACTACATTGCCTGCGGCAAAAACTATCCGGAGAAGATCGCAGAGATCGTAAAAGGTGTTGCAGAAGGCTGCGTACAGTCTGAGGCGGCTCTGATCGGCGGTGAGACGGCAGAACATCCTGGACTTATGCCGGAGGATGAGTATGACCTTGCCGGATTTGCCGTAGGAATCGTTGACAAAAAAGATCTTCTCACAGGAGAGGCCCTGAAACCGGGAGATGTCCTGATCGGTATGGCATCCACAGGTGTTCACAGCAACGGATTTTCTCTTGTACGTAAAGTATTCGACATGACAAAAGAATCCCTGGATACTTATTATGATGAACTTGGAACAACTCTGGGAGAGGCACTGATCGCACCGACCAGAATCTATGTAAAAGCACTGAAGAGCATCCGCGAGACCGGAGTGAAGATCCATGCATGCAGCCATATCACAGGCGGCGGATTCTATGAGAACATTCCGCGTATGCTGAAAGAGGGAACCAGAGCTGTTGTCAAGAAAGACAGCTATCCGGTACTTCCAATCTTCAAACTTCTTGCAGAAAAAGGAAATATTGAAGAGCATATGATGTACAATACATACAATATGGGCCTTGGAATGATCCTGGCAGTAGATCCAGCAGATGTTGACAAAACAATGGAAGCGATCCGTAAGACTGGTGACAAGCCATATGTAGTAGGAAGCATCGAAGAAGGAGAAAAGGGAGTGACCTTATGTTAAAGATCGGCGTTCTTGTTTCCGGCGGAGGAACAAATCTTCAGGCAATCCTGGATGCCATTGATGCAGGAGAGATCACAAACGCAGAAGTGGATATCGTGATCAGCAACAATGCTTCTGCCTACGCACTGGAAAGAGCCAGAAAACATGACATAGAAGCGATATGTATCGCACCAAAAGACTATCCGGACAGGGAGGCTTTCCATAAAGCATTGCTTTCCAAACTTCAGGAGAGAGGGGTAGACCTGATCGTTCTTGCGGGATATCTGGTTGCGATTCCTCCGATGATGGTGGAGGCATATCCAAACAAGATCATCAATATCCATCCATCTCTGATCCCGTCTTTCTGCGGAAAAGGTTTCTATGGACTGAAGGTTCATGATGCAGTTCTTGCAAGAGGAGTAAAAGTAACCGGTGCTACGGTTCATTTCGTAGATGCAGGTACAGATACAGGCCCGATCATCCTTCAGAAAGCGGTGAAGGTAAAAGACGGAGACACATCCAAGGAGCTTCAGAGACGTGTAATGGAGAAAGCAGAATGGAAGATCCTTCCGGAAGCCATCAATCTTATCGCCAATGACAAGATCACAGTGACAGATGGAATTGTTTCTTTAAAGTAATCACAAAACAGATGAAACAAAGGAGTAAACAGATGAAAGTATTAATCGTAGGAAGCGGCGGAAGAGAGCATGCAATTGCATGGAGTGTTGCAAAAAGCCCGAAAGTTGACAAGATTTACTGTGCACCTGGAAATGCAGGAATCGCAGAGTACGCAGAATGCGTAGATATCGGAGCAATGGAATTCGAGAAACTGGCAGCCTTTGCCAAAGAAAAAGAGATCGATCTTACCATCGTGGGAATGGATGATCCTCTTGTGGGCGGAATCGTAGATGTATTTGAGGCAGAGGGACTTCGTGTATTCGGACCGCGCAAAAACGCAGCCATTCTGGAAGGCTCCAAGGCTTTTTCCAAGGATCTTATGAAGAAATACGATATCCCTACTGCAGCTTATGAGAATTTTGATGATCCGGAGAAAGCTCTGGAATATTTAAGAACCGAAGCAAAATTCCCGATCGTTCTGAAAGCAGATGGCCTTGCACTTGGAAAAGGTGTTCTGATCTGCCAGGATCTTGCAGAGGCAGAAGCCGGCGTAAAAGAGATCATGGAAGATAAAAAATTCGGAAATGCTGGAAATACCATGGTAATTGAAGAATTCATGACAGGTCGTGAAGTTTCCGTGCTTTCTTTTGTAGATGGAAAGACCATTCGCACCATGACATCCGCACAGGATCACAAACGTGCCAAGGATGGAGACCAGGGACTGAATACCGGTGGAATGGGAACATTTTCCCCAAGTCCGTTCTATACTCCGGAAGTAGATGAATTCTGTAAGAAATATATTTATCAGAAGACTGTAGATGCCATGGCATCTGAGGGACGTCCGTTTAAGGGAATTATTTTCTTTGGACTGATGCTTACTGCAGATGGCCCGAAGGTACTGGAATATAATGCAAGATTTGGTGATCCGGAAGCACAGGTTGTTCTTCCGCGTATGGAGAATGATATTATTGAAGTGATGGAAGCCTGTGTAGACGGAAATCTGGATCAGATTGATCTGAAATTCGAAGACAATGCGGCAGTATGTGTTGTTCTTGCAAGTGATGGATATCCTGTAAAATATGAAAAGGGTATTCCGATTCAGGGATTTGAGAACTTCAAGGACAAAGATGGATACTACTGTTTCCATGCTGGAACCAAATTTAAAGACGGCCAGATCGTTACAAACGGAGGCCGTGTTCTTGGTATCACTGCCAAGGGAAAAACGCTGAAAGAGGCAAGAAAGAACGCATATGCTGCTACTGAGTGGATCAGTTTTGCAAACAAATATATGCGTCATGACATTGGAAAAGCGATCGACGAGGCATGAATTGGTCAGTTTTCACAGGCACAGCTTGACGAAAACAGGGATTTCATTGTACAATAGTAACAACTATGAAACACAGTGAGTAGTTACGAATAATAAAAAGCTGGATGCCATTTCTTTGCTGAAGTGTCGCATCCAAGTGATGAGGCAGAGAGGACAGAAAAATGGGAATCAGTGTAGAAGAAGCAATTCATGAACTCAGAAACAGGGAAGAAGTATTTGTTGCATATTCACAGGCAACCAAGCTTCCGTATGTAACCTGTGATGATGAGACATTTAATGATCAGGCGAGAATTTTTGCCACAGAAGAAGAAATAAAAGAATATGGAAAACAGCTCCTGGAGGATAAGATCCTTCTTATGGGCATGAAATATGAGAAGAAAGATTTTCCGAGACTGTATGGAACGCTGTATGCAATCGGAGTAAACAGTGTAATCTGGATTGATGGAGAAGAGCAGATTGAAATAGAAATTGGAAAAATCGCAAAGCAGAGAGATATGAGTAAAATCGAGCCGGCGAAGAGACCGCTTCTGAATCCATCTCTTGAGCTTTCCGGTATTTACTTTATGCAGGAACTTCGCCGTCCGGTAAAACAGGAAGAACACAAAAATATCCGTGAGCTTGAAGAAGAGCTGATCGCGAATTTACGAAAAGCAGAATTTCTGATTGCTATCAATGCAGAACAGGAAGAAGACGGAAAACTTCATATTCCATATCTGAAAAACAAAGAGGACAAGATTCTGCAGCCTGTATTCACAGATGTTATGGAGTTTGAGAAATTCGGAAGAGGTAAAAATCTCCGTGTTGCAAAAGTAACCATGGACAAACTTCCGAGCCTGATGATTCCACAGGCAAACGCTTATGTGATAAATCCACTGGGCTTTAATCTGATTCTGAACAAAGAACAGGTAGAAAAGATTGCAGGGATCAGCAAATAAAAACAAAAAATTACAGCAGGCTGCCAGGATGAAACTGGGCAGCCTTTTGCTGTTGTAGAGGAGAGATTGCCCTATGGTGATAGAAATCGATTTTAACAGTGATGAGGCGATCTATATGCAGATCACCAATCAGATCATAATGGGGATAGCTACATCAAGACTTCATGAGGGGGATGCTCTGCCCTCTGTACGGCAGCTTGCAAGTATTGCAGGAATTAATATGCATACGGTAAACAAGGCATATGCACTGCTTCGGCAGGAAGGTTTTGTAACCATTGACAGACGGAAGGGCGCTGTGATCTCCATTGATGCGGATAAGGTCAGAGCTCTGGAAGAAATGAAACAGAATCTGACAGTGGCAATGGCATGGGGATGTTGTAAAAATGTAACAAGGGAAGAAGTTCACCAGCTGGTGGATGAGATTTTTGACGAATATGACACAGACAGATAGGAGGAGACATCATGCAGGAACGATATACAAAACAGGCGGAGAATGTTCTTGTTCTGGCAAAACAGGCAGCCAGCTCCTGCGGACATAGTTATATTGGCACGGAGCATCTGTTGGTCGGTCTTGTGGAAGAAAAAGAGGGAACTGCTGGAAGAGTGCTGGAAGAATTTGGTATTCAGGCAGATAAAACCCTGGCACTGATTGATGAACTGATCGCACCGCCGGGAAATACGGCAGTTGCACAGAAACCGGGATTCAGTCCCAGAACAAGACGGGTTCTGGAAAATGCATATGCGGAAGCGGAGGCCATGCATTTTGAGGAGGCAGGCACCGAGCATCTACTGCTGGCAATGTTAAAAGAAACAGACTGTGTAGGTACAAGACTTTTGTATACCATGGGAGTGAATATCCAGAAACTTTATGCGGCAGTTCTTGCTGCTATGGGAATGGACAGCGATGCTATTGCGGAAGAATTCCAATCTGTAAAGGCTTCCAGAGGAAAAAATGGAAGTGCCACACCAACGCTTGACCAGTACAGCAGGGATCTTACAGAAATGGCGGAAGAGGGCAAACTGGATCCGGTTGTGGGAAGAGATAAGGAGATTGCCAGACTGATCCAGATTTTAAGTAGAAGAACCAAGAACAATCCATGCCTGACAGGAGAACCCGGAGTCGGAAAAACAGCTATTGTAGAGGGGCTTGCACAGCGGATTGTCACAGGAATGGTTCCGGATACTGTAAAAGATAAACGTGTGGTAGTTCTGGATCTTTCCGGAATGGTAGCAGGAAGCAAATATCGTGGAGAATTTGAAGAACGTATTCGAAATGTCATTGACGAAGTAAGGGAACAGCAGGGAATCCTTCTTTTTATTGATGAGATTCACACAATTATCGGCGCCGGTGGGGCAGAGGGTGCTCTGGATGCCTCTAACATTCTGAAACCTTCTCTTTCCAGAGGAGAGATTCAGCTGATTGGGGCGACGACTCTGGAGGAATACCGGAAATATATTGAAAAAGATGCAGCTCTGGAACGCCGTTTTCAGCCTATTACAGTAGAAGAGCCTACGGAGGAAGAAGCAATTGAAATTCTGAAAGGCCTGCGTCCATACTATGAGAAACATCACGGGGTAGAGATTCTGGATGAGGCACTTGAAGCGGCGGTAAAAATGTCTGTCCGTTATATTAATGACCGTTTCCTTCCGGACAAAGCCATTGATATCATTGACGAAGCTGCTTCCAAAGTGCAGCTAGCTGGATATCATCCGTCGCCGGAGGCAGAGGCGCTGGAGCGGGAAATTCACGATATTCTGAAAGAAAAAGAACAGGCGGTTGTAAATGCAGATCTGGAACATGCGAAAGAAGCGCAGGCCAGACAGAACGAAGCGGAAGCAGAACTTGAAAAACTCCGCAGAAAAGCAGATCGCCGAAACAGACGGAAAGCTCTCACTGTTGGAGAGGCAGCAGTTGCGGATATTGTATCCGACTGGACTAAAATTCCGGTACAGAGGCTGACAGAAGGAGAATCCAGACGTCTGGCAAATCTGGAAAAAGTTCTAAAAAAACGTGTAATCGGCCAGGATGAGGCGGTTTCTGCAGTTGCCCGTGCAGTAAAAAGAGGTAGGGTAGGCTTAAAAGATCCGGCAAGACCAATCGGTTCTTTCCTATTTCTGGGACCTACCGGAGTTGGAAAAACGGAACTTTCCAAAGCACTGGCAGAAGCTGTATTTGGAAGTGAGCAGGCAATGATTCGTGTAGATATGTCTGAATATATGGAAAAACACAGCGTATCCAAATTGATCGGATCTCCTCCGGGATATGTAGGATATGAAGAAGGCGGACAGCTCAGTGAAAAAGTGAGAAGAAATCCGTACAGTGTAATTCTTTTTGATGAAATCGAAAAAGCGCATCCGGATGTGTTTAATATTCTTTTACAGGTGCTGGATGATGGCCATATCACAGATGCTCATGGCAGGAAAGTGGATTTCAAACAGACGATTATTATTATGACTTCCAATGCCGGTGCACAGGTGATTATGGAACCGAAGCATCTTGGCTTTATGTCCGGCGACACAGAAAAACAGAATTACGACCGAATGAAAAACGGAGTTATGGAAGAAGTTCGAAGGATGTTTAAACCGGAATTTCTGAATCGAATTGATGAGATTATGGTATTTCATTCTCTCAATAAAGAGAATATCCGCAAAATTGTTACGATCCTGCTCAAGAATCTGGAAAAACGATGCCAGGAACAGCTGAATATCACTCTGAAAATTACAGGAGCGGCAAAAGATCTCATTGCAGATGAAGGTTTTGACAGTAAGTATGGTGCAAGACCACTGCGTCGTGCAATCCAGACAAAAATCGAAGATGAAATGGCAACGGAAATTCTGGCAGGAAAGATCAAAGCAGGAGATACGGTACAGGTAAAAGCAAAAGATAAAAAAATCTGCTTTTCTATTACAGTTTCCGGGGAATGAAACCGGAGTTTTTGAAAAGTATAAGAATTTTGTCACTTTCTATGGCAAAAAGAAAAAAAATAAGCTATAATTAACATCATCTTAAAGATACAACAAAAGAATTTCAGGAGGACATAAGATCATGGCAGTGGTACAGGAATTGATCCGTACAGAAGATAACGGTACTATCAGTTTTGGAGATTACGAATTAAACCAGAAATCCAAACTGTCGGATTATCAGTATCAGGGAGATATGTATAAAGTAAAAACATATAAGGAGATTACCAAGCTTGAGCGCAATGGAATGTTCGTATATGAGTCTGTTCCGGGAACAAGTGTATTTCATCTTCAGCAGGATGGAACTACAATGAGCTTTGAGGTACAGGGCTTTGAGGACTCTCAGATCACAGTAGAACTTGAAGCTGAGACAGAATATCAGGTATTTATCGATGGAGCGAGCACAGGCACCATGACTACAAACCTGGGTGGCAAGCTTTCTTTCAGTGTTGAACTGGATGCGAACACCAAAGCAGAAGTAAAAATCGTAAAATGCTAAAAAATAAAAAAACAGTATATTTCTGCCAGGAATGCGGGTATGAATCGGCCAAATGGATGGGGCAATGTCCTGCATGTAAGGCATGGAATACATTTGTGGAGGAAACGGTTTCTTCTAAAAAAACCGCTTCCTCCGGCGTAAAAGTATTGCAGAAGAAGACAGAACCTGTAATTTTAAAAGATATCAGCCTTTCGGCAGATGAACGTCAGAGCTGTGGAATCGGTGAATTGGACAGGGTACTGGGAGGCGGAATTGTTCCTGGCTCCCTTGTTTTGGTGGGTGGAGATCCCGGAATCGGTAAATCTACCCTGCTTCTTCAGGTCTGCAGAAATCTTTCTTCCCAGGGAGTATCCGTATTATATATTTCCGGTGAGGAATCTCTGCGGCAGATTAAATTAAGGGCGGACAGACTGGGGAATTTTAATGATAAACTGAAACTGTTATGTGAAACCAATCTTGAAAATATCCGTGAAATCATAGAGCGGACGAAGCCGGATGTGGTAGTCGTGGACTCTATTCAGACAATGTTCCATGAAGATATTACTTCTGCACCGGGAAGTGTTTCACAGGTAAGAGAATCGACCAATGTTCTGATGCAGATTGCAAAAGGCATGGGTGTATCTATTTTTATTGTTGGCCATGTGACAAAAGAAGGTAATGTGGCCGGCCCCCGTGTGCTGGAACATATGGTAGATACCGTGCTTTATTTCGAAGGAGACAGGCATGCTTCCTATCGAATTCTGCGAGCGGTAAAAAACCGCTTTGGATCGACCAATGAGATCGGAGTTTTTGAGATGCAGAATACAGGGCTGGAGGAAGTGAAAAATCCTTCCGAGTTTCTGCTGAATGGAAGACCGGAGAATGCATCCGGTTCCGTAGTAGCCTGCTCTATGGAAGGAACCAGACCGATTCTGGTGGAGATTCAGGCACTGGTGTGCCAGAGTAATTTTGGGATTCCCAGGAGAACGGCAGTTGGTACCGATTTTAATCGTGTAAATCTTCTTATGGCAGTATTGGAGAAAAAAGCAGGAGTTCATCTTGCATCTTCTGATGCTTATGTAAATATTGCCGGAGGAATGAAGATGACGGAACCGGCCATTGACTTAGCAATCTGCCTGGCAATTATTTCCAGTGCCAAAGATATTGTTATTCCGGATTCTGTTATGGTTTTTGGAGAGATTGGCCTAAGTGGCGAAGTCCGGGCTGTCAGCATGGCTGGACAAAGGGTGCAGGAAGCAAAAAAACTGGGATTTGAAACGGTAATCCTGCCGGAAGTGAACCGGGCAGCAACAGAGAGCATGAAAGGAATCCGGCTGATATATGTGGCCGGGATTCGTGATGCGATTTCATATATAATGAGGTAAACAAATATGCAAAAGGTTTTGTCAGTTATCATTCCAGTGTACAATATGGAAAAGTACATCCGTCAGTGCCTGGAATCGCTGATGATCAGAGAGATTCTGGATAAAATAGAAATACTGGTGGTTCTGGACGGATCGACGGACCGGTCTGAAGAGATTGCAATGGAGTATGTGGCAGCACATCCGGATTCTGTCCGTGTGATCAGTAAGCCAAATGGCGGACATGGATCGGCGATCAATACAGGAATGGACCATGCTGCCGGAGAATATGTAAAGGTACTGGACAGTGATGACTGGGTAAATAAAAAAGCTTTTATCAGGCTTGTGGAAGGCCTGGAAAAATTTCACACAGATATTGTCTGGAGCAATTTTTTCTGGGTTTATGAGCAATCCGGGAAAATGAGTATTCAGAACAGACATCCGTTTCCGGGTGTGGAATATGGCAGGAAATATGATTTTCATGAAGTTGCGGAAAAAACATTTGTAAAGATGCATTCCATGACAATTCGAACAGATCTGGTTCGAAAAACAGGAATGAGAATTGATGAAAACTGCTATTATGTAGATGTGGAATTTGTAATGTATCCGATTCCGGAAGTCAAAAGTATTGTATTTCTGGATGAATTTGTATACATGTACAGACTGGGGCGCCAGGGTCAGAGCATGACACTGGAAAAAATGCGAAAGAATCACAGAAATCATGAGAGGGTTCTGAAAAGCCTTCTGAAATATTACCGGAAACAGAGAACAAAAGGGGCCGACAGAGAATACCTGGTATATCTTGAAAATGGAATTTCCAATGTTTTAAGCAGCCATTTTAAGATCTATTTGAGTTTTCCGTGCTCTGTAAAAATGTGCCGCAGACTGCGGAAAATGGATGGAAAAATTCATGAGAGTTATCCCGATATTTATAATGCGGTAGAAAATAAATTTGTATGGGCTATCAGAAAAAGCGGATATCTGTTATACTATCCAGGACACTTTATTATGAGGCTTAGGGAGAAACTAAATGAAGTATAAAACAGTACAGACAATGATGCTTCCTGACAGTACAGAAGAAAATCATGGACTTTATTATCAGGGAACAGAAGGCGTACATGTAATCAATGAAGAAAAAAAATCATTATACATACCGGAGAACGAAAAAGCAGAACTGTTTACATATTTTAATGGTTTTTATCCGGGACAGTGGTCAGAGTATACCGAACTGAACGGGCTTCATGTGGAGGTTACGGTTTCCGGAAATTGCAAAGTAGCGCTCTGTTATACAGATGGAAAAAAAAGTGCTGTATACGAGGAACGAAAATGTATCACCGAGGGAGATACGGCTTCTTTTGAAATGCCTGATCCGGAAAAATTTTCGGCCGTCTGGATTCGAGTGGAAGGACTGGAGCAAGGATGTTATCTCCGGAATATTGTTTTTGGCTCTGAAGTGGAAGTACAGCAGGATGTTCAGATTGCAGTAGTGATCTGTACCTGTCGCCGTGAAAAAGAGGTAATCGGAAATCTTGAGAGGATTTCCAGAATGGAGCAGGAATATCGTCCGAAAGTTTTTCTTATAGATAATGGAAATACACTGACAGAGGAAATGATTCCGGACTGGGTACATCTTGTTTTGAACCGGAACTGTGGAGGCGCAGGTGGATTTACAAGAGGTATGATCGAGGCGCTGAAGATTCCGGAGTTTACTCATGTAATCCTGATGGATGATGATATTGTCCTGAATCCGGATGTGCTTAAAAAAACAGAATTATTTTTATCTGTTGTAAAGAAAAAATGGCAGAAGGCACCTCTTGGAGGTTCACTCATAGAAAGGGATGTTCCATGGAATCAGTTTGAATGCGGAGCATTATGGAACCGTGGAAAAATTCAGGGCGGCAGACAGAATCTGGATCTTCGGAAACCGGAAACTCTTCTCGAAAATGCAAAGATCGAGAACTGGGATTACGGTGGATGGTGGTATTGCTGTATACCGGTACCGTCAATCCGTGAAAAAGGACTTCCACTTCCTGTGTTTATTCACAGAGATGATATTGAATATGGAATTCGTATGGGCAGCCTGATGACTTTGAATGGAATCGGAGTCTGGCATGAGGTCGTAATCAAAAAACTTCCGCAGATGGGAGAATATTATGATATCCGAAATATGGCGATCTTAAATGCTATTCATTATGAGGACTGGACCAAACGTCAGTGGAAAGCCTTTCTGATGAAATGGGCAGCAGGAAATCTACTGAGAGGAAGATATTCCTATATTTATCTGAATATCTGTGCGATGCTGGATTTTCTGAAAGGTGAAAAATGGCTGGAAGACACAGATGGCGTAGAGATTCAGCAGAATGTTGTCAAACGTCTTCCAAAACTGGAAAGACTGGATAAAAAAGAAAAGAATGTATTCTACACAACTCCGGATGTCAGTGTTTATACTGCAGCCAGAAAAAAACGTGTAGTTTATGAAGATTCTGCGGGACTTTGCCTGAAAGCAGACAAAAATCTTGCGGAAACAATACGTCTGAGCATATATTTGTTACTGGCATTGAGGAAAACAGACAGGTACTTTGAAAGAGCCAGGGAAAGCTATCGCAAGAACTGGAAGAAACTGATAACAGAAGAATTCTGGAATAATTATTTGGAGATTGATAAGAATGAGTAAGAATTACAAACTGCAGAATATCCTGTTCTGCGACAATGACAGACTGGAAGCATACTGGGAAATGTTCTTCAAAAGCAGCCGTCCGGTATATGACAGAGAAAAGAAAACAATTGTTTTAGGTGCAGGCCAGGTAATTGATTTCTGCACATATTTTAACTCTATTTCACTTCTGAAATGGAAAACTTATACTTATGCGTCAAAATTAATACTGAAACTGCGTGTAAAAGGTGAAATGGAGATTATCCTTACAGGCTATGAGAAAAAAGATACGCAGTATATCCGAAAAGTTTTGCACAGAGCAAAAGTTTCTGCCGCAGAGCCGCAGGAGATTAGTCTGGAATATCCGGAAAATAATCTGATGCTTGCTGGTTTTGAGATCCATACACATGGAATATGTGTGGTTTATGGTGGAGAGTATGATACAGAAATCGATGAGGAACAGGTACGTCATGTATCTCTTCATCTTTGCACTACTACATTTAAGAAAGAGGATTATATCCTTCCTAATATTCAGCTTCTGAAGGATACCGTACTTGCAGGTAACGATAGCCTGGCGAAGAATCTTTGGATTCATGTAGTGGATAATGGACGCACACTTCCGGTAGAAGAGCTGGAAACAGAACATGTAATGGTACATCCCAATCTGAATGTAGGCGGGGCTGGTGGTTTTACACGAGGTATGCTGGAGGCAATGGACCATAAGGAGAAGCCGACACACGTTCTCCTCATGGATGACGACGTTATGATCCTTCCGGAGAGTCTGATCCGTACCTATAATCTTCTGAAGATTGTTCGTCCCGAGTATGAGCATCACTTTATCAGTGGAGCAATGCTTTTCTATGAAGAGATGAATTACCTGTATGAGGATGTTGGATTTATGGATCATGAGGGAACTTATGGACCGATTAAAGACCGTGTAGACACAAGAAAGATGGAAGATATCCTTCGTTGTGAGGAAATGTTCCATCAGCCGAAGAATGCTTATGCAGGATGGTGGTATTGCTGTATCCCTGCAGAATTTGTACGTAAAGATAATTTACCGTTGCCAGTATTTGTACGTGGTGATGATGTAGAATACAGCCTGCGTAATAAAGCAAAATTCATTACACTCAGTGGTATTTGTATCTGGCATATGGGCTTTACAAACAAATTTAACGGAGCAATGGAATTTTATCAGGTGCACAGAAATACACTGATGCTTCAGGCAGCCAGTGGAGTATGCCAGAATGTGGATATTATGACCCGTATCCGTAAACTGATTCGTGTAAACCTTCTTCGCTTTAACTATGATGGGGCGGAGCTCCTTCTTGATGCGGTTGAGGATTACATGAAGGGATATAAATTCTTCATGAAGAATCAGGGTGAGAAACTTCTGAAAGAGAAATCTCAGAAAAATGAGAAGATGGAACCACTTTCTAAGTTTCCGGAAGCACCAACAAAGGTACTTAGTGTTTATGCACAGGATCTTCCACGTAAATCACTGGAGACATTTCTGTACAGGATTACTTACAATGGGCATTTTTGGCCAACAAAATGGCTGAAAAAGTCAGTTGTTCCAGTGGCTTATGACTGGTATTATTCACCGCACAGATATTTTTTCAGAAGGAAACTTCTTGCAGTGAACCCATATCTGAAGCAGGGTGCATACAGAGAAATGGATAAGAAGAGATTTTTTGAGCTGTTCAGCAGGGAAAGAAAGCTTTTCAACCGTTATGCTAGGATTCATGAACGTTTGGAGAAAGAGTACAGAGATCACAGAAAAGAATTTACTTCAGAAAGTTTCTGGAGAAAATATTTGGAGATAGATAAATGAGTGTAAAACATATAGGGGATTTAAAAAAAGACGAATGCTATGGCTGTACAGCTTGCCAGTTTACCTGTCCTTTCGGGGCAATTAGCATGCAGAATGATCATGAGGGATTTCGTTATCCTGTAGTGGATGAAGAAAAATGTACAGGATGTGGAAAATGCCGAAGAATATGTCCAGGCTTACATGATAAAGACAGAAGCAATATCGCATCACCAGAATCTTATGTAATATGGGCGGATGATAAGATCCGCCTAGACAGCAGTTCAGGTGGGGCATTTACACTTCTGGCAAAATACATTTTCTCCAAAGGAGGAGTTGTCTGCGGAGTTGTGATGGATGAAAAATTTCATGTTTATCACACTTTTGCAGAAAATGAAACAGAGCTGGAACCTATGCGTAGATCTAAATATGTAGAGAGCGAATTGGGCGAGGCTTATCCAAAAGTAAAAAAATTGCTGGATGAGGGAAGAACGGTATTGTTCACAGGAACGCCGTGTCAGGTTGCCGGTTTAAAAGCTTTTCTCGGTGAAAATACAAAAGGTCTGTTTACTGCAGATCTTATGTGCCATGGACCGACATCTCCAAAAGTTTTTGAGCAGTATTTAGATGAAACTTTTAATGGACGTGAAAATATAGACAAATTTTATTTCCGTTCAAAACGCTATGGTTGGAGCGGAACCACCTGTGAGGTTATCCTGAAAGACGGACGAACATATATGGGATCCGGTGTGCTTGATCCATTTGAAATTGGATCTTTCAAGAGTCTGTTTCTCCGTCAATCCTGTGAGGATTGTAAATTTGCGGCAATTCCTAAACAGGCAGATATTACGATCGGTGATGCATGGGGAATTTCGGCATATAAAGAATCACTTAATGACGATGTCGGAACATCCATGATTTTAATCAATAATGAAAAGGGCAGAGAATTATTCAATGGAATCAAAGATAATGTTAAATTTATCGAAAAAGTTCCGTTGGATGCATTGAAGAGAAATCGATTTGGTGCTCAGAAAATGAAGGTTCCACCACAGAGAGGCCGCTTTTTTGAAATGATAAATTATACAAGTGTTCATAAAGCGGTAGATTATTGTATGAAAGGCCGTTACGACGTGGGTATTGTCGGCGTATGGTTTGGCAATAACTATGGAAGTATTGCGACTTATTATGGTTTGTACAAACAGTTGGAAAGCTTGGGCCTTGCAGTGCTCCTGATCGATAATGAAGGTTTAGGAAAAACCCCGGCAGATGTTGTGGCAAAGAGAAACAGCCGCGTTTTTGCAAGAGAACACTGCCATGTAAGCCGGAAATATAAACTTTCTGAAATGGGACTTTTAAATCAGGTTTGTGATGCGTTTGTTGTAGGATCTGATCAGGTATGGAACTTTGGAGTAGCCCGGAATTTTGGACGGAGTTTCCTGTTGAACTTTGCAAGACCTGAAAAGAAAAAAGTTGCAGTTGCATGTTCTTTCGGACATAAAAGAGATTACAGATCAGATCGGGAGAGAATTATAACAAGTGATCTTCTGAAAAAGTTTGATGCGATTTCTGTACGGGAAGAATCAGCAGTTGATATCCTTGATAATGTTTTTGGCGTGAATTCCACCAGGGTATTGGATCCTGTATTTTCAACAGATCGAAAAGTATATGATGATGTTGCAAAAGAATCACAGCGTTCAGAAAAAGAGCCGTATCTGTTAGCATACATTCTTGATCCAACACCTGAGAAACGTGAGGCTGTTAAACATCTGGCAGAGAAAAAAGGATTGAAAGCGGTATTTATTCTGGATGGCGAAACAGGAACTTTCAAGAAAAACAAAGAAAAAATGGGTGATGAGAAAGTCCTCGAAAATGTAACTTTCCCGGATTGGGTCGCTTATTTTAAAAATAGCAGTTATGTTGTAACGGATTCCTGTCATGGTATGAGCTTTGCTATTTTATACGAAAAACCGTTTGCAGGTATTGGAAATGAAGCCAGGGGTATGGTTAGATCAGAATCTCTGGTGAAATTGTTCCATTTAGAAGATAGACTTGTGAAAAATTCCAAAAATATTATAAATAATGGAACATTATTAAAAGATATTGATTATGCATCTGTGAATGAGATTTTAGAATCAGAGAGAGAACGCTCCAGAAAATGGCTGGAACATGCAATGTTTTCTGAAAAAGTTGTAAAAACATATCAGGCTTATCCTGTCAGGGTGGAAGCTGATCAAGAAAAGGAATTAGTTGTAACTAAAGAAGAGATTGAGCAGGTAAAACCTACATTTTGGCGGGGACTTTTATATCGTCTTCCAATTGGCATGCAGAAAAAAGCTAAAAAAATGGCGAAAAACTATGTTACACAAAAAGAAGAAAAGAATGTGTAATTAAGGAGGATTCGTAGTGAATCAGGAATTTTTACGAAAAATATATGACAAAATGTCACCGGAAACTCAGGTGAAAGCAAAGAAAATCGTAAAAAAATATGGAAAAAGAAAAACAGAGTCTGTGGATACAAAGAAAAAAGTCCCAGAATTTGTACCTGCAAAACTGAAAAAAGCAGATGATATAACGGTTGCCGCAATTTTTGAACAGGATTGTTGTGGATGTGGAGTCTGTGCAGAAATTTGTCCACAAAATGCAATACAGATGGAAACGGATGCGGAAGGGTATGTATATCCTCAGATTGATACAGATAAATGTGTGAAATGTGGAAAATGTTTAAAGCATTGCCCGGCCGTTCAGGTGAAATATGAAAATAGTAAGGAGCCGGAAAGCTATGTTATGATGGCTGAGGATGAGATTCGCAGAAAGGGATCAGCTGGCGGATGCTTTACACTTCTTTCTAATATTATATTGGAATCCGGAGGGTATGTCTGTGGAGCGGCATATAAAAACGGAACATCCGTAGAACATGTCCTGATCCGTAAAAAGGAAGATCTTGATCAGATTCATAATATAAAATATGTTAAAAGTGATATTAGGGCTGTTTGTCCAGAAATTGAAAAACTTTTAAAAAAAGGAAAAACGGTTCTGTTTTCCGGAGTGCCTTGTGATGTTGCTGCGTTATATGCGTTTTTAGGTCAGGAATATGAGAATCTTATTACTGTAGATATTTTTTGCCATGGGCTTCCATCACAGGAAATGTTTGAAAGATACTTAAAAGATTCTTTTCCGGATAAAGAAGTTGAATCAGTAAAGTTCAGAAACAGAGGGGCATTTGGATGGGCCAACACGATCAGTGTTTATTTTAAAGATGGAACAAGCTTTTTTGAGAGATCATCAACAAATGCATATCTGAGAGCAATGTTTATCGGATTGAGCAGACGACCTGCATGTAGCTCCTGTAGATTTTTGGCTATACCACGACAGGCAGATATTTCTTTAGGGGATTTTTGGGAAGCAGGCGATATAAAACGGGAATATTCGGATGGAATTGGAACATCGGCTGTACTTGTTAATTCGGAAAAAGGAAAAAAACTTTTCGAAGTTGTAAAAACTCGAATGAAAATGGTACAGAATATTGAGCTTTCTAAATTGTTAGATAAGAGCAGACGTGAAGGTGAGATCAATAAGCCGAATGGTGCTCATCCATCCAGAAAACGCTTTTTCCAGCTGTTAGAAACATCTTCATTCAAGAGAGCCACAGAGTATAGTCTGCGGGGAAAATATGATATTGGTATTATTGGTCTGTGGTATGGACGTAACTATGGAAGTATGGTCACTTATTATGCATTGCATCATGAATTAACTTCCATGGGACTGTCTGTTCTTATGATAAATAATCCATTATCCCGTGAAGGCGATACCATGACAAAAACCGATCCACGAAGATTTGCAAGAGAACATTATAATATCAGTCCAATTTATCCTATGCATAAGCTTAAAAAATTTAATGATCTTTGTGATGGATTTATTGTTGGATCGGATCAGTTATGGAATTATGGACTCAGCAGAATTTATGGACAATATTATTTCCTGAATTTTGCAGATGATAATAAGAAAAAAATAGCTTACGGTACTTCTTTTGGTAAAAGTGAGTATAGAGGTCCGGAGCCATACAGAGAACTTTCGGCATATTATCTTCAGAGATTTGATGCTGTTTCTGTACGAGAAGAATTTGCGATTGAGATGTGTAAGAATGTGTTTGGTGTTGATGCCACATGGGTAACAGACCCGGTATTCTTCTGCAAGAAGAATCAATATGCAGAGATAGAAAACGTTAGACCGGAATGTGCTGAGGGACCATATATTTTGGCATATATTTTGGACCCAACAAAAGAAAAAACAGAAGCACTTCTCAATGTATCTAAGAGAATGAACAAAAAAGTAAAAGTTATTCTTGATGAGGCACCAGGACAGCGAGAACGAAACAGGCAGAATATGAGAATTCCTGCGGGGGTGCCGATAGAAATTCTTAATGAAGTAGATTTGCCGGAATGGCTGTATTGCTTTGATCACAGTGATTATGTTGTGACGGATTCATTCCATGGTACTTGTTTTGCGATTATCTTTCAGAAGAATTTTAGTGCGATATCTAATAAAAAACGAGGAAGCCTTAGATTTGCGTCACTTCTTGGCGGATTTGGGCTTTTAGATCGTCTTACAGAAGATGCTACAACAATTATTGGTCATCCTATGGTTGAGGAACCAATTGATTATGTAAAAACGGAACAATTGATTGATGCACAGGTTGAAAAGTCAAGAGAATGGTTGCGTAATGCAGTATTTTCTGAGAAAAAAGTAGATAATTTTACAGTATTTCCAATGGTAGATAAGCGCAGATAACAGATGATTTTTATAAAATAATAGACTAAGATTAATAATAGTGGCTGCTGTGCTTGGTGATGATAGCATGGCAGCTACTGTTGTATAGAACGAGGATGAAAGATATGGGAATTGGTAATTTTGGAAACATGATGAAGATTATGAATGCTTGGAATACTTTTAAACAGAATCACCCGAAATTTCCTGCTTTTTGTAATGCGGTATCCAAGAGGGGAATCCGGGAAGGAAGTATTCTTGAAGTAACTTATATCAGCCCTGAGGGGGAAAAATTGACTACGAATATTAAAGTATTACCCAGCGATATTGAGTTGTTGAGAGAGATTTCAGGAGGAAATTAGAAGACTTTTTAGAGCTGGGTTAGGGAGTTGTGAAGTAATGGAAAAGAAAAAGAGAGAAGAGTTTATAGATATTGCGAAGGGAATTGCAATTTTGTGTGTTATTATAGGACATACATGGAAAAATGCCTATCCTGCGGATAAAAGACTTATGGTATTTATTTATTCTTTTCATATGCCACTGTTTTTCATTTTATCAGGATGGTGTTTAAAAAGTACGGATGTAAAAATCAGTTCTGTAATAGTAAAAAAGATTAAACAATTAGTGGTACCGTACGTAGTTATTAATTTTATCCGTACGATGATAATGAGCCCTGAGCTGTTTTTAAAAACAGAATTCTGGCGTTCACTTTTTTATGCTGCCGGAAGAGATATGCAGAAGGGAATTGATGGAAAACCTGTAAGTCAGATTGGTATGACCTGGTTTCTGATGTCGTTATTCATGTGCCAGATATTGTATCTATGTGTAAAAAAGATATCTGAAGAATATGAAGTTTCAATGTGGTTGCTGATAATCTGTCTTGCAATGATGGCTTCACAGTTGAGGGATTATTTTTGGCTGCCGTTGGGAATACAGGCGGGTGTGTATGGAATGTTCTTTTATCATTCGGGATGTGTGATGAAAGAGAAGAAAATATTCGAAAAAGATCTGAAAAAATTACCGGTGGGAAGTATTTTGATTGGTTTGTTTGTATGGCTGCTTGATATTAAAGTGGGGTGTGTTGGGGTACATCAGGCTTCCTATGGTGGAATCATTTCTTTGGCGGCTCCTGTTTGTGGTACATATTTTGTAGTAAAGTTATCGCAATTTATTTATGTGAAAGGTGCAAAGATCAGCAGATTTTTGAGTTGGTGTGGAAGATTTTCGTTGTATATTTATGCAATTCATGCTTTGGATGTGATTGGGCTTTCGGTTATTAAAAGGATGGTGTTGTGTGTATTTGGGCTTCCGTCAAAAAAGGGAGCTTTGTTGTATTGTGTGATTCGTATTATGGTGGTTGTTATTGGTGCAAGGGTGCTTACGGTGGTGAGTGAAGTGTGGCGTATGCGGAGAATGCATCGAGCTGGGTAGGGACTTTGTTGGGGGATATAATTAAAGCTCCGGAAGGTGGAGAGAAAGAGGTACGCCAGAGGGAGAGGATATCGGCCCGAGCAGGGACTCCGTCGGGGGATACAACTAAGATTCCGTGAGATGGCTAAAAGCATTGCGGCAGGGCCAGAACTCGCCTGCGGCTCAG
>NZ_JAAITI010000031.1 GCF_013304735.1 Blautia luti
CAATGCTCACAAGATCCTTAGTCTTGCTCGTCTGCCAGTTCCGACACTTCCGCATGACCGCATTTCCTTGGGATTTTTTATTTTCTCCCTCGCGACAAGTGATAGTATAACAAAGTGTTCCCTGTATGTCAACACTTTTTTTCAAAAGTTTTTTCTTTTTTTCGTCAGCGAAATCTGACTGATTTTCGCTTATAAAACCGCACAAAAAAAGCGGAACTGCAATTCACAGCTCCGCCTTACAGTCATGCGGAAGATGGGACTTGAACCCACACGAGCGCAATGCTCACAAGATCCTTAGTCTTGCTCGTCTGCCAGTTCCGACACTTCCGCATATCGCATTTCTCCGGGATTCTTTATCTTCTCCCTCGCGACAAGTGATAGTATAGCAAAGAGGTGTTTATATGTCAACACTTTTTTCTAAAAAAATCAAAAAATATTTTTTATTTATACAATTGGCACATTTTATTCAATAAAGGTCTGTAACAGGCATCCTCCCGCTCTATCATCTGCATTCCAACATATGTGTTATACTTCTGCCAAAAAAGAGCAGCCTTTCCAAAAAAGACTGCCCTTCATCTCTATTCTGTTTTCTTCTATATGGATCAGTCAAAAATGATCAGCGCCATAAATACAAGATCTGTATCTCCTGTATTTGTAAGGCCATGTCCTTTTCCATCTGGTGTGATGGTGATATCACCGGCTTTTACCGGACGTTTTACACCGTTATCATCGTACTCGCCTTCACCACTTAAGATATAGTAGGTTTCTGTCTCGCCATGATGCTCATGGTATCCAAGAGAACAGCCTTTCTCAATAGTAACCTGTGCGTAAAGTCCGCATTTTCCTTTCAGCTCATCTCCCTCAAGAATGTCTTTGATGATCACATGACCTTTACCGCCGCACATATTTTCTACTCTTCTGATGCCCATGATAAATTCCCCTTTCGTGATTGCGTAAATTTATGAATTTTTATGAAACCAGGCTCTCTGTGGTCTGCGCTTCACTTCCTGTACAATTATAAACGATATGATGAATTTTCGCAATCCTCATTATTATTTTCCTAAATTTACTTAAAAAATTCTTCCTTAGCAGAAAAGAAATCGGAACAGATCCCTGAAGACCCGCTCCGCCCTTTTTATTACAGATTTTTAATTCTCTCAATCGCTTCCAGTGTATTCTCATAGCTTCCGAATGCAGTCAGACGGAAGTATCCCTCACCGTGTGCACCAAAGCCTGAACCTGGGGTTCCTACGATATGTGCTTTCTCAAGGAGATAGTCGAAGAACTCCCAGGAAGTCATCTGATCCGGTGTTTTCAGCCAGATGTATGGCGCATTTTTTCCACCGGATACGGAAAATCCTGCTGCGGAAAGTCCGTCGAGGATTGTCTTTGCATTACGCATGTAGTAAGCGATCTGTTCTTTCAGCTGTGCTTTTCCCTCCGGAGAGTAAACAGCCTCGCCTGCTCTCTGCACGATATACGGAGCACCATTGAACTTGGTTCCGTGACGTCTTGCCCAGAGGCTGTGAAGCTCTACGCCGTCACGTACCAGTTCCTTCGGAACTACAGTAAAACCAAGACGAACGCCTGTGAAACCTGCATTCTTGGAAAAGCTTCGAAGCTCGATAGCACAGGTTCTCGCACCCTCACACTCATAAATGCTGTGCGGAACATCTTCCTCGGAAATATATGCCTCATATGCTGCGTCATAGATGATCACGCAACCGTTTTTGTTTGCGTAATCAACCCACTCCTGAAGAGCAGCCTTTGTGATGGCACCACCGGTCGGGTTGTTCGGGAAGCAGAGATAAATAAGATCCGGTACTTCATCTGCCGGGATCTCCGGAAGGAAACCGTTATCCTCTTTACATGGCATGTAGATCACACCGTCAAAGTTCTCACGCTCTTTGTTATAAAGACCTGTACGTCCGGCCATAACGTTGGTATCTACGTATACAGGATAAACCGGGTCACAAACTGCAACCTTGTTATCCAGTCCGAAGATCTCCTGGATGTTTCCGGAATCACTTTTTGCTCCATCGGAAACAAAGATCTCGTCTGCGCTGATGTCGCAGCCTCTGGACTGATAATCATTTTTTGCAATGGCACTTCTTAAGAATTCATATCCGAGATCCGGAGCATATCCGTGGAAGGTTTCTGCGTGTGCCATCTCGTCTACGGATTTATGAAGGGCATCGATGATCGCCGGTGCAAGAGGCTGTGTCACATCACCGATTCCAAGACTGATCACAGAATCCTTAAATTCCGGATTGGCCTCCTTATATGCGCTTACCTTCTTTGCGATATTGGAAAACAGATAGCTTCCCGGAAGTTTTAAATAATTCTGATTTACTGTCACCATAATATTTTATCTCCTTCTCTCAATTTCCTCTGCCAGTGCTTTTCTGACGCTGTCAGGATTTGCCTTGCCTTTCAGTTCTCTCATCAGCTGTCCTACAAAAAATCCCATAACCTTATCCTTGCCGCCCAGAAGCTCTGCCAGCGGTCCGGGGTTTGCATCTACGATCTTTTTCACAGTTTCGGTGAGAAGGCCTGTATCTTCTACGATCTTAAGGCCATTCTCTTCTATATATACAACCGGATCAATATCCTCGTCAAACACTTTTTCAAATACTTTCTTGGCATTCTGTGCGCTGACCTCTTTTTTCTCCACCATGGAAAGAAGGTCTGCCAGATGCTTCGGGGTAAAGCTTACCCTTTCCGGATCAAGGCCCTTGTCCTTTGTCAGGCGGAGAACCTCCACCATAAACCAGTTTGCCACCTTTTTCGGGTTTCCGAGAAGAACTGCTGTCTCCTCAAAAAGTCCTGCCAGATGTCTGGATTCGGTCAGGATCCCTGCATCATAAGCCGGAAGCTCATACTCCTTCTGATAACGCTCCATCTTGGCTTCACGAAGCTCCGGAATGGAAGTACGCAGCTCTTCGATCCATGCATCGGAAATGTGGATCGGCGGAAGATCCGGATCCGGGAAGTAACGGTAATCCTTTGCATCCTCCTTGGAACGCATAGCATGGGAAGACTCTTTGTTATCGTCCCATCTTCTTGTCTCCTGTACAACGGCTCTTCCTTCTTCCAGAAGCTCGATCTGACGTTCTCTCTCTCCTTCGATTGCTCTCGCAATGGCCTTGAAGGAGTTCAGGTTCTTCATCTCGGTTCTTGTTCCGAAGGTCTCGCTTCCCACCTCACGGACAGAAAGGTTGACGTCGGCACGCATGGAACCTTCCTGAAGTTTGCAGTCAGAAACTCCAAGATACTGCATGGTGCAGCGGAGCTTTTCCAGATATGCGATAACCTCCTCGGAGCTTCTCATATCCGGCTCGGATACGATCTCGATAAGTGGCACGCCACTTCGGTTGTAGTCAACCAGGGAGCAGTCTTCCCACTCATCATGGATCAGCTTACCGGCATCTTCCTCCATGTGCATCTCGTGGATACGTACGGTCTTTTTGCCTGCGGAAGTCTCGATCTCAACGGCTCCGTCGTAGCAGATTGGCAGATACAGCTGAGAGATCTGGTAGTTCTGGGGATTATCCGGGTAAAAATAGTTCTTACGGTCAAACTTGCAGTACTGATGGATATGGCAGTTTGCCGCAAGACCTGCCTTGATGGCAAACTCTACCACTTTTTTATTGAGGACCGGAAGAGATCCCGGCATACCGGTGCAGACCGGGCAGGTATGTGTATTTGGTGCACCTCCGAATTCTGTGGAGCATCCGCAGAAGATCTTTGTTTTTGTGGCAAGCTCCACGTGCACCTCAAGTCCTATGACTGTCTCATACTGTTTCATGCCTTTTCTCCCCCTTCCATTGCTGTTCCGAAATCACCGCGTTTTTTCTCATATGCGTGTGCCGCGCGGAACAGATTATTTTCTTTGAAGCAGTCACCAATCATCTGGATTCCGATCGGAAGTCCTGCTGCGTCTTTTCCACACGGAACTGTGATTCCGGGAAGTCCGCACAGGTTTACTGCTACCGTATAAATATCGCCAAGATACATGGCAAGCGGGTCTTTCAGGCTCTCTCCCAGCTTCGGTGCGGTAAACGGAGATGCCGGAGCAAGAAGGACATCATATTTGGAAAAGGCCTCGTCGAATTCTTTTTTGATGAGGGCTTTTGTGCGAAGTGCTTTCAGGTAGTAAGCATCGTAGTAACCGGAGCTTAATACGAAAGATCCCAGCATGATACGACGTTTTACTTCCTCGCCGAAACCTTCGGTTCTTGTCTTTTTGTACATATCATGAAGTCCCTCGTACTCTTTTGCACGGAAACCGTACTTCACGCCGTCAAAACGCTCCAGGTTGGAGCTGGCCTCTGCGCTGGCGATGATGTAGTAGGCAGGGATCATATATTCTGTTGTCTTCATGGAGAAAAATTCTACCACTGCACCCATCTCGGTAAGGCTTTTCAGTGTATTCATAAATGCCTCTTTTACCTCAGGGTTCAGGCCTTCGGAAAGATATTCCTTGGGCACACCGAATTTCATTCCCACGATCTTATCTGTCATGGAAGAGGAGAAATCAAGATCCTCTCTCTTCATGGAAGTGCTGTCTTTTGCATCGTGTCCGGCAATGATCTCAAGAAGTGCCGCACAGTCCGCAACGTCTTTTCCAACCGGTCCAATCTGGTCCAGAGAGGATGCATAGGCAACCAGTCCGTAACGAGATACGGTACCGTAGGTTGGCTTGATTCCGGTAACACCACAGTAGGAACTTGGCTGACGGATAGAACCGCCGGTATCAGAACCAAGTGCCAGGTAAGTTTCCCCTGCTGCCACTGCCGCACAGGAACCACCGGAAGATCCTCCCGGAACGTGTTCCAGATCCCACGGGTTTCTGGTCACGCCATAGGCAGAAGTCTCTGTAGTACTTCCCATGGCAAACTCATCCATATTTGTTTTTCCGATAATTACAAGTCCTGCTTCTTCCAGACGGTCAATGACTTCTGCATTGTACTGTGGAACGAAGTTTTCAAGGATCTTTGATGCACAGGTGGTTGTTTTTCCCTTGATGCAGATATTATCCTTGATAGCGATGGGTACACCGGCAAGAGGTCCGGTATAAGTTCCGTCCTCAATGCCTTTCTGTACTTCTTTTGCTCTTGCATAGGCTTCTTTTTTATAGGTATCAAGATAAGCGTGGACTTTGTCCTCTTTTGCCTCGATCTGATCAAATACGTATTTCACACCGTCCAGGACGCTTATCTGATGCTGTTTGATCTTTTCCGCAAGCTGTAATGCGGTTAATTTTCCCAAATCCATGTCCTGTCTCCTGTCTTATCCAATTGTTTTCGGAACCTGATACTGATCTTCTTTCTGCTTCGGCGCGTTGGCAAGCATTGCCTCATGGTTGTCGCCGTTTGTCACAACGTCTTCACGGAATACGTTTTCGTCCTCAAAAATATGGGACATAGGCTCTACGGAAGAAGTGTCAAGCTCGTCTAACTTATCTACATAGTCCAGCATCTTCTGCATATCCTCTTTTGCCTTTTCCTTCTCGTCCTCTGTCAGAGAAAGCTTCGCCAGGATGCAGACATTTTCCATTGTTTCATCATCGATTATCTTTGCCATCTTTTTTCTCCTTATTACGGCTCAAGTCTGTTCATATCACGTGGGAACAGGCAGGTCTCACGAACATTTTCCTCTCCCAGGATCTGCATGGTAAGACGTTCCAGTCCGATTCCAAGTCCTCCGTGAGGCGGCATTCCATGTTTGAACGTATCCAGGTACTGTTCCATACCTTCCTCGTCCATGCCACGGGCTGCGATCTTGTCTTTCAGCATCTGATAATCATGGATACGCTGTCCGCCTGTGGTGACCTCAAGTCCTTTGAACAGAAGGTCAAAGCTTAATGTAAATTTCTCATCTGCCGGATCATCCATTGCGTAGAACGGACGTTTCTTGGACGGATAATGTGTGACAAAAACAAAATCCGCATCGTATTCTTCTTTAAAATATCTTCCGATCAGCGCCTCTTCTTCCGGCTCCAGATCGTACGGGTTGCGGATCTTACGTTTATATTTCTCAGCCACCAGCTCTTTTGCTTTGTCAAAACGTACAGCCGGGATCTTGTCTACTTTCGGAAGTTCCACTTTCAGAATGGAAAGTTCATGAGCGTAGTCTTTCTTCAGAAGCTCCACCGCATACTGAAGGAATCCGGTTTCCATCTCCATGATATCCTCAAATCCGTTGATGTAGCCCATCTCAAAGTCAAGGCTTGTATATTCATTCAGATGACGTTTGGTGTTGTGTTTCTCTGCACGGAATACAGGGCCGGTCTCAAATACACGGTCAAAAACGCCTACCATCATCTGTTTGTAAAACTGCGGGCTCTGTGCCAGGACAGCCGGTTTGTGGAAGTAGCTCAGTTTGAACAGGTTTGCGCCACCCTCTGCGCCTCTGGCTCCGATCTTCGGTGTGTGGATCTCGGTAAATCCTTTTTCGTAGAGATAATCACGGAATGCACGCACCAGAGCTTCCTGGATCTTGAATTTTGCACGCTCCTGCACGTTACGCAGGGCGATAGGACGATAGTTCAGTTTTGCCTCCAGGGAAGTGTTCAGTTTCCATTTGTCGATTGCCAGAGGAAGGGGTTCTGCCGGTGAGGAAAGGATCTCCACATGGCTGATGCGAAGCTCTCTTCCGTGAGGAGCTCTTTCTTCCTCATGAAGAGTTCCTGTGAGGCGGACACACATTGCCTCTTTCAGATCATGAATGGAAACATTTGTCTTATCGTTCTCATATACGGTCTGAAAAAGTCCCTCTTTTTTTCGAAGTATCACAAATGCCACATCACCCATATTACGGATGCTGTGTATTGCTCCTTCCACTGTTGCTTCCTGGTCTTTCATGCTTTCAGAAAGAAGCACATCCCAGGCACATTCTCTAGTCTTACAGATTCCATCCATAAATTCCATTCCCTCATCCTCCAATTCCGGTGCAAAAAATATTCAGCATTCAGCCTTTTTTCTTTGCGCCTGTATTTTGATAAGCGGGTCTTACGAACCCGCTCTGCCACTTTTTTCTGTCAAATTCTGCTTTTTCTGGTGTATTTTTCTTTTATATTTTTCTTTTATATTTTTCTTTTATACAGAATCATATAAAAGCATCAGAACCATCTGAGCTGTCTCCACCATATTGGTCCCGGAATCCATACTGCATTTCTGAATATAACGGTATGCGTCTTCCTCACTCAGATGATTTCTTTCCATTAAAAGCATCTTTGCATTTGAAATATAATTCTGCTCTTTCCATGAACGCTGCTTCGGTTTTTTCTTATCTTTTTTCCAGCGCCTTTCGATCTGGGAAAGGATCATGCTTACTGTATTTACCAGATCTCCGGCTTTCAGAGGCATTCCCACACCAAAACAGAAGGTGGTGCTTCACTGATCACTCCCTGCGAAGCCATAAGCAGCATTTCAAAATAATCCGGCATATAGTCCAGAAGATCACGGTAATACATATCCTGAAGATGATAGCCGCAAAGCAGGACGCCACCATCAAGTTCCGAGATACTGGCAAGGGCATTTGCACCTGAATTACATACCGCCGCCACCGTGAATCCATATCGGTTAAGGACTGTGCGGATCTTTTTTGCATCTTCTATTTTCGGTAATGCAATCACGATACTCGTGTTCATAAGCCGCCACTCTCTTTCGTCCCATTATGCCTCAATCATCAGATTCGATACAGATACTCCTCGATCTCCCAGTCGGAAATCTCCTGGGAATAACGCAGCCATTCTTTTCTCTTGGCCTGCGCGTACTGTTTGCAGAAATCTTCTCCAAGGATCTCTTTCATCCAGTCACTTTCCTCAAACAGTGTGATCGCTTCCCGTAAATTCTCCGGTAAATTCTCGATACCCTGTTCCTTCTGGTCCGACTCGGAAAGAGAACGGTCAGAAGCTTTTGTCGGATAGATCTTCTTCTGGATTCCATCCAGGCCCGCTGCCAGGCATACCGCAAAAACAAGGTATGGGTTGGATGCAGCATCCGGGCTTCGAAGCTCGATTCTGGTATCATTACCATTGACTCTCGGGATCCTTACCAGTGAATTCTGGTTGTTTCTCGTCCAGGTCAGTTCTGTCGGTGCATCGAATCCAGGCACAAGGCGCTTGTAAGAGTTTACCAGCGGATTTGTGATAAGTGCCATCTCCCGGCTGTGTGCCAGAAGACCTCCGATAAAATAGCATGCCTCATTACTTAATTTGGACGGATCATCCGGATCCACAAAAATATTTCTTCCATTTTTAAACAGCGAAAAATGGATATGCATGGCTGAGCCGTTTACTTCCCGTCTTGGCTTCGGCATAAAGGTTGCATGAAGTCCATGGCGTTTGGCTACGGTCCTTACTGCCATCTTAAAGGTCATAACTGCGTCTGCCATCTCACGTGCTTCCCCGTAATGAAGGGCAATCTCATGCTGTGCAGGTGCTGTCTCATGATGAGAGGATTCCACCTCAAATCCCATATCCTCAAGAGTCAGTACCATGTCACGTCTTGCATTTTCACCCAAGTCCACCGGACTTACATCCAGATATCCGGCTTTTTCGTGAGAAACCGTTGTAGGCATTCCGTTGTCATCAATATGAAACAGGAAAAACTCGCATTCCGGGTCAACATAGCAGGTGTATCCTGCCTCTTCTGCTGCCTGCGCTGTTTTTTTCAGAATGTATCTGGAGCTCATCTCATGTTCAGATCCGTCTGCACGGCGCATATCACAGATCAGTCTTGCAACCTTTCCCTGCTGAGGACGCCATGGGAGAATTGAAAAAGTATCGTAATCCGGATACAGGATCAGATCCGGCTCCTTTTCTCCCACAATGCCCGCAATATGAGAGCCATATACAACGCACTGGTTATCCAGGGCTCTTGGAAGCTCTCTTGCTGTGATCGCAATATTTTTCAGAGTTCCAAACATATCTGTAAACTGGAGGCGGATGAACTCTACGTCTTCCTCCTCTGCCATTGCAAGAATCTCTTCTCTGGTATAATTCCCCATAGTATTCTCTCCTTTATTTCCTCATCACACAAAATAATTACCCTAAAAAATAGAAAAAGGGTGCACTTCAGAGAGCTTTCGCTCCTGAAGAACACCCTTGTTCATGGACGTAATTATAGCAATCGGTCAATTCTTTGTCAACTTTTTTTTAAAGGAAATTAGGGGCAAAAAGAACTTTGCCCCTGGTATTTTTAACTTTTTTACTGTAAATATGAATAACTCATCAGAGATTCATCCACTGCCTTCGCAGCCTCACGTCCCTCGTGGATCGCCCATACGACAAGTGACTGTCCACGGTGCATATCGCCTGCTGTGAATACACGGTCTACGCTTGTTGCGTACTGCTCCGGTTTTGTCTCCACGTTGGTTCTTGGTGTCAGTGCTACGTGGAAAGCATCGGTTACATATTTCTCGCTTCCGAGGAAACCTGCTGCAATCAGTACCACATCTGCAGGAATCACTTCCTCGCTGCCTTCGATAGGAACCATGTTGAATCTTCCGGTCTTTTCGTCTTTTACGCTTTTCAGTTTGACAATCTTTGCCTTGCAGACATTTCCTTTTTTATCTTTGATAAATTCGGTAACGGTTGTCTGATAGATTCGCGGGTCATGACCAAATACTGCAATAGCCTCTTCCTGGCCGTAATCGGTTTTCAAAACCTTCGGCCACTCCGGCCACGGGTTGGACGGTGTTCTTGTTACCGGAGGCTTTGGCATCATCTCAAGCTGTGTTACGGATTTTGCACCAAGACGGATGGAAGTTCCCACACAGTCATTTCCGGTATCACCACCGCCGATGACCAGAACATGTTTGCCTTTTGCAAGCTCATATGGGAATTTTGCAAAATCGGTATCCAGAAGGCTTTTTGTTACCTGTTTCAGGAAATCCACTGCAAAGTAGATTCCTTTTGCATCTCTTCCCGGAACCTTGATATCTCTCGGATGGGAAGCTCCGCAGCAGAGAAGGACACGGTCATAATCTTTCAGAAGCTGCTCCGCGGTAATGTCCACACCAACGTTGATGTTGGTGACAAACTTCACGCCTTCCTCTTCCATCAGTTTCAGTCTGCGGTCGATGACTTTTTTCTCCAGTTTCATATTCGGGATACCATAGCGGAGAAGTCCTCCGATACGGTCGTTTCTTTCAAATACGGTTACGCTGTGACCACGGCGGTTCAGCTGCTGTGCTGCTGCCAGTCCGGAAGGGCCGCTTCCGATGACTGCGATTGTCTTTCCTGTGCGGACAGGCGGGATCTGTGGTTTTACCCAGCCTTCTGCATAGGCAGTCTCGATAATGGCTTTCTCATTTTCCTTTGTGCTGACCGGATCTCCGTTCAGGTTGCAGGTACAGGCAGCTTCACAGAGTGCCGGGCATACTCTTGAAGTAAACTCCGGAAAACTGTGGGTCTTGTTCAGACGAAGAAATGCCTGTTTCCAGTTTCCTGTGTATACAAGATCGTTTGTCTCAGGAACCAGGTTGTGAAGCGGGCAGCCGGAAGCCATTCCGCCGATCATCATACCTGCCTGGCAGAAGGGAACGCCGCAGGCCATGCAGCGTGCTCCCTGAAGTTTCTGTTTTTCTTTATTTAACGGAATACGAAATTCGTTGAAATTCTGAATACGTTCTTTTGGCGGCAGAACTTTTGCCGTTTCTCTTTCATAATCTAAAAATCCAGTTGGCTTTCCCATTTCCTCATCCTCCTTAATGTTTCACGCCGATGCTCTCATAGAATGCTTCCATCTGTGCCTGCTGGCTGGTCAGACCTTTTTCTTCCAGCTTTGCACTTAATGTGATCATTCTCTTGTACTCATCCGGAATGAGTTTTTTGAAGTGAGGCAGATAGGAATCAAAATCAGCCAGCACCTTCTTACCGATCTCGGAGCCTGTTGCTTCTACATGAGCCTCGATGAGATCACGAAGCTCTTTTTTATCATATTTATTATCCACTTTTTCAATGGAGATCATTGCTTTGTTAAGGTTCTTGTAAAGAACGTTGTCCACATCAAGAACATAAGCGATACCGCCACTCATACCTGCCGCGAAGTTCTTTCCGGTTTTTCCGAGAACTACCACACGGCCACCGGTCATGTACTCGCATCCATGCTCACCAACACCCTCAACTACTGCCACTGCACCGGAGTTACGGACTGCAAAACGTTCACCTGCAACACCGTTGATAAATGCAGTTCCGCTTGTGGCACCATAGAGTGCTACGTTTCCGACAATGATGTTCTCTTCTGCTTTGTATCCGGCTTTTTCCGGAACTTTGACGATCAGTTTACCACCGGAAAGGCCTTTTCCAAAGTAGTCATTGCTGTCACCGGTCAATTTCAGTGTCAGTCCTTTCGGGATAAATGCACCGAAGCTCTGTCCGCCTGCACCTGTACAGTTTACAGTTACGGTATCTTCCGGAAGGCCCTCTTTATGGTTTCTCGTGATCTCAGATCCAAGGATGGTACCGAATGCACGGTCTGTGTTGGTAACATTTACATCTACAGAAACTTTCTCACCTTTCTGGATCGCCGGCGCACATTTCTTAACCAGAACTTTTTCATCCAGAGTTTTCTCAAGGTTGAAGTTGTATACCGCTTTCGGATCAAAAGTAACTTTGCCTTTTCCTGCATATGGGTTATTCAGGATCGCACTTAAGTCAACTTTGCCCTTATGTGGCTCCTGTACGCTGTCAGAAACGGTAAGAAGATCTGTACGGCCTACCATCTCGTCGATGGTTGCAACGCCAAGACGTGCCATGTACTCTCTCAGTTCCTGTGCGATAAATCTCATGAAGTTCTCCACATACTCCGGTTTTCCACGGAATCTCTTACGGAGTTCCGGATTCTGGGTAGCAACGCCAACCGGGCAGGTATCCAGGTTGCAGACTCTCATCATCACGCAGCCCATAGTTACAAGGGGAGCAGTTGCAAAACCGAATTCCTCTGCACCGAGAAGCGCTGCGATAGCAACGTCACGGCCGCTCATCAGCTTACCGTCTGTCTCGATACGTACACGGTTACGAAGTCCGTTCATGATCAGTGTCTGATGTGTCTCTGCAAGTCCAAGCTCCCACGGAAGTCCTGCATTGTGGATGGAACTTCTCGGTGCTGCTCCGGTACCTCCGTCGTATCCGGAGATCAGAACAGTCTGTGCTCCGGCTTTTGCAACACCGGCAGCGACTGTACCAACACCAGCCTCGGAAACCAGTTTTACGGAAATATCTGCATATTTGTTTGCATTTTTCAGGTCATAGATCAGCTCTGCCAGGTCCTCGATGGAGTAGATATCGTGGTGTGGTGGCGGAGAGATCAGGCTGACTCCTGGTGTGGAATGACGGGTCTTTGCGATCCACGGATATACTTTCTTTGCAGGAAGATGTCCACCTTCACCAGGTTTTGCACCCTGTGCCATCTTGATCTGAATTTCTCTTGCAGATACCAGATAACGGCTGGTAACGCCGAAACGTCCGCTGGCTACCTGTTTGATAGCGGAGCAACGGTCATTGTCTGTTCCTGCGGAATCCAGACGCTCATCACTCTCTCCACCCTCACCGGTATTGGATTTTCCATGGAGATGGTTCATGGCGATGGCCAGTGTCTCATGTGCTTCCTGGGAAATGGAACCGTAGGACATGGCACCTGTCTTAAATCGTTTTACAATGTCGTCAACACTCTCAACCTGATCGATGGGAAGAGGTTCTTTTGCAAACTTGAAGTCCAGAAGTCCTCTTAAGTTTCCATGGCCTTCTTCGTCTACCAGTTTTGTATACTCTTTGAACATCTCATAGCTGCCCTGCTTTGTAGACTGCTGAAGAAGATGGATGGTACGTGGATTGTATCTGTGCTCCTCGCCCTGACTTCTCATCTTGTGAGCACCTACGCTGTCTAAAGTAAGGTCTGTGGCAAGTCCCAGCGGGTCAAATGCCTCAGAGTGGAGTTTTTCTACGTTATCCTCGATATCTTCCAGTGTGATTCCGCCTACACGGCTTACTGTTCCTGTAAAGTAGCGGTCGATCACATCCTGGGAAATTCCGATTGCCTCAAAGATCTGAGATCCCTGATAGGACTGGATGGTGGAAATACCCATCTTGGAAGCGATCTTTACGATACCGCTGATAACCGCATGATTGTAATCATCAACCGCTGCATAGTAATCTTTGTCCAGCATATGGGTATCGATGAGTTCATGGATGGTATCCAGTGCCAGGTATGGATTGACAGCACTTGCGCCATAACCAAGAAGTGTTGCGAAATGATGTACTTCTCTCGGTTCACCGGACTCCAGGATCAGCGCAAGGGATGTACTCTTCTTTGTTTTTACAAGGTGCTGATGCACTGCGGAAACAGCAAGAAGAGACGGGATCGGCATATGGTTCTCATCTACGCCACGGTCAGAAAGGACCAGGATATTTGCGCCCTCACGGAAAGCCTTATCAACCTCTACGAACAGGCGGTCAATGGCACGTTCCAGTTTTGTACTCTTATAATACAAAGTAGAAATGGTCACAACCTTGAAGCCGTCCTTTTTCATGTTCTTGATCTTCAGCATATCGGTGTTTGTCAGGATCGGGTTGTTGATTTTAAGAACCTGGCAGTTCTCCGGATTCTGAACAAGAAGGTTTCCGTCTTTTCCTACGTATACACTTGTAGAAGTAACGATCTCCTCACGGATTGCATCGATCGGCGGGTTTGTTACCTGTGCAAAAAGCTGTTTGAAGTAATCGAACAGCGGATAATGTTCCTTGGAAAATACTGCAAGAGGAGTATCATGTCCCATAGCTCCAATGCTCTCTGAGCCGTTTAATGCCATGTTTCGGATAGAAGTACGGTACTGCTCATAAGTATATCCGAATGCTTTCTGGAGACGTGCTCTCTCCTCCGGTGTATACTCGATAACTCTCTGATTCGGGATCTTGATATCACGGAGCTGTACCAGATTGCTGTCCAGCCATTCGCCGTAGGGCTGTTTTTTCGCATATTTCTCTTTCAGTTCATCGTCATCGATGACACGGCCCTGAACCGTATCAACCAGGAGCATTTTTCCAGGATGGAGACGCTCTTTTAATACGATCTTCTCCTCATCTACCGGAAGGACACCAACCTCAGAGGAAAGAATCATGTATCCGTCAGAGGTAATATAATATCTGGATGGACGAAGGCCGTTTCTGTCAAGAACAGCTCCCATCACATCACCATCTGAGAACAGAATGGACGCAGGTCCGTCCCATGGCTCCATCATGGTTGCATAGTACTGATAGAAATCACGTTTCTCCTGGGAAATGGTATCATTGTTTGCCCATGGCTCCGGAATTGTGATCATCACTGCAAGCGGAAGATCCATTCCACTCATAACCAGGAATTCCAGGGTATTGTCAAGCATTGCAGAGTCAGAACCATTGCGGTTGACTACAGGAAGAACTTTGTGGAGCTCGTCTTTCAGATATGGAGACTCCATATTTTCCTCACGGGCAAGCATCTTATCTGCGTTGCCGCGGATGGTGTTGATCTCACCGTTATGTACGATGAAACGGTTCGGATGTGCTCTCTCCCAGCTCGGGTTTGTGTTGGTACTGAAACGGGAATGTACCACTGCAATGGCAGATTCGTAATCCTGGCTCTGAAGATCTCCGAAGAAAGTACGGAGCTGTCCTACCAGGAACATACCTTTGTATACAATGGTACGGCTGCTCATGGAAACTACGTAAGTATTATCATTACTCTGTTCAAACTCACGGCGGGCAATGTAAAGCATACGGTCAAAGGCAAGGCCTTTTTCCACGTCTTCCGGTTTCTTGATGAATGCCTGCATGATGCATGGCATACACTCTCTTGCCTTATGTCCAAGAACCTCCGGGAATACCGGCACTGTACGCCATCCAAGAAGCTCCAGGCCTTCTTTTTCCACGATGATCTCGAACATCTTCTTTGCCTGGGCACGTTTGATCTCATGCTGTGGGAAAAAGAGCTGGGCTACACCATATTCTCTCTCGCCTCCGATCTCAAAGCCCTCTTTCTTACAGACTTTTTTGAAGAATTTATGGGAGATCTGGAGAAGGATACCGACGCCATCGCCGGTTTTTCCTTCTGCATCTTTACCTGCACGATGCTCCAGATTCTCTACGATCTTAAGAGCATTTGCAACAGTATCATGTGTTTTCTTTCCTTTTATATTAACAACGGCTCCGATACCGCAGTTATCATGTTCGAATTCAGGGCGGTAGAGGCCCTGCTGCTGATTTCCTACTTCTCTCATTTTTCTCATCCTTTCATTGCAGCTTCTTCTGCCGTCTTTTTGTCAACTGCCGCCTGCACAAATCCACGGAACAGCGGATGTGCATGGTTCGGTCTGGACTTGAATTCCGGATGTCCCTGTGTTCCTACAAAGAACGGATGTCCGGCAATTTCGATCATCTCTACAATATGTGCATCCGGGGAAGTTCCTACGATGGACATTCCTTTTTCACTTAATTCTTTACGGAATGCATTGTTTACCTCATAACGATGTCTGTGACGCTCCTGGATCTCTTTCTTTCCAAAAAGCTCATAGGATTTGGAGCCTTCGGCCAGCACACACGGATAGCTTCCAAGACGAAGGGTTCCGCCAAGGTCTTCCACATCTTCCTGATCCGGCATCAAAGCAATGACCGGATGCGTGGTCTCCGGTGCCAGCTCAATGCTGTTGGCATCTTCATATCCAAGTACGTGGCGGGCAAATTCTACAATAGCCATCTGCATTCCAAGGCAGATGCCAAGGTACGGAATCTTATGAACTCTCGCATACTGTGCTGCAAGGATCATTCCTTCAGTACCACGGTTTCCGAATCCTCCCGGAACCAGAATTCCATCTACAGAATGAAGGGTCTGATCCAGGTTTTTCTCATTGAGCTCTTCAGAGTCTACCCAGACGATATCAACTTTTGCACGGCAGGAGATTCCACCATGTTTCAGGGCTTCCACAACACTTAAGTATGCATCATGAAGCTGTGTGTACTTACCAACCATGGCGATCTTCACGGTTTTGTCCGGGTGGCGGAGATTTTCTACCATATTCTCCCAGTCTGTAAGATCCGGTTTACGGTTCTCAAGTCTTAAGCTCTGCAGTACTACATCTGCCAGTTTTTCTCTTTCCATTGCAAGAGGAGCTTCATATAAATATTCTACATCCAGGTTCTGAAGTACGTGGCTTACCGGTACGTTACAGAACAGGGCGATCTTTCCACGAATATCATCAGTCAGAGGATACTCGCTTCTGCATACCAGAACATCCGGCTGGATTCCCATTCCCTGGAGTTCTTTTACGCTGGCCTGAGTCGGTTTGGTCTTCATCTCTCCGGAAGCACGAAGGTACGGGATCAGGGTAACATGAATAAGAATGGCATTGTCATGTCCCACATCATGCTGGAACTGACGGATGGATTCCAGGAACGGCTGACTCTCAATATCACCAACTGTACCGCCTACCTCGATGATGGCAATTCTGTCCTCATCCGCTGTTTTTGCTCTGTAAAAACGGCTCTTGATCTCGTTGGTGATATGCGGGATTACCTGTACAGTACCTCCGCCAAAATCACCGTGACGCTCTTTCTGAAGAACAGACCAGTAAATCTTACCGGTTGTCACATTGGAATTCTTGTCAAGGCTTTCATCAATGAAACGCTCATAATGTCCAAGGTCAAGGTCTGTCTCTGTACCGTCATCGGTTACAAAAACCTCTCCATGCTGAATGGGGTTCATAGTTCCCGGGTCAATATTGATGTACGGGTCAAACTTCTGCATGGTCACCTGATATCCTCTGGCTTTCAGAAGACGTCCCAGGGACGCTGCGGTAATTCCTTTTCCCAGACCGGAAACAACTCCGCCTGTTACAAAAACATACTTTACTGCCATCTTCGATTTCCTCCTCCATGTTGTGCTGCAAAAGAAAAGGCGCCGGGAACGGTGTTCAGAGGTGAGAATGCCCCTCTGGTATCCGTTCCTGACGCCTTTGTCAGTTATCTTTCTTATAAAATATGGTTTACTATAAACTATTTTTTTTTATTTGTCAATAACAGATTTTTTCTATATAATCTGATGGATTTCTTCCTATGATATAGTGATACGGATGCAAATAGTGCTGTAGATACAAAAAACAGACGCCTGCCAGGGACTCCCATATGATGTCCTCTCTCTGCAGTCACGTCTGTCTTTTTTTATATCTTTTCTTTTTATGTCTTTTACGCTTTATCTCCCTCTGTACTTCCTGCCCGTCACGCTACCGCAAACTTCTGAAGGAAACGGTTGAACTCGTGATCTTCTCCATGACAGGTTACAGTAAGAACCCTGGTCAGATCCATGCTGAGGATCCCAAGAATAGATTTCGCATCAATAATAACTCTGTTATATGAAATATCTACATCAAAGTCGCATTTGCTTGCAGCCTGTACAAACTCTTTCACATCTTCTGTTGCATTTAACCTGATTTTCTGAGACATAAATTTCATCCTCTCTTCTCTCGGTCTTAAAAAGGCCGGCAAACTGGTGACGTCAGATCTCTATCGTACGCTTTCGTCACTTCTCATCTGGTTGTCCCACATTATGTCTCATGTTGTCGAATTTGTCAAGTTGATGTTTTTTATCATTTTTAAAGGTTATCCTATAAAAACCAGAATTTTATATAACAAAATTGGGGGGTTACGCTTGTTTATTGTCTATTTTTCATATTTTAAATTTCAAAGTTACCAGCATTTACTGTGAGATTAATTCCACATAATCATTTAATCCTGCTTGATTTCTTCCGGTATCTCCATGGGATAATTGCCGTCAAAACATGCTTTGCAAAGCGGAAGTCCGCCTGCCATGCCTTCCAGATAGTCGATCTGCATGTAACCTAAAGAGTCTGCACCGATCATCTTACGGATCTCCTCTGTGCTGTGCTGAGCAGCAATGAGCTGGTCATTAGACGGCACATCGGTACCGAAATAGCAGGGATGTAAAAATGGCGGGGAACTGATACGTACATGGACTTCTTTTGCTCCAGCCTCTTTCAGCATATGAATCAGGTTTGCAATAGTAGTTCCGCGGACAATGGAGTCATCTACCAGAACGATTCTCTTACCCTTCACTACAGATTCCAGAACGCTCAGCTTCAGATGAACACTGGACTCTCTTTCCTGCTGGGTCGGTTTGATAAAAG
This sequence comes from Blautia luti, assembly GCF_013304735.1. Taxonomy (GTDB): domain Bacteria; phylum Bacillota; class Clostridia; order Lachnospirales; family Lachnospiraceae; genus Blautia_A. The sequence goes on from NZ_JAAITI010000031.1 coordinate 18,181, forward strand.
TTCTTCCAATGTAACTGTTTTTATAGAACGCAAAACCAAACGGGATTCCGGATTCCTCAGAATAACCTTTGGCTGCCGGAAGTCCGGATTCCGGTACACCGGTTACCAGATCTGCTTCTACCGGATAGGATTTTGCGAGAGATTTTCCCCCACGGATTCTTGCATCATAGATCTTTACTCCATCCATGGTGCTGTCCAGTCTGGCAAAATAGATATATTCAAAGACACAATGGGCATGTTTTTTCTGAACGTCCAGTTTGCTGGATTTCAGGCCATCTTTGGTGATGGTGACGATCTCACCAGGCTCAATATCACGGATGAATTCTGCACCTACAGATGTGAGCGCACAGCTCTCGGACGCCAGAACATAGGCATTGTCTCTTTTTCCAAGACAAAGGGGTTTCAGTCCGTAAGGGTCACGGGCACCGATCAGTTTCCGGGGACTCATGATCACAAGGGCATATCCTCCGCGAATCTTCTCTACGGTTTTATGTACGGCTTCTTCTACAGTAGCAGAATGCACGCGCTCCCTTGCGATATGGAACGCAATAACCTCAGAGTCGGTAGTTGTATGGAAGATCGCTCCGGTCTGGATCAGTTCCCATTTCAGGGCTTCTGTATTGACCAGGTTTCCGTTATGTGCAAGTGCCAGACTTCCCTTGATATAAGAAAGTACCAGCGGCTGTGCATTCTCCGCAACAGATTCTCCGGTGGTGGAATAGCGAACATGTCCGATTCCGATGTCACCATTCATATTATGTACAACATCTTTTCGCAAAACTTCGCTTACCAGTCCGAGATCTTTATGAAACTGTACGTTTCCTCTCTCTCCGTCCGTCCTTGAAACGGCCATTCCGCAGGACTCCTGTCCCCTGTGCTGCAGCGAGGTAAGACCATAATAAATAGATGGTGCAATATTTCCTCCATCCAGATCATAAATCCCGAATACGCCACATTCTTCCTTTACTCCTGACATATTTCCCTCCATCTGTTTTTTCCATTGTCAAATTAATCATTAACTATGATATCAGATTATAATAAAAGGACAAGATTTGTCAACCCTGCCCATTTTCCGACACTCCCCTCTCCCGGGTCGATTTTTTAGATTTTTTCAAAAAAGCTCTTGACAATATTTTATTTTGGTGTATACTGCATCACATAAAGCAAAGGCGCTTTGGATACGACAAGTATCTGAAGCGCTTTTTTTGTTTTTCCGGTCTGTTTTTCTTATAAGAGAAACAGGACGGTCCTTATAAGATAATTAAAAATTATAATGAATGAGTGAAATCGAAAGGAGTGTACCTATATGGCACAGAGTATCCCGGAAATGTATGGCAGCCTTGTATTCAACGATAAAGTGATGCGTAGCAAACTGCCAAAGGACATGTACAAAGCATTAAAGAAAACAATTGAAAACGGAACACATCTGGAACTGGATGTTGCAAATTCCGTAGCAGTTGCAATGAAAGAATGGGCTACTGAAAACGGTGCGACACATTACACACACTGGTTCCAGCCAATGACAAACGTAACCGCCGAGAAACATGACAGTTTCATCTCCCCGACCGGCGACGGACAGGTGATCATGGATTTCTCCGGTAAAGAACTGGTAAAAGGTGAGCCGGATGCATCCAGCTTCCCGTCAGGCGGACTTCGTGCTACTTTCGAAGCAAGAGGATATACAGCATGGGATCCTACTTCACCGGCATTCATCAAAGATAAAACTCTTTACATTCCTACCGCATTCTGTTCCTACAGCGGAGAGGCACTGGATAAGAAAACTCCTCTTCTCCGTTCCATGGATGTTCTGAATAAAGAAGCGGTTCGTATTCTTCACATCCTGGGAAACAAAGAGGTCCGTCACATCAATACAACGGTAGGACCTGAGCAGGAATACTTCCTGGTTGACAAAGATCTCTATAAGAAGAGAAAAGACCTGATCTTCTGCGGACGTACACTTCTGGGAGCTTCCGCACCAAAAGGACAGGAAATGGAAGATCATTACTTCGGAGCCCTGAAACCACGTGTTGCCGCTTACATGCACGAACTTGACGAAGAGCTCTGGAAACTTGGTATTCCGGCCAAAACAAAACATAATGAGGTTGCTCCTGCACAGCACGAGCTGGCTCCTGTATTTGATACCACAAACGTTGCAGTTGACCACAACCAGCTGACCATGGAGATCATGAAGAAAGTTGCCGACAAGCACAACATGGTTTGCCTCCTTCATGAGAAACCATTTGAGGGAATCAACGGAAGCGGTAAACACAACAACTGGTCCATGAGCACAGACACAGGTGTAAACCTTCTTGACCCTGGAAAAACACCGGCAGAGAATACACAGTTCCTGGTATTTTTGGTAGCTGTTATCAAAGCCGTTGACGATTACGCAGATCTTCTCCGTGTATCTGTTGCAAGTGCAGGAAACGATCACCGTCTTGGAGCAAACGAGGCACCGCCAGCAATCGTATCCATCTTCCTTGGAGATGAGCTGACAGATATCCTCAAATCCATTGAGAATGATACCTTCTTTAACAACAAACATGCCGTACAGATGGATATCGGTGCAAAAGTACTTCCACACTTCACAAAAGATACCACCGACAGAAACCGTACTTCACCGTTTGCATTCACCGGAAACAAATTCGAATTCCGTATGCTTGGTTCCGCAGCATCCGTTGCAAACCCGAACATCGTACTGAACACTGCTGTTGCAGAAGTTCTCTCCGAGTTCAGCGCAGCTCTTAAAGATGTTCCGGAAGAAGAGATGGAAAGCGCAGTACATGCACTTCTCAAGAAAACCATCGAAGATCATAAACGAATCATCTTCAACGGCAACGGTTATACAGACGAGTGGGTTGAGGAAGCTGAAAAACGCGGTCTCTACAACCTGAAGACAACTCCGGATGCTCTTCCTCACTTCGTTGATGAGAAAAACATCGAGCTGTTCACAAAACATGGCATCTTTACAAAGGAAGAACTGTTCTCCCGTTATGAGATCTGGCTTGAGAACTATTACAAGACCATCAACATTGAGTCCAACACTCTGGCTGAGATGATCCAGAAGCAGGTAATTCCTTCCGTATTTACATATGTTGAAAAACTTGCTGACACTGCTGCTGTAAAGAAATCCGTAGTAGCTGATGTTTCTGTAGCAAGCGAAGCTGCTCTGATCTCCAAATTGAGCACACTTGCTGACACCATGACTAAAGATCTGGAGACACTAAAAGCTGACACAGCAAAAGCTCTCGCCGCTTCCGACGATGTACTTGCCTGCGCAAAAGCTTATCAGGAAACTGTTCTTGAAGACATGGATACTTTAAGAAAATCTGCAGATGAGGCAGAAGCTCTGATCCCGGATGAGTTACTTCCATATCCGACATACGACGAGCTGTTATTCTCCATCTGATACTTGATCAGATAAACAATTTCATACAGTAAATACAGGGGATATCCCTTATGAACTCTACTTCATAATTCATTATCGATTTCCTCATCCATTAATCACACGATACAGATATCCCCTGTTTTACATATATTAATTTTGTTTCGTAAAGGCGCGGAAGGGAATTTCCTCTCTCCCGCGCTTTTTCGTTATACTGATACTGGATAAATTCTATCTGTTTTATGATCCGGTATTGTAAAAATCCTTCCTGTATATGCCTTATATAATAGGAAGAAAAAAATTGGGAAAGGGAGTGTTACTATGTATTCTTCAGTAAACACAATCTGGGTCCTCGTCGGTGCGGCACTGGTCTTCTTCATGCAGGCCGGATTCGCAATGGTCGAAACAGGATTCACAAGAGCAAAAAACGCAGGTAACATCATTATGAAAAACCTGATGGACTTCTGTATCGGTACCCCGGTCTTCTGGCTGGTTGGTTTCGGTATCATGTTCGGTGCAGGAAACGGGTTCTTCGGTAAGATCGGAGGAATCGCCTCAGAGGCAAACTATGGAAATGCAATGCTTCCGGATGGCGTTCCTTTCTGGGCATTCCTCATCTTCCAGACTGTATTCTGTGCTACCTCTGCTACCATCGTCTCCGGTGCCATGGCAGAACGTACCAAGTTCATCTCCTACTGTATCTACAGTCTTCTGATCAGTCTTGTTGTTTATCCGGTATCCGGTCACTGGATCTGGGGCGGCGGCTTTATCAGCCAGATGGGATTTCATGATTTCGCAGGTTCCTGTGCCGTTCATATGGTCGGTGGTGTTGCCGCGCTGATCGGTGCCATCATACTTGGACCTCGTATCGGAAAGTATTCCAAATCCGGTAAATCCAGAGCCATTCCTGGCCACAACCTTACTGTCGGCGCACTTGGTGTATTTATCCTCTGGTTCTGCTGGTTCGGTTTCAACGGTGCATCTACCGTCAGCATGGAAGGCGATGCCATCGTAAGCGCAGGAAAAATCTTCGTGACAACCAACCTTGCTGCTGCTGTTGCAACTGTAACCGTTATGCTGATCACATGGATCCGCTACAAAAAACCAGATGTTTCCATGTCCCTCAATGGTTCCCTTGCAGGACTGGTAGCGATCACAGCAGGCTGCGATACCGTATCTCCTACCTCTGCAGCTATCATCGGAATCATTTCCGGATTTATCGTAGTATTTGGTATTGAGTTTATTGACAAATTTCTCAAAATTGATGACCCGGTTGGTGCTGTCGGTGTACATGGCCTTAACGGTGCTTTCGGAACACTGGCTGTAGGACTTTTCTCAGACGGTGCAGGTACAGAATGGAAAGGACTTCTCACAGGCGGCGGTTTCCACGGCTTCGGTGTTCAGTTCATCGGTATGGCAATCACCATCGCATGGGTAGCTGTTACAATGACAATTATCTTCCAGGTGATCAAACACACCATCGGCCTTCGTGTTTCCGCTGAGGAAGAGATCGCAGGTCTGGATATGAAAGAGCACGGTCTTGCAAGTGCATACGACGGATTCTTTGTACAGGATACCATGACAAAAGCTCCGGCTCCGATGGGAACTTCCGTGAAAGATCCGGTTATCAAACACGCACCTTCTGCTCCTGCTGAATCTGTTCCTGAGATTCCTGCTGACGGCGTACACAAACTGACAAAAGTTGTTATCATCACACGTCAGAACAAGCTGGACGAATTTATGCAGGCCATGAACGAGATCGGGGTAACTGGTATCACAATTACAAACGTTATGGGATGTGGTGTTCAGAAAGGTGCTCCAACCTACTATCGTGGTGTTGAAGTTGACATGAACCTCCGCCCGAAGGTTAAGATCGAGATCGTTGTAAGCCTTGTACCGGTTCAGAAAGTTATTGACACTGCAAAAGCAGTTCTTCATACCGGCCAGATCGGTGATGGTAAAGTCTTCGTTTACGACATCGAAAACGTTGTCAAGATCCGTACCGGCGAGGAAGGCTTCCTGGCTCTGCAGGATACAGACGCATGATCTTTTTATAAGAAAAACATATAAAATCTTTCTACGCAATATAAACCAAATGAAAGCCAGAAAAGATCCGGAACATTATCTTTCAAATGTTCCGGATCTTTTCCTGTATTACTACTCTTATTCTCTCCGAAGCCTCGGCAGGTTCCACCGGTAATGAGCCGCCAGATACCGGATCAGTATCACCACCACAGTTCCGATCACCATAGCAGGGACGCCTCCCCACAGACGGTATACCCACACGCAGGCAATGGCTCCTACAATGGACGCGCAAGCATAAATATGACGCACAAAAATATACGGCGGCACGCCTGCCATCATATCACGGATCAGTCCGCCGCCAACGCCTGTAACCGTTCCAAGGAATACAAGAAAAAACGTCCTTCCCATATATCCTTCCGTGATCCCTTTATCCACTCCCATAACTGTAAACACACCCAGGCCCACGGAGTCCATCACCAGCATTATCTTATCATAGACCAGCCGGTTCTCTCCTTCCAGCAGTTCCTGTTTCCAGTACATTATGGCGAACACAATACAGGATGTCACCGTTGCCACAATGGTATATATGGGATTCTGAAACATCCCCGGCGGCACGATTCCCAGAATGATATCTCTGGTCGCTCCACCTCCCACGGCTGTCACCACGCCCAGAACACAGATCCCAAAAATATCCATTCCTCTCTGCACTCCTACCATTGCTCCGGAAGCAGCGAATGCAATCGTTCCCGCCATTTCCAGAATAAATGTAAATAAACTCTGATAATCCATTTCCCCTCCATACATATCCGGCTGCTGTTCTTTCTCGTCCCATATTTGCAGCCTGTTTTCCCCCACCTGTGCATTTTTTACAGGGTGCAAGAAGGAACCCTGTTCACACAGGATTCCTTCTCTTATCTTTCATTTCACTTTTTCTATTCTAACAGAATTTCCCTATTCTGTACATCTTTTCTTTTTGTATCCGATTTCTATTATTCTGCTTCGATCAGAAAGCCTCGTCTTTTCAGCATATCCTGGATCATGTCCAGAATTTCCTCTGATTCTGCCTCTACTTTATGGTAATGGTAATCTGATGTGATATTCTTCAGAGGACTGGATTTTCCGTTTCGAATGTCCTCCATAAAATTCTCCACCTGGCGCCTGGAACCGATATTCAATTCTGCCTCGATGTGTCCGTAAACTCTGTGATTGACCATTACGTTGATCACTTTTCCGCCAAGATCCACAATTCCGCAGAGTTCATTCTCCAGATCCGCATCTGTATGATGCACCTTAAAGATCCGGCTCACTGTATGCGGGGCGTTGAGGATATATCCCCGGTTGGTGGAGATCACATTATTCCCCTCTGCACGTATCAGTGCAATATCCTGCACGATCACCTGTCTACTGACCTGAAATGTTTTGGCCAGAGCGCTTCCCGAGACCGGCCGGTCACTGTTTTTAATTTGATCCATGATCGCTGTCCTGCGTTCTGAACCAGTCATTTAAGCTTCCCCTTTCCTGGCTGTGCCTGTACTTTTGGTCCTGATATCTGTTTTCCTCATTCCTGCGATATCCCCCACCCGTTTCAGATACTGTCAATTATGTTTCTGTGTTCGGCACAATACGTACTTCTGTTTTTCTGATGTTCCGGGTATTTCTGTCACAGCACTCGGTATTCTGTAAAATTCCGTGATCTTCAGAAAAGCGGATGAAGGTTCTTCAGGGAAATATCAAGGATCGGTGCAGAATGTGTTAATGCACCACTTGATACATAGTCTACACCAACATCCCTGATCTTTGCAATATTTTCTTTTGTAACATTTCCGGAACACTCGGTTTTGGCTCTTCCGTCGATCAGCTGTACGGCTTCTTTCATCATTTCCGGAGTCATATTATCAAGCATGATGATATCTGCGCCTGCTTCAACTGCCTCTTTTACCTGGGCAAGGCTCTCTACTTCCACTTCGATCTTACGGACAAAAGGAGCATACTCCTGTGCCATTTTTACAGCTTTCGCAACGCTTCCTGCTGCTCCGATGTGGTTGTCTTTCAGAAGGACTCCGTCAGAAAGATTATATCTGTGGTTCTGGCCGCCGCCTACACGTACTGCATATTTTTCAAAAATACGCATGTTCGGTGTGGTTTTTCTTGTATCCAGAAGAGTGATGCCGGTTCCTTCAAGAAGGGATGCAACGGAATGGGTATAAGTTGCAATTCCGCTCATTCTCTGAAGATAATTGAGGGCTACACGCTCACCGGAGAGAAGTACACGGATATCACCGGTAACTTTTCCCATCTTCTGGCCTTTTTTTACTTCGTCGCCATCCTTGCAGAATAATTCTACTTTTGTGTCAGCATCCAGAAGTGTAAATACACGGCTGAAAATTTCCAGTCCGGCAATGATTCCGTCCTCTTTGCAGATCAGATCTACTTCTCCCGGAACCGCCTCTTTCATAACGGAATTGGTTGTAACGTCTTCACTTGAAATATCTTCTTTTAAAGCCTCCAGGATCAGGTGGTCTACCTGGAGTGTCATTGTGATCTTATTCATTATACAGTACCTTCTCTTTCTTTCACGCTGCTCCTGCAGCACTTTTCTTTTCAGTGGAGATTGCTTTTGCGGCACGTTTGGCAAATACAAGACTTTCCAGCAGGGAATTGCTTGCCAGGCGGTTGGCTCCATGTACCCCATTGCAGCTGGTTTCGCCTACTGCATACAGCTGGTCCATACTGGTCTTGCTGTCAGAATCAACCCAGATACCGCCCATAAAATAATGCTGGGCAGGAACTACCGGGATACATTCTTTTGTTACATCGTAGCCTTCCTCCAGGCATCTTTCGTAAATATGCGGAAAATGATGAAGGATGGTATCTTTGTCAATGTTTTCCATAGAAAGCCATACATGGTCGGTTCCTTCTTTTTTCATCTCTTCCTGGATTGCCTTTGTTACCACATCTCTTGGGAGCAGTTCGTTGACAAAGCGTTCTTTTTTGCTGTTATAAAGCACTGCCCCCTCTCCGCGAACAGACTCAGAAATCAGAAATCTGCGGCCAGGTTTCTTGGAATACAAAGTCGTAGGATGAATCTGTACATAGTCCAGATGTTCCAGACGTACATTGTGTTTTTTCGCAATATCCAGGGCATCACCGGTAAGGTGTGGATAGTTGGTGGAATGCTGATATCTTCCGCCGATTCCGCCACTTGCAAGGATAGTGTCTTCCGCATAGATTTCTACCGGAAGCTCTCCGCCTGGCTGGATTTCTTCCTGGATTTTTACCTTTTCTCCTGCTTCCATTGCTTCCAGACGTGTTTTGTTTGCTTCTGCGGAAACTGCCTTCAATCCGATGCATTTGCCGTTTTTTACAAGGATGTCCTGCATGGAAGTATATTCCAGAACAGTTACATTTTCAAGTTTCAGGACCTGTCCCAGAAGTTTTTCGGAGATTTCCTTTCCTGTGATATCTTCATGATAAAGGATCCTCGGTTTGGAATGTGCACCTTCTCTTGTGTAGGCAAAATCATCTCCATCCATTTTGAAGTCCACGCCGTAACCTACCAGGTCATTGATCACATCTCTGGATCCCCGGATCATAATGTCTACGGATTCTTTTCTGTTTTCGTAATGTCCTGCTTTCATGGTGTCTTCAAAATAGCTGTCATAATCATTTTCATCACGGAGTACACAGATCCCGCCCTGTGCCAGGAAGGAATCGCTGCTTCGCATATCTTCTTTTGTGATGATCACGATTTTTTTGTCTCTTGGAAGTTTCAGTGCGCTGAACATTCCCGCAACACCTGTTCCTACGATTACTACGTCTGTCTTGATTTTCATTGTTTTCGCCTCTCTGTCTCTATTTTGCAAGTTCCAGCATCCGCTCCAGCGGTTTCTTTGCTTTTTCTCTTGTTTCATCAGTTACATGGACTTCATTTTCTCCGGTTTTCAGAACATGGAGCACTTTTTCCAGAAATACTTTTTTCATGTTTTTGCAGACTGGTACGGTTTCTGTGAAGTAGAATTTTTTGTCCGGGCAGGTGGTTTCCAGTTTGTACTGTACGCCACATTCTGTGCAGATGATGAATTCTTTGTTGTTGCTGTCCTGAGCGTATTTGATGATCCCGGATGTGCTTCCGATATAATCTGCCTGTTTCAGGACTGTCTGAGGACATTCCGGATGGGCCAGCACAAGTGCTTCCGGATGGGCTTCTTTTGCTTCTTTTACTTCTTCGGGATCCATAAATTCGTGAACGATGCAGAAGCCTTCGTTATAGATGAAGTGTTTTTCCGGTACCTGTTCTGCGATAAAGTGGGCCAGGTTTCTGTCCGGGATGAAGAAGATATTTTTATTTGGGAGTGCTTTTACGATCTTTACGGCGTTTGCGGAGGTTACGCAGACATCGGAGAGTTCTTTTAAGGCTGCTGTGGAGTTGATGTAACAGACAACTGCTACGTCGTCGTATTCTTCTCTTACTTTTCGGATTCCTTCTTCAGTTGCCATGTGTGCCATGGGGCAGTCTGCGTCCATTGCGGGCATGAGTACAGTTTTGTCGGGGCTTAAGATCTTGGCGCTTTCTCCCATGAAGCCTACGCCGCAGAATACGATGGTTTTTTCTTTTGCGCTGGCTGCGATTTTGCTGAGGTAAAAGGAATCTCCTATATAGTCTGCTACGTCCTGTACTTCGGGGCGCACGTAGTAGTGTGCCAGGATGATGGCGTCTTTTTCTTTTTTTAATTTCTGGATTTCTTCTGCTACTGTCATTATTTTCACCTTTCCTGCAGGGGGTTTTCTTTTATTCCTGCTTTTGTTTTGTGGTTTTTTCAAAATATCTTACACATAATACCATAGTTCTTTACATGTGACAAGACAGTTGTTTGATTTGTTGTAAAGTTTTTGTTAAGGAATGGATGGATTGGTTGCAGACGGACGGGGATGGATGGCGAAGGGGTGTTCAAATTTTAAATAAAATGAATTCGTGTGTGTATTTATTTTTGGTTAATTAATTACTTGATATTTTTTTACCTGGTAAATTTAGTGATTAACATTTTTTTGAATAAAAAAGGCCTGGTGTTTACAACAATTACCAGGAATGTATATTCCGGGAAATTACTGTAAGCTCCAGGTCTCTTGATTTTTTAGTTAGATGGGGTTATTGGAATTTGCTTCTGTTTTGTTATCTATTCAGCTTTGTTTTTCTGTTCCAGATATGCCTGGGTACTGTCTTTCAGGCGGTTGAGGCCGTCTATTACTGTATCTTTAGGGCAGGCGAGGTTTACGCGTAAGAAGCTTTGTCCATTTCGATATTCATTGCCGTCGCATACGTAGAGTCCGCTGTGCTGGCGGACGAAGGCATAGAATCTGGTTGCATCGTCGGTTACTTCGCGGCAGTCCAGCCAGAGCAGGTATGTGGCTTCTCCTCTGACTGCGTGGATTCCTTTTATTTCTTTTGTGATAAATTCTTCTGCATATCGTCTGTTTTCCCAGAGATATTCTCTTAAGCTGTCCAGCCATTCTGCTCCGTGGTTAAAGGCAGCTACCGGTGCGATAGCTGCAAATACGTTTGGTTCTGCCACTTCGTCTGTATTTAATCCGCGGTTGACCCGATGCCGCAGTACGGGGTTTGGAACGATCACTGCTGCCGTCTGTAGTCCTGCCAGGTTAAAGGTTTTTGTAGGTGCCACGCAGGTGATGCTGTTTTCTCTGCAGGTCTCAGATACTGAAGCAAAAGGTACGTAGTCTTTTCCTGGTTTTGTCAGGTCGCAGTGGATCTCGTCAGATAATACCAGTACGTGATGTTTTGCACATAATTCGCCAATCTTTGCCAGTGTTCCTCTGTCCCAGATCTTTCCTATGGGGTTGTGCGGGTTACAGAGAATCAGCAGGGATGCCTGTGGGTCTGAAAGTTTTTCCTCAAGGTCTGCGAAATCAATTTCATAGGCACCATTTTCGTAATGCAGCGGGCTTTCCAGGATGAACCGGCCGTTGTTGATGATGGAGTTAAAGAAAATATTGTATACCGGAGTCATGACCACAACTTTTTCTGCTGTGGTTGTCATCTTACGCACAATGCTGGAGATTGCAGGTACAACACCTGTGCAGAAGATCAGCCATTCCTTTTCGATGGACCATTCATGGCGTGTTTTCCACCAGTTCTGATAGGCATCATACCATTCATCTTCGATCAGGGTATAGCCAAATACCCCGTGCTGTGCTCTTTTTATAATGGCTTCTGTTATCTGTGGAGCTGTCTGAAAGTCCATGTCAGCCACCCACATGGGCAGTTCTTTTTCTGTTACATCCCATTTCATAGAGCCAGTATGCCGGCGGTCTGTTTTTTCATCAAATATGCTCATCTCTTTTTCCTTTCTTTATCTGTCAGCGCTTTTATGCCTCCGGTGCTTTATCCAGCTTTTCCAGAACTGTAGGACAGATAATTTCGGTTTCAGCCGGATCGATCTTTTCCGGGTCCAGGATCAGGGTTTCGATCTCATCTGCCTGGATCCTGCCTTCTGACGGATTCATGACACTTTTGATCCTGCCGTTGATCTGTGCATCAATCCCTTTCGAATACTCAAAAGCCAGAGTTGTATTCAAAAGGGTGCAGTTGATCATTTTCAGGTTTTCAATATAACACAGTCCCTGCAGACTTTCTATGGTACAGTTGATAAATGTAAGATTTTTTGAATTCCAGCCCAGATACTCTCCATGAATCACAGAATCATATACCGTAACATTTTCGCTGTTCCAGAAAGCATCTTTTGACAACATTCTGGCATTATGGACTTCCATATTTTTTGCACCGTCAAAAGCATAGTTGCCAACAAGTTTGAAATCATCGATGGTGATATTTGTGCTGTTCATGCCAAAATAATCACCCCTGGCCTGTACATGTGCAAGTTTTATACCCTCACAGTTCCAGAACGTCTCTGCCGCATTGGCAAGATACACATTATCAAGAGTCACATCATGACAGCGGCGGAAATTTTTCGGCGCCTCAATCAACGTATCCTCGATCCGGATATGATCCGTATACCACACCCCAGAACGCGCCATCTCCAGCCAGGTACAATCCCTCGCCTCTATATTTTTGCTGTACCAGAGCGGATATTTCCATTGAAACGAACTGTTCTCCAATACAATATCCCGACTCTCCTTAAGCGGAGACTCCCCATCATTAAAAATCGTCTGTTCAATATGCAACTTCTTCCCATGAAACAAAGGCCGCTCCCCTGTAAGATACGCACCCTTTAATTCTTTATCTGTTTTTATATTCTCTACACTCATTTTCTATCCTCTCTACATTCCTGTCATTCACACGTTACTTTTTATATTTTAACATCTAAAGTTTACTTTAGGTCAAGTATCTAATTGTTATTATCACGTTAAATGTAAAGGTAACTTCCTGATTATAAGACTTAATTCCGGGTAGCTGACGTTAGGGGGACGGACATCGCCTCTTCATATAAACAATCGTTATCATTATACCCCACACATCATCTCACATACAAACTAAGCCATTGCAGCCGTCCAGCGAAGCGCCCGACGGCCCACCACCCACCGAGCAGCCACTCAACTTATCATCCTCAACAACCCTATACCTCCGCCCACACCGTCACACAGCCCCGGGCAGCGGAATGGATCTGCTGGCCTTTGCAGGAGCCGTAGTACTGCTTAGCGCCTGGAAGATTGCGTTATTCAGAAAAATGTCAGCTGTCTGAGCGCAGCGAGTTCTGCATTTTTCTGAATGCTTTTAGCAATCTTTCAGACGCTTAGCAGCACTAGACTCCGAAACAGCCGCAGATCCATTCCGCTGCCCGGGGCGTCCGTTTTACTAATCAAAAAAGAAAAAATCCGCCGCACCCAGCACGACAGATTTTTCCCCACCACTATTTTAATAATTCCCGTTCAATCCTCTCCCGAGCCTCCGGTGCCTGCCTATCCATCTTCTCCGGAAAACCAAACATCGAAACACAGGCAATATTATCACCACCAGCCTTCGGTGCATCCGCCCTCAGCTGTTTATTCGCAAAATCCATATCTCTTAAGGTTTCAAAAATACCATCAAAATCCACATCGCCCTCACCCATAGCAAGATGCTGATGTACCGTCACATCCGCTTTTCCACGGCCATTCAGCCACGGCGGATTTAAAATATACCGGCAGTCCATAGTCTGATTAAAAGTATCTGCAAACAATACATGTGTCAGCTCGTCTCCCGCATACTTCAGCATGGACCGCACATCTCCTTTGCCCTCATCATAGAAAAATCCATGAGGAGAAGAATACACATAACCAAGGTTCGGAGACCGGAAAGATTTTACCATATCACAGGTCTCATTATTCAGCTCGCAGAAATCATAAGGATGAGACTGGATCTCCACGCGGATACCTTCACGCTCGATCAGCGGAAGCAGCTCCTCCATGGATTTGAACCACATTCCATTGCAGATTTCCTGCTGGTTGGGATCACCGGAAAGCTCTGTATTAATAACCTTTACGCCCATATCTCCCGCAATCTGGATCATCCGTTTCCAGTTGGCAACTGCAAACTGTCTCTGTTCCTCTGTGGGGCCGGACCAGCGGTATACGACGATAAAGGAAGAAATCTCCACGCCGGTTTCCCGCAAAGCCTGTCTGTATTCCTGTTCACACTCCTTGGAAAACAGCGGATGTTTATAGAACGGATTGATCCTCGGATGTGGAGACTGCTCGATATATTTATATCCCCAGTCTGCCACCTGATGGACCATACGATTGATATCCATCTGTTTTGCAAGCACATCTACATCAAATGCGATCTTCATGACGCATTCCCTCCTTTTTCTTCTTTATTTTTGATATAATCCAGGATCAGACCGGCCGCTCCGGCTGCACCTGTTTTGGAAACATTGATCACCATATCATAATAATGGGGATCGTCTCTGCGGATTCCGGTAAATTTTTCATAATATTCATTTCGGATCTGGTCACGCTTCTTCAGCTCGTCAAGAGACTGGCCTTTATAATATTCCCGGCCTTCTTTTTCCCGGTAATCATCATCTGCATATACGAAAAAGCTGTATGTATGCGGTTCTCCACGAAGCACATAGTTGGCACATCTTCCCAGGAATACACCAGGACGCCTTTCTGAAAGTTCACGGATGATCCGGCTCTGCACCTCAAACATCTGGGCACCTGTATAATCTGCTGCCGCACCTGCCGATGAATGTCCGTACGGGGAAAACGTAAGCTCGGAATCTTCGTAATTGTAGGAATCCAGATACTGTCTCACACTTTCCAGATCTGCTTTTTCCATGCCGAATTTTTCTGCCATGAGACAGATGATCTGACGGTCATAAACCCTGCAGTCCAGCGCTTTTGCAACATCCTCCGCGATTTTTCTTCCGCTGCTGCCGTACAGTCTTCCAATCGCTACATTGATCCTGTTTCCGGAAACTGCCGGTGCTGGCATGGACTGGATCTCTCCCGGTACAGAAACGTTTCCTTCTCCGGATTCTCTCTGGATCAGTTCCCGCATCATCTTGTCATAGACTTTATCCAGCTGATAGCAGGCCGCGATCACAAACATCACTACCCAGATTGCTACCGGAACATACAGATAAAAACCTTTGATCACACGGATAGCTTCTGCAGACTGCTCTGCTGCGGTTGCCTTGGTGCCATCAAAATATGCAGCGGAAAGGATTCCACCCATGATAGCGGAAGTCAGTCCGGAACCGGCTTTCTGGCCCATGCTCATAGATGAGAACATCAGACCTTCCACACGTTTGCCTGTTTTCCACTGGCCATACTCAATGGCATCACTTGGAAGAGAATACTGCACGCCATAGAACGGTGCGATTCCGATTCCTCTCATGATACAGGTCACAACACCAAGAGAAACACTGGTAATATTCATCAGGAACAGAAGCTGTCCCGCAACACCCAGGATGCAGCCTGCACAGATGAGATTTCTTTTTCCATAGCGGGGAAGCACCTTTGGCAGGAGGGCAATTCCTGCCACAGTTGCCAGTTTCTCCGCTGCTGAAAGAGGCATAACAAGGTCTACATTTCCAAGTACATACTGACAATAATAGGTAAGGTCCGTTCCAATGATGATCTGATATGCAGTATAAAAGATCATCAGCCCCAGGGCGATAAGGAAATACCGGTTGGTAACGGTTGCTTTAAAAGCTTCCACAAAAGGAATATCTTCTTTTTCCTGTTTTGCCGCAGAAACACGCTCTGTACAGACCATGTAAGTGTTCACGAGCACGCCGACGGAAATGATCGCATAACCTGCTGTTACCAGGATCCAGGCCATCTGCTGGTTGCCGGTAACATTTGCCACGATATTGATCAGCGGCAGCGTGAACGCGGTAATGATCATACTTGCCGTGATAGACAATACCATACGGATGTTACAGATCACATCACGCTCACGGCGGTCACGGCTCATCAGAGATCCCAGTGCGTGGAACGGCTGGCTGATGGCAGTGTATACAACCGTGTTCATAATGTTATAGGTCACAAAAGCATAGATGATCTTTCCCATGTTTCCAAGCGGCGGCATGGTAAAAAGAAGCACCGCTGCCAGCGCATAGGGAACCGCAAGTCTTAAGATCCAGATCCTGGCTTTTCCATATTTGGAATGAGTCCTGTCGATAATGGTTCCCATCAACACATCGGAAAATCCATCAAAAATGCGGGACAAAAGCATGATCATTCCAACAGCTCCTGCTGAAATTCCAACAACATTGGTATAAAAATAGATCAGCAGAGTTGTTGTCATGGTATACATCAGAGTCAGCGCCGGATCGCCAAAACAGTACGCAAGTTTTTCTGACACCGGAACCTTGATGAATTCATTCAAGTCTTTACCCTTCTGCTTATAATTCAACAATTCGGGGATTCCCTTACCAGCCATAGTATCTACCTCCTATCGGTTTAAGGTCGAACCTTTCTGAATGAATTATCCGAAATATTTCTGTACAAAATCTCTGGTAACTTCTGCTGCTTTTTTCACATTGTCCTCGTGGCTCATTGCATAGTACTCCGGACGGAACTCTTCGATGGTGCATACACCGTCAAATCCGATCTCTTTCAGTGCTGCCGCGATTCCAGCATGATCTACCACGCCTTCTCCCGGCCAGAGTCTCTTGTCGTCTCCGCAGGAGCCAAGTGGAAGATCCTCACAATCGTTTAAGTGGTATGCAAAAATCTTCTTACCGTCTGCTGCTTTCAGGTCTTCCAGACGGGAACACATCTCATGGAAATGGAAAGTGTCCACGGTAACGCCAACATTGTCTCTGTCTACTGCTTTTACTACATCGTATGCTGTTCCAAACTGGTTGATAGAGCAGTTCGGTGCACCGCAGAACTCCAGGGAGATCTTCATATCTGCGCCCACTTTGTCAGAAAGATAGCGAAGGCGTGCAACTGCTTCTTCTTTGATCTCGCTGACAGATTTGTCTTTTACATCAAAACTTGGAACTGTTATCAGCATTTTCATTCCGATCGCTTTGGAAACTTTCAGGATAAAATCTACTTCTTCATCGATTTCTTTTTCCCCTGCCTCATCTCTCTGGTTGAAAAAGATCAGGGTGTTGTATGCCCACGGTTTCAGGTGATGATTCTTAAACCAGTCTGCCAGTTCTTCCAGTGTATGTTCTTTGAGATAGTCTTTTACGCAGTCAAAACGGATCTCAATGTAATCAAAGCCATATTTTTCACACATCTCCAGATCTGCCATAAGAGACTGTCCTTTGCATTCCAGTGCAGTTGCTTCATTAAATCCTAATTTCATCTTCGATACCCTCCATATGTCCGAAACCGGTGTACTTTGTCTGGATTTCTATGTCCTGTTTTCTGCGCACAGGGGAACCGCCCCTGTTTCTGTTGGATCATGCAGACTTTACCGATTCTTATTTTCTTTTTTATTTTTCTGTTGCTTTGTGTTTGTGCTATTTTGTATTTTTGTTATCCGTATTTTCGATTTGCCAGCATGCAGGCATTTCTTTTCAGCCTGATCTTTCTGGTTACTCTCACCGGCAGATTTCCCGCTGCAGTTTCGATAAAACCGTATCGGAATCGGACTCTGCCGGTGAATGCCGCCACAGGCTCATTGGGAAAGCCTGCGACAATAAGCTGGTATGATAACTCACACTTGATGAGGTGGAGTTCTGTAAAATTATTGGATCAAGCGGATAAAGTCAATCGCATTCGCTGCTTATTTCTTTGTATGTCCCTGCCTGGGATCTTACTTGATCCTGTTTAAAGGTGGGGTTTACTTATCTGTAATATACTTATTTATAGAATTCCGGTTTCTCAACTGCTGTAACGATTTTCTCGATCTGTCCGGTTTCCTGTGCTTTTACAAGAGCGTCCGCTGTGATCGCTGCCAGGTATCCGTCCCATGCGTTCGGTCCTGTGATCACGCCTGCTTCTGCGTTGTCAACCCAGTCCTGAACCTCTTTATCGTAAGCATCTTTAAATCTTACGAAGCAGTCTGTGTCAATGGCACTGGATACAGCTGCGTTTTTGCGGATGGACGGGTAAGCCGGCTGTGCCATTTTCAGTGCACCATCCTCACATACCACTTCACAGTTGATGTCATATCCGAACTTGCAGTTTACAAATACTTCCACATCAATGCACACGCCTTTTTTGGTGCGGAGCATCATGATCTGCGGATCTTTCAGCTCAGAATGAGAATATTTGGTCACTCTTGGCATTACAACCTGTGCAGATTCATACTCGTCATCTACCAGCCAGTGAAGAACATCGATCTCATGGATTGCGGTATCGTGCACAGCCATTGGAGTATTATAATTGGTTCCTACTTCCGGGTTTCTATGTGTACAGTGAAGAATCAGCGGCTCGCCGTACTCTCCGGTTGCAAGGGCTTCCTTGATCTGCTGGTAGCCTTTGTCATAACGTCTCATAAATCCAAGCTGGATGAGATGTTTGCCTGCTGCTTCCTCTGCTTTCACTACTTTCAGGCAGTCCTCAGCAGTGGTACATAATGGTTTCTCACAGAAAATCCTCTTGCCGGCTTCAATTGCCTGGAGAAGGGAATCTACATGTGCGAAGCCCGGAGATACGATAAATACTGCATCTACGTCCTCTGCGTTGATCAGTTCCCTGCTGTCTGTGTAAACTTTTGCGCCGCAGATCTCGGCTGCTTTCTTTGCACTTTCCTCAAATACATCTGAAACAGCTACTACTTCTGCTCCCTGGATCTTCTCGGTCAGTCTTCTGATATGATCTCTTCCCATTCCGCCGCATCCGATAATTCCTACTCTTAACATTTTAAATTCCTCCGTTCATTTTTTAACCGAATCAACTGTGAAGCAGTTATTCGGTTATGAGCAAGTAGCGAAGCGGATTGCGAATATCCGCTTGACTCCTTTTATTGTTTTCTGTTTTCGTGTTCTTTTTGATGATGTTATATTATCATTTTGTGCACGTGAACGCAATATCTTTTTTATACAAATTTTCCATTTTGTTTTTATGCGTTTTTCACGATTTGTTACTTTATTCACAAGTTTTTATTGATTTTACAGCGTTTATGCGTGATTTCTATTCATTTTGGATATGTGTTTCCAGTACGTTTTCTGTTTTTTAATCTGTTAATTTTCTAACATTTTATGTGTGCACCAGAACGCAATGTTTTATTTCCCGTATACTCCGGTAAGGTTTATGGAGAATATTGTTGTATTTTCACACACAAAGAGTTATAATTACATATGGTTTTATATAAAGTATATAAATATATTCTCTTATCTGTATCCAAAACTTCTATACAAAAACACAACAGAAAGGATTTTTAAATATGAACGATTACAGCTTAGAAACCAAATGTATCCATTCCGGATACACTCCTTCCAAAGGCGAGCCCTGTGCGCTTCCAATCTGCCAGAGCACCACTTACAAATATGACACCACCGATGAAATGGGCCAGTTATTTGATCTGAAAGCAGATGGATATTTTTACACCCGTCTCCAGAACCCGACCAATGATGCCGTTGCAGCAAAAATTGCAGATCTGGAGGCCGGTGTTGCGGCAATCCTGACTTCTTCCGGACAGGCAGCCAACTTCTATGCAGTATTTAATATCTGTGAAGCAGGGGACCATGTTGTTGCTGCTTCTACGATCTACGGAGGAACCTTTAATCTTCTTGCCGTTACTTTCAAAAAACTTGGCATTGACTGTACCTTTGTTGATACCGACGCAACAGAGGAAGAGATTGCTGCTGCATTTAAACCGAACACAAAAGTTCTCTTTGCGGAGACCATCGCCAATCCAGCACTGGTTGTCCTGGACATTGAGAAATTTGCACGGGTTGCACACAAAAATGGCGTGCCTCTTATTGTGGATAACACCTTTGCCACACCGGTAAACTGCCGCCCGTTCGAGTGGGGTGCAGATATCGTCACTCACTCTACCACCAAATATATGGATGGACATGCCGTTCAGGTAGGCGGCGCCATTGTTGACAGCGGCAACTTTGACTGGGATGCTTACGGCCATAAGTATCACGGCCTGACCGAGCCGGATGAATCCTACCACGGCGTGATCTACACCAAACAGTTTGGCAAAAAAGCCTACATCACCAAGGCTACATCTCAGCTGATGCGTGATCTGGGTTCTATTCCGTCTCCAATGAACTGTTTTCTTCTGAATCTTGGACTGGAGACACTTCCGCTGCGTGTTGAACGCCACTGCTCCAACGCCCAGAAGATCGCCGAATACCTAAATGCACACGAAAAAGTTTCTCACGTAAATTATGCCGGACTTCCGGATGATAAATATCATGCACTGGCTCAGAAATATATGAAGGACGGCCGTACCTGCGGTGTTATCTCCTTTGAACTGACCGGCGGTCGTGATGCGGCAGTCCGCTTTATGGACAGTCTGAAACTTGCAACCATCGCCACGCACGTTGCTGCTTCCATTACCATGGTTCTTCATCCGGCCAGCCATACACACCGCCAGATGAACGATGAACAGCTGGTTGAAGCAGGAGTTTCTCCTGGAATGATCCGTCTCTCCATTGGTATTGAAAACGTGGACGATATTATCAAAGATCTGGATCAGGCACTGAAAAATGCGTAGATAAAAATCAGTAAGGGAAAATCCATGAAATAATCTATGGATTTTGCCTTTGATTTTTTTGTAAAATGAGTTAAGCGGATATTCGCAATCCCACAGGAAATTTATTTGGAATTATTTTAGTTGGTTAAAATCCATTGCCCAATATTTCCAAAACAGAGTTCATTTATAATACTTCAGCGGTTTGCATTCATGTGTTCAGCCACTTTCTTCCAGGTTTCTGCTCCGCAGATTCCATCGACTGTGATCTTTACATTTTTCTGAAATGCTTTCAGTGAAGTTTCTGTCTGTGTTCCAAAGATTCCGTCCACTTTTACCTGCAGCATTGCCTGTAACATGGAAACAGCAGACCCGGTACTGTTTTTTCTGATGATCGGAAGCTGTACATTCAGCTTCTCTGTTGTATCTGGTTTTTTCGTACCTTTACTTTCTGCTGTTTCATTTTTATTTTGTGAGTTTTTGTTTTTCATATATAATTCTGTTTTTTTCACAAATTCCGGCCACTTTTCTTCATCCATGAGGCGTCTCGGGCAGTGTTTTCTTGACGCATCGTAATGTCTTTTCAGCCGGTCTGTCCCCCATCCGTACTGTTTCAGCAAAAGAGCCGCCAGCTGTTCTGTCTTGTCTACCGCCGTATAATAATCTGTTTCCGGATTCACACAGATTTCGATATTGATAGAATTCCGGTTCGTGATTCCATACTTTCCTTTTCCGTCCCCTACTGCCCAGGCCCCGTCGCTGTGGTCCAACGTCTGATATACGGATTTTGAATCTACATAATAATGCACGGTACCAGCCAGATTGCCATTCTTCATTGCATTGGCATGAGCTTTGGCATCTGCCCCCTTACTCCAGTTATCCGTTTCATGGATTACAATATATGCCGGCCGGTTCTGGCCGATATAACAATTCTTTTTGCTGATCAATTTTATGATATTCATAAAAAATTTCCTGTTTTTTGTCTTCTCTTTATTCTATGCAGCTATTCATCTTTTTCCAGCTGTTTGATCAGCTGATTTACATATGTAGAAAGCCCCGCCACCAGAACTCCCTGTGTCATGGAAGTAAATACAGCCATTGCGATATCCTGTGCCGTATTACAGGAACAGGTTGCAAAAACATAGATCCCGCATACAAGGATCCCCACACCTCCCAGTATCAGTGGAATATATTTATCCTTCACAGCCTGGGCTTCCTTCAGCGCAATTCCCATAAAATACAAAGCAACTGCTGTGATCAGCAGTTCCGGTTTAATATAATTCACAAGCGCTTCCATAAACCTTCTCCCCCTTGCAGCTTTGTTTTATTTTATGAACTGCTCCGAAATTTGTTTCACAGATTCTTCAAAATTGCATCACGATTTGCTCACATTTTTTCGATATATTATTACCTGTAAACAGCAAGCAAGTAAATGCAACTGCTAAACAACTTTTTCTTTTTCATACTTTTAACCGGGAGTGTTAAAACTCCCGGTCTCCTTCCTTTTTAAATATAATTGTAATACAAAGCGGTCTTTCCCATTCCGCTTTACACTTCAAAAAGGATACCGTAAACTCATCAAGACTGATGACCTTACGGTATCTTTTTTATATTTTAAAAGTATTAACTACGAGTGTTCGCTACGTGTTAGATATATGTTAGCTATTCCTGTTTTTTCGCACTTTTTGAGAACATTTTATTTCCACTCAGTCAAGACCACCCGCTTAGCGGGTGGCTTGCTCTGTCCCTATAAGGGACTATTC
>NZ_JAAITI010000032.1 GCF_013304735.1 Blautia luti
CTAAAGATCTTCCCTCCCCCTGCATAGCAGGGGGTTTATTTTTACTGTCACACAAAAAAATAGTACGATTTCGTATCTTTTAGATATTAGTTCGAAATCGTACTATTGTCAATAGTCAATTATAATATTTAATTCTGCGCTCTGTCTTTTTTCAGAAGCAATATTCCCACAAGCAGAAGTACAGGGAAAATAACTCCTGCCAGGATTCCCTTTTTCAGATCATCAGATAAAGCACCTGACACAAATCCAACCAGTGTGGGGCCGCCGGAACAGCCTACATCTCCGGCCAGTGCCAGAAGTGCAAACAGGGATGTACCTCCTCTTCGCAGTGCCATGGACGCCTTGCTGAAACTTCCCGGCCACATGATTCCCACGGAAAATCCGCAGATGGAACAGCCAACCAGTGACACAAATGCAGATGGTGCCAGCGAAATACACAGATAGGAAATAATGCAGAGAATGCTGCTGCCGATCATAAATTTATCCAGATCCATCCTGTCTCCGAATTTTCCATAAAAGGCTCTGGAACTTCCCATCAGGATTGCAAATGCCATGGGGCCTGCAAGGTCTCCGATGGTCTTACTTACGCCCAGTCCCTGCTCCGCAAATGTTGAAGCCCACTGGCTGACACCCTGTTCACTTGCACCGGCACACAGCATCATTAACATCAGGATCCAGAATGTCTTATTCCTGCATAATTCTCTTATTGTCATTCCTGTCTCGCCCTCTTCGATCAGAGTTGCGATAGGAACTTTTGTAAATGTAATACCATTTACAATAGGAACAATCGCCCAGATCAGTGCCATGATCTTCCAGTTTTCAATTCCAAATATACGGAAAAAGATCGTGGAAAGCAGGACCACTGCCACATGACCCCAGCAGTAAAAGGAATGCAGAAGGCTCATTGCCTTTTCTTTATTATCACTTGGGCAGCTCTCCACAATAGGGCTGATCAGCACTTCGATCAATCCGCCGCCTACTGCATAGATCACTACGGAAATAAATAATCCCGCAAATGCATTAGGCAAAAGATCCGGCAGGATCACCAGGCAGATCAGTCCTGCCGCTGAAAATACATGAGCCAGAACAATGGAAATCCGGTAGCCGATCCGGTCTACAAATTTTGCAGACAGAAGATCAATGAGCAGCTGGATCCCGAAATTGAATGTGATCAGCATTGTGATCTGGCT
Organism: Blautia luti; assembly: GCF_013304735.1. Lineage (GTDB taxonomy): Bacteria > Bacillota > Clostridia > Lachnospirales > Lachnospiraceae > Blautia_A. The sequence goes on from NZ_JAAITI010000032.1 coordinate 1,191, forward strand.
CAGTGGAATATGGTAGCTTTTTTCAAATGTCAGAAAAAGCAGCGGCACAAAGTTATTTACGATTGCCTGCACGATGTAACCCACAAAACAGGCATATACCGTTTTCTGATATTTGTCTTTCATCAGAAATCCTCCTCCATATTATTGTAATTCCTTTTCAATCTTTTGTATTATATCACCACATTTTAAAATTGTAATTGCACTTTTCTGTCATTTTATAGTACAATATCACTATATATAACAGAAAGGAATTCTGTAATCTCATGCAGAACATTCATACAAACAGCAATCTGCAGGAAACCACAAAACACGGCGGACCTGATTTTCCTTTGGAATTTTATATAGATGATACCCGGAAATTTTATAATAACGATATCAACTGGCACTGGCATAAGGAATTTGAGATCATCTGCGTTTCAGAGGGTACTGTTACCTGCCAGGTTGAGCAGAAAACCTATACTTTACATTCCGGAGAAGGAATTTTTATCAACAGCGGTATGCTGCATCATTTCACAGCTGAAAACTATGGCGTCATGCCTAATATTGTATTTTCCCCCACTTTTCTTGCTCCAGGTGAAAGTCTTATTTACAAAAAATATATTCTGCCATTAGAAAATGCCATGCTTCCCTGCGTTATTTTCAAGCAGCAAACATGGCAAAAACATATTCTGAATCTCTGCAGACAATTGTTTCTTAATCTGGCCTCACCGGAAAGACAGGAGCTTCTCATTCATAACCTTTTAAGTGAAATCTGGCTTATCATGACAGACCATCTTTCCCCGGAACAGCTTACTCCCAGATCAAGTGTTCTGCCTTCACACTCTGAACGCATGATTCCAATAATGCTCGAGTATATCCAGACACACTACGCCGCCCCAATATCACTGACAGATATTGCAGCTGCCGCGAATATCAGCCCCAACACCGCTTTACGCTATTTCCGGGAAAATATCGGAATATCCCCGGTCGAGTATCTTATTCAATATCGTATCAGCATCGCCTGCAAAATATTAAGGGAAAGCTCTGACAAAATAGCCAGCGTTTCTGTCAGAGTCGGATATGACAATGTCAGTTATTTTTGCAGGATCTTTAAAAAACTTGTAGGAAAATCTCCCTCTCAATATCGAACTGAAGCGAAATCATCCGTTAATTTTCCCGGCAAATTTTCCTGAGATACTTCCGGGTACGAGCCTTGCACCGATATTCATCGCCTTTGTTAATATCCCTCATTTAACCGGACAATATTCTTTAATTCTTTTCCGTTCAGATATCGTTCCAGATTTTCCATGCAAATGTTCCAGATCATGTCCTGAACTTCTGCGTTTCCTCCGAAACTTGGGCCTGCGATGTGTGGGGTGAGAATAACCTGGTCCATTTCCCACAGCGGAGAATCGAACGGAAGTGGTTCTGTCTCAAATACATCCAGGACTGCGCCTTTTAAGTGGCCCTCCTGTAATGCCCGGATCAGGTCTTCTGTTGGAATAAGGCTTCCTCTTCCTACATTGATTAGAACTGCATCTTTTTTCATGGAATGCAGACGGTCGTAATTCAGAAGTCCTTTTGTTTCCAAAGTTCCCGGAAGGCAGCCGATCACAATATCCGCCTGTGGCAGTTTATCATCCAGTGCTGTCAGATCGTATACCTCATCAAAGTCTTTCAGCTGCTGCGAATGTTCTGAGACTGCTGTTCTTTTTATTCCAGTCACATGGGTTTCAAATGCTTGCATTCTGTGAGCGATGTTTTTTCCGATGTCACCGGTTCCCAGGATAAGAACATTTTTTCCATATATGGTGTCTGATGATCTATTCTGTACCCAGAGACATTCCTGCTTGTTTTTCCAGTAAACAGGAAGTCCTCGATACAAGGCAATGATGTTCCCGATCACATATTCCGATATAATTTTTCCGAAAGCTCCGGAAGCATTAGTCAATGTAATAGTTTCCGGGAATATTTTCATTTTTGTATATTTGTCTGCGCCAGCCCAGGTCAGCTGGATCCAATGGAGATTTTCGGCTTTCCGAAGTTCCGATTCTTCCGGTTCTCCGATCACAACCTCTGCTGTTGTAATGGAGTCCCTGATTTCATTTTCTTCAAAAACAAACTCACATTTCTCTCCAAATTTTGTTATAAACCTGTTTCGGATTTCCGCGTCACACTGTGGCTTTATCAGGACTTTTATTTTCTTCTCTGTATTTTCCATGATGTTCTTCTCCGCAGGCGATTTTCAGGACTCATTTACCAGTTTTCCGGTCATATGCTCCGGTTCCAGCTCCAGGCAGAGAACTGCAGGACCGGAATGTTTCAGTTCATGTTCCACGTATGCTTTATCATCCGTGAATTTTTTGCATAAATTTGTGCAGATTTCCACGACCTTTTCCGGTTCTTCCACTATACGGAGGCGTCCAAACACAATCACACTTCGAATGTTTAGTGCCCATTCTCCTTCCTTTCGATATCCCTCGTCCATAACACAGAATGAAACTTTGTCACAATTTTTGATGGCATCAATCTTATGACCAGATTTTGCTCCGTGGAAATAGATTTTTCCATCTTTCTCGTTATACCAGTGGGTCATAGGCATTCCATAGGGATATCCATCCTCTCCCTGCACGGAAAGCACGCCTCTTGGTTCTTTTTTCAGGATTTCGATACATTCTTCTTTGGTTAATTCCTGTTTGGATCTTCTCATTTTTCGAAACATAAGCTAGTCCTCCTCTTGCCCTGTATTAGTCTATTTTCTGTCTGCTATGACTGTTTTTTCGTTATCTTTACTTTACTATCTTTCAAAAATAACTTTATATGTTCCCAGCACCTGTCTGCATGGAATTTTTGCTGCATTTTCTGCTGTAAATGTATCTCTGGGATAGGTCGTTTCCGGCTCTTGTGGATAGGCTGGAAGGGTTTTTCCGATGCTGACACCATGGGCATCCTTTTCAGTAAACTTCCACTGAAATGTGCAGTCACAGAATTCTTTATTCTCGGTGATCGTCTCCGGCTTTTTTAATTCCGGTGTTTCTTTCAGGAAATAACATCCCGCATTGTCTTTTTCTACCGGTGTGTTAAATTCCAGATAACCATTACTGTTGTCCTGGATCTCTGCATTGATTCTGAGAACCGGGCGCAGAGAAACAAATCCCTCCGGAATGATCGCCCTGATCCTGTCCTGCTCAATGCCATAGGCCATTACGTATTGTTCTACCTGCATGAATTTTTCCCCTTGTTACTTATTACATGTTCCATGGCTGTTTTTTGTTATATTCTATTTCCAGCTCTTCCGCCAGATATCCATCACTCATACAATGCATATCTGAAATTCCCTCACTTATCAACTGATACAGCTGTGAATGATAAAAAATACCCAATGCTGTTTCAACAGAAATCCCCATTTTTTCTGCAAATAATTCTACTATCCGTACATATTTCTTTTGTAACAAAATCGGATTAGCATTCATACTTCAAAACTCCTCTCATAATGAAGATGCTCCAAAGACTCCTCTGTGCGAAAACAGATTTGCATATTCGGCTTTTCATACTTCAGTCTGCTAATTGCCTCATTTTTGTCAATCAACTGATCAAAATACAGTTCAACCGTATTGAACACTTTATCATTGGCCACTCCGCCCATAACAATATCATAATCTGAATCATCCTTTTCTCTTCTGCAATTCATAATAAAATCCAGCCATTCTTCAGAATAAGAATCAAATTTCAAAATTTTCAGATTTTCCTGTGCGTTTTCTTCAAACTCAAAGGTTGTAACAATCCCTTGTTTACCGCGCCGTTTGAATTTTCCACACCATTTCACAGCCTGGTCTCTGAGAGGTGTCACATAAAATCCTTTACCAAAATCAACATCTGACCGGGAATGTTTTAAATCTGGATTTTTCACTTCAAGCCATGAGCCATGATATACTATCATTACAAAACACCTCTCTCTTTCATAACCTCAATAATATCATCCACAATATATTCTTTCCCCTGGGTATGAAGTATCTCATATTCCGGAATGATGTAATCATTCAAAATATCACTTTTTTCTGTCAGCGCATCATATACCTTTTCTGCACTTACACCCAGTTTTGCTGCTATATTTTCAATACAAAATATCGCAAACTCCAGTTCTCTTGACTTTTCTATGTTTTGTTTCATCATTTCCAAGGCCTCCTGTATCAGATATCAACACCCAAACAACTTCGCAGTTTTCTCCATCCTCTCTGCGATCGGCACTCCAAACGGGCAGCGGGTTTCGCATTCCTGGCAGCCGATGCATTCGGAGGCTTTGTGCTCCAGAAGTTCATAGTGGGATCTTATGGTTGCGGGGACTTCCGGCTGCATGGTGGCAAGATCGTAGAATTTATTGATCATGGCAATGTCCAGTTCTGCCGCACATGGCTTGCAGTGTCCGCAGTAGGTGCACTCTCCTTTATAGGAATGGAACGGTGCATTGGCGATCACAGACGCGTAATCTTTTTCTCCCTCCGTTGCTGTTTCATATGCTACGGCATCATTGACCTGCTCTTTTGTATCGTAGCCGCACATGATGGAACAGACTGCCGGCCTTGTAAGTGCGTAATGGATGCACTGTACCGGTGTCAGGCTTACACCGAAAGGAGAACGTTTTTCATCAAAAAGTCTTCCACCTGCAAATCCCTTCATAACTGTGATTCCCACATCATTTTCCTCGCATGCTTTGTACAGGCGGGCACGGTCTGCATCGATTCCCTTCAGACTGCTGTCAAACTCTTCTGCAAACATGGTATCAATGTTCTCACTTGCAGGAAGCATGTCAAAAGCAGGATTGATGCTGAAAAGGATCATCTCCACATAGCCGGATTCTGCCGCTTTCTTCGCCACTTTCGGATTATGGGAGCTCATACCGATATGACGGATCACACCTGTTCTCTTCAGTTCCATTACGTAATCCATATATTCAGACTGCTGAAGATCATCCCATTCTTCCTCAGAATCTACGTAATGGATCATTCCAAGATCAATATAATCCGTCTGGAGTCTTTTTAAAAGATCTTCGAATGCAGGACGCACATACTCCATCTCTCTGGTACGGTAATATTGCTCATCCTTCCAGGTTGATCCGATATGTCCCTGGATAAACCATTTGTCACGGTTCTCCTTAATTCCCTCCCCAATGATATTTCTGGATTTCGGGTCCGGCATCCAGCAGTCCAGGATATTGATTCCTTTTGAAGATGCATAATGGATCAGCTCAATACTTTCCTCCTCCGGATGGCGCTCCAGCCATTCTCCTCCAAAACCGATCTCACTGACCTGAAGCTCTGTTTTTCCTAATCTTCTTGTTTTCATTACTTTTTCCTCCTGATCTATTCTATAATTATACTCTTAAATATCTCTGCTGCCTTACTGAATACCGCATGCTTTTTCCATACCAGAGCCTGTCTGGTAGGAAGCTGGGGTTCCAGCGGAAGAAAACATACTTCCGGATCCAGTTCCGGTGCCAGCATCTCTCTGGTTGTCAGAAAATACCCTAACCCCTGCTGTACAAAAGAAATGGGGCTTCCATGAACCACATTATAGGTTGCCGCAATATTTAAGTCCTCCACATCCATTTCTGCCCAGTGCGCAATCTCATTCTGAAGACCAATTCTCTGATGCATGATGAGAGGCATTGTCCTGATATCTTCTTTTGTTATCACTTTTCCGCTGGAAAATGGATCGTCTTTCTTTGCAAGGATTCCCCATTGTGAAATCTCTTTCAGGGAAAAAAAATCGTATTTCACATTGTCAATGGGCTGCAGCATAACTGCAAAATCCAGTGTTCCATGGTTCAATCGCTCCGACACGTCTGTGGCATCTCCACTGTAAAAATGAAACTTCACATCCGGATATCGTTCCCGAAGCTTCGCAGCTGCCCCAAGAACCGATGGCGGCGTACCTCCACCCATATAAATATCTCCGATGACATCTTCCGTATCTGAGCTGATTTCCTGCTGGGTCTTCTCCACCAGTTCCAGGATTTCTTCTGCACGCTTGCGCAAAAGAACCCCCTCCTCTGTCAGAGTGATCTTCCGTTTTCCACGGATCAGAAGTTTTTTCCCCAGTTTCTTCTCCAGTTCCATCAGTTGCTTTGACAGAGAAGGCTGTGCAATATGCAGGCTCTCTGCTGCCCTTGTGATATTCTCTTCCCTTGCCACTGCCAGAAAATAACGTAATTCACGAACTTCCATAAGCATCTTCCTATCATTCTTATTAGCTATATAATATCATAGTTAATAGGTATTTACTATTATTTTTCCAAGGATATATACTGTATATGGTATGAGGCAAAAAAGCTTCTGTTTGCATTATCATTTTACTAAAATCAATGAGGTGTTCTTTATGAAATCAAAAAAACAGACCGCAAAGCTGGATATCCTGAACGGTTCTATCTGGAATAAGATTCCTCTGTACGCTCTCCCTGTAGCAGCAACCGGAATTCTGGAACAGCTGTTTAACGCATCGGATATTGCGATCGTAGGAAATTTTGCCAGCACAGACCGTACTGTTGCCATTGCTGCGGTAGGTGCCAACAGCCCTGTGATCGGCGTGATCCTGAATCTTTTCATCGGTCTCTCCCTGGGAACCAATGTTGTCATTGCCAATGCTATCGGGAGAAAAGATGAGCATGAAGTCCAGAAAGCTGTGCACACTTCCGTTCTGGCCGCTTTTCTGGCAGGTATCCTGACTACTTTGCTTGGAGAATGGCTGATCGGAAATTTCTTAAATCTGCTTAATGTTCCGGCAGATGTTTTTCCATATGCACTTTTGTATATCCGTATTTATCTTCTGGGATTGCCTGTGATCTTTCTCTTTAATTTTGAGGCTGCTATTTTCCGCAGTACCGGCGATACCAGGACACCTCTTCTGGCCCTGTTCTGCGGCGGTGTATTGAATGTGCTTTTGAATCTCTTTTTTGTAATCGTCCTTGGAATGAATGTGAACGGAGTTGCCACAGCCACAGTAATCGCCAATATTGTCAGCTCCTCCATTCTTTTTATCAAACTGACAAAAACAGAGAAATGGGTACATCTTGACTTACATAAACTATCCATTGACAGAGCCTGTCTCCTGAAGATCCTGCGGATCGGACTTCCTGCCGGAATCCAGAGTGCCGTATTTAATATCGCCAATCTGGTGATCCAGTCTGCTATCAACAGTCTTGGAACTCTTGTGATCGCAGCATCCAGTGCAGCCTTCAATATTGAGATCCTGGTATATTATGTATTTAATTCATTCAGCCAGGCCTGCACAACATTCGTGGGACAGAATTATGGCGCAAAGCAGATCCGGCGATGCAAAAAAGTTCTGCTGTTATGTGTAGCCGAAGGTCTGGTAACAACTGCTGCAGCTGCCATCCTGATCCTCTCCAGCGGAAAATTCCTGCTCTCCCTGTTTAACAGTGATCCCCAGGTTATTGACATCGGTTATACCCGTCTGGTCATTATCTTTTCCGCATACATTTTCAGTCTGCTCTATGAGATCATGTCCGGCTATCTCCGGGGTTTCGGGATTTCTTTTGTCCCGGCACTGCTTACAACCATCGGTGTCTGCGGAACCAGGATTGCATGGGTATATGCCGTATTCCCGAACCACCGCAGTTTTTCCAGCCTGATGATGGTTTATCCTGTCAGCCTGTCCACAACAGCGTTGCTTATTCTCATCGCAGTGCTTGTTTATCATCCGGCCCGCAGATACCAAAACAGGACCGACAGACATTAATCGTCTGCCGGCCCTGTTCTTTCTTAAACTTATACCATATCACTCCGCCGGATGATTCCAATCCCAATGGCATACGGGCCTGTATGCACACCGATGGTAGCTCCGATCCGGTGAATGGGAACTGTCTCTGTTGTTCCGAATTTTTCTTCCAGGCTCTGCATCAGCATTTTCTGGAAGCTCTCCGCTTCTTCATATCCATAGCAGTAACCAATGACCAGGGAACAGTTCTCTGGAGTATACCCGTTCTCTTCCATGTAATCAAGAAGCAGGTCAATGGTTCCTGCCATAGATTTTTTTCTGCCCCTTTTCAGCCCCGGTGAATAAATCTCACCGTCCTTTAAGGTAATCAGCGGTTTCACATTGAGAAGCTTACCTGCAATGCTGGCAACCTTTCCAATGCGTCCGCCGTGCTCCAGATATTCCAGATTTCCTACCGTAAAAAAGATCCTCTGGGTATCTGTCAGCTGGTTCATTCTTTCAATGCTGTCTTTCAGAGTATAACCCAGGTCACGAAGTCTGCAGGCTTCCAGCACATAAAGCCCCTGCATCAACGTACAGGCCAGAGAGTCAATGATCTTCACCTGAATGTCCGGATACTTCTCTGCAAGCATCTTTGCTGCGATCTCTGCGGACTGCATGGAGGAACTAAGCTTGGTGGAAATACAGATACAAAGGATATCTTTTCCCTCTTTTGCCTTTTCTTTAAAAACTTCATAATAATCATTTGGAGACGGTGCCGCTGTCAGCGGAAAAACATTGGACTCCGCCACCATTTTCCCGTAAAAATCCTCCAGACGGATTTCTACACCTTCTTTTTTATATTCTTTTCCGTCAAAAGAAACCAGGAAATGCACCTCGCCGATTTCTTTTTCTTTCACGATCTCTTCCGGCAGATCGCAGGAACCGTCACTTACAATAGTAAAATATTTTTCCATAAAAACCCTCTTCACACGATAATAATGTTAATTCTTTTATTATAATCATTTTGACATTTTCTGTCCATGTAAAACTATAACACTTACGGGGATTCCTCATTTTCTCTATCACTTTATTCCATTTGTGAATCCGACTTTTTCTTTACATCTTTTTCCGGTTGTTATAAGATTGCTATATAAACATCTTTGAATTCTAAGGAGATTGCCATGTCTGATTATATTATCACCCAGATCCGTCAGGCAGATAAATACGGAAATCATCTGGTCGATGAGCTGCTTGCTGCTGAGGGGATCCGAAGAGATGCAAACCTGGATTATACCTGCGGGATGTATGATGACGAGATGATTGATAATGGATTTTCCGTCAAATCCCATAAGATGGATGGTTTCCACATCCTGACGGAATCCTTCCATGTTGTCAAGGTCTGTATAAACCGTATCAAAACACTGTACTCCTGCTGCTCTTGCCGCGATCACAAGATTCTGTCTCGCACCCATCAGCTCGATTCCTGTTCCTGTAATATGTGTCTGAAGATCTTTTGTGTAATCACCGCCGGAAAGGGCAATGCCGAAAAGTCTCTCACTGGACTCGCAGATATCAAGAGCCTTCATCACACCTCTGGCAGATTCCACAGCTGCCATGATCAGGACGCTTCCCTCAGGACGGCCGAACTCTTTTTCCGCATAGGCGATCTCACGCTCCACAAGTTTTACATCCTGTGCACTTTCTGTCTTCGGGATACGGATGGAATCACATCCACCGGCAACGGAGCAGCGGATATCTTCTTTCCAGTACGGGCTGTCCAGGCCGTTGATCCTGACTACCCGTTCACATCCACGATAGTTAATTGTTTTCAGTGCATGATACAGGGAAAAACGTGCCGCGTCTTTCTGGTTCTCTGCTACTGCGTCTTCTAGGTCCAGCATGATAGAATCTGGTTTATAAATGTATGGATCTTTGATAAGTCCCGGTTTCTGAGCATTCAGAAACATCATTGTTCTTCTCAGTCTTTTTTTGTTCGGATTGTTCATCGGATATCCCCTCCCCATGGTAAATGTTCCGTCTGTAATACAGAGCGGTAAACTGCTGCTTCAATACGTGCTTTGATCGTACAATCCAATGCACCTTTGTCTACGATGGTAAGTTTTACGTCGCTGACGCCAAGATTTTTCAGAGTTTCCAGTTCTACTTTACGGATCTGGTTTCCATACTGGTTGATCACGGAGCTTTCCATGGAAAAATCTACATTTCCTTCTCCTTTTTCTACAGTTACCTGGCAGTCGCTGGATTCCAGAGTTCCTGCAATGGCTGGCCTTACGATATCCATGTTTATCCTCCTTTTGATCCGGTAACATAACTGCTGCCGGAACCTTTATGTTGTGTTCTTTTGTTCATCTGAAGCTATCGTAAGGTCGTAACCTTACAGGAGAAATAATATTTTTCTTAATATTTGTTAAGGTACGGAATTTTTCCTGCTTTTCTTTTTATAAAACAGATATTCGCAATGTTGGTAAATCTGCCCATTGCGTTTTCTTCGTAAGGTTAGTATAATAACCTCATATTTTAAAAGTGAAAATTTATATACTTTTTATATTTTTCATTCACAGGGAGGATTTGATCATGAAAGAACGTTTAAACTGGGCAGTTCTTGGTACCGGTGTGATCGCCAATCAGATGGCGCAGGCACTTCAGAAAATGGGAAAACCGCTGTATGCAGTTGGAAACCGTACCTATGAGAAAGCCGTTGCCTTTGCAGAAAAATACGGTGTACAGAAGGTTTATTCAGAAATTGATGAAATGTTTACTGACGAAAATGTGGATATTATCTACATTACAAGTCCTCACAATACCCATTATGCCTTTATGAAAAAAGCACTGCTTCACGGCAAGCACCTTTTTGTGGAGAAATCCATCACCCTTAACAGCCGTGAGCTGGATGAAATGATCGCTCTGGCCAGGGAAAAAAATCTCATTCTTGCCGAGGCCATGACGATCTGGCATATGCCCATTTACAAAAAACTCTGGGAAACAGTTAGAAGTGGTTCTCTTGGAAAAGTCCAGATGATCACCATGAACTTTGGAAGTTTTAAAGAATATAACATGAACAACCGCTTTTTCAATATGAACCTGGCAGGCGGTGCCATGCTGGATATCGGTGTTTACGCACTCTCCATTGTCCGAAGTTTTATGGATGAAAAACCGGATGAGATCTTAAGCCAGTGGAAGCCTTCTCCTACCGGTTCTGATGAGCAGGCAACCATTCTTCTTAAAAATCCTTCCGGTCAGATGGCGACTGTCGCACTTTCCATGCACTCCAAACAGCCGAAACGTGCCATGATCAGCTGTGAGAAAGGTTATATCGAGATCATGGAATATCCACGTGCAGATAAAGCAGTGATCGTGGATGCAGAGACAGGAGAAAAAACTGAAATTTCCTGCGGTGACACTTCCGATGCACTGCTTTATGAGATGGAGGATATGGAACATGCAGTTCTTACACGTGATACCTCCGGCTTATATCTGAATTATACAAAAGACGTTATGGATATCATGACCTATCTTCGTAAAGAATGGAATATGAAATACCCGGATGAAAACTGGGACTGATCTTCTTCAGTTACTTCTGTTTATTTCTGCCTCTGATACCTGGTCACCACCAGGATCATGCAGACAAAAGCAATCGCAAACATAGCTTCCAGCCCGATACCTTTCCAAACGGATGCAGCTGCCTCACCTGTGAGGTGGCTGTAGCTTCCAAGAGTCTCATTTACCGTTTCATACCAGTATACAGGAAGAAACTGAGACACCTTCAGGACATTTCTGTCCATAACATTCATGGGAACAAAAACACCACACAGAAAACACATTCCAAGAGACAGGATATTGGCAATCCCGCTTAACATGTTGCTGTTTTTTACAAAAAGCCCGATCAGGTAGGAAAGAGAAAGTGCCACTGCCATCATCACCAGGGTGTTCAGTACATAGTATCCGAAGTTCTCTGAACCTGGAAATGTTTTTCCATACATAAGAATGGCACCTGCCATACCGATTCCCCATAAGCCCCCGCCCATGACAAACATGGCCAGAAGTCCTTCCAGGCTTTGTCTTCTTGCCGAGACTGCCGACGCCTGCATTCTTTCAGGAATATCATTTTTTTTGAAAGCCATCAGCACATATCCCATGACATAGCAGAGTACTGCAAGAAACAGATACGGCATATAGCGAAAATAATAGAGCCATCCTGGGGTACTGCCATTTCCGTCTGTATTCAGCATGGTGACTTCTCCTCTTTTTTCATCCAGGATCGCTGCTGCCGCTTCCTCTTTGGAAAAACCGGCTTCCAGATATGTCCGCATGGTGTTGAGGCAGTTCTCAAGCTGCTGATCTACATAATATGCTGAGTAGGATCCGGGCACTTTTGTCACGGAAATACTTTCCCCGTTTACCATACAGCTCTCATAAAAATTCTCAGGGATCACCACGATATACTCTACATTTCTGTAAAAAAGCTCTTCCTGAAGCTTCTCCCTGCTGTCTTCCAGCATGGTCACATGATGGGTGTTTTCAAGCCATTTTACCAGTCCTTCTGTCAGTGGCCCGTTATCTTTATCCACCACACCAATCTTTATTTTTTCGCTTTCATAACTGGTATAGGTTTCCTTACCGGCTGCTGCCTGAAGTGCCATTGTCACCCCGAAAAAGATGCCCAGATACAGGAGGATCAGACCTGTATTTTTTTTCATAATTCTCATATAGCCTTTAAATACTGTCATAACGTTCCCTCCTGACCATGAAAAAGGATGCCATCACCAGCACCACACACATCACTGCCAGTGTAGCCAGACTTCTGTAATATCTGGCTGTATCATCATATACATTGATACAGTAAAACGCATCGGCGATCAGTGATGCCGGATTGATCCGGTTTACAAACGGGGCGCTTTTTTCCACCATATCTTTCATGTTTCCATTCATCAGTCCCGCAAGGAAACTGCTTACCATGGAGATTCCAAGCATGATCCCGATCTTGGCACCTTCCTGCATTTTTCCGAAACTGCCGATAAACATTCCCATGGACACACCGATAAGACTTCCGAAAAAAGATACCACCAGCATTTTTCCCATCTGTCCCTGAAAATCCAGATTGAGAATGTACCGGAGATACAGGATCAGAATGATCACGTCCACATAGCCCAGGGCAAAAGATGCAAGCTGGTCTGTAAGGATCAGTTTCAGCTTGTGAGTTGGCGTCACGCAACGCCTGGCTGCCAGAGGTGTGATGTTAGCCTGAATCCCCATAGCAGAGCCAAAGCCGATAAAACATCCGTACAGACAGGCCATGGCGATCAGTGCGTAAAAAAACTGCACATTTCCGTCAATGGTACGGCCCCCAAGTGATACTTCTTTTACCAGGCTGCCGGAACTTAACAGGGTCTTCATGGTTTCCACATCCATCTGGGGATTTTTTTCCATAATGTTAGTGATGGTCATTCTGGTGTTTTCGCAGCTGTCGAGAACCGTCTGGAGGATGCTCTCCTCCATTCCGGTTCCTGCTACTGTAAGAGAAGGTTCTTTTCCTACATAATAAATTCCTTTTACTTTTTTATCCTGTAATGCTTCCAAAGCTTCCTTTTCCGGCATTTCTTCTGCTTTTAAAAGATCCGGGCTGCTTTTTTTCACCTCATCCAGATATGTCATAAAAAACGGATCTGCGGAATCTTCCTTCACCACTGCCACCGGAACCGTCTGAAAATCTGCTTCATTGATATTTCCAAATGCAAAGTAGAAAAAAGTTCCAAGCACAAGTGGAAAAACCAGCGGCCAGAAGATGATATTAAAATTCCGGACCTTGGAAAGAAAACTGTATTTCAGTAAATGCAGCATTTCAGCTCACCTCCTAATCTCTCAGCTGTTTTCCGGTGATCTCCAGAAATACATCGTTCAGTGTAGGAAGCTCCGAAAAGACTCTTCCAAAAGAAATATCCTGGCTCTGCAGATAATTGAGAAGCCGGATCAGGTTATGCTTGGCATCGGTACAGCGCACGATCAGCACCTGTTTTTCATACTGTACATCAAACACATGATCCAGTGTGCGAATATCCTGGAGATTTTTTTCTTCCAGGGCAATGGCTTCCACTGTGATGGTCTCTCCTGTTTTGATCATCTGCTTCAGTTCCTCTTTTGTTCCCTGCGCGATCACTCTTCCGTGATCCATGATGGCGATCCTGGTGCAGATCTGCTCTACCTCTTCCATGTAGTGGGAAGTGTAGATAATGGTGGAGCCTTGCCGGTTCAGTGTCTGGATTCCTTCCAGGATCTTGTTTCTGCTCTGAGGATCTACGGCTACCGTTGGCTCATCCATGATGATCAGCCTTGGTTTGTGAGCGATCCCGCAGGCAATGTTCAGTCGGCGCAGAAGACCTCCAGAAAGTTTCTTCGGGTGCATTTTTCGGAAATCTTCCAGGCCTGTAAATTCAATGGCTTCCTCCACCAGCTCTTTTCTTCGTTTTTTGTCTCTTATGTAAAGGCCGCAGAAATAATCGATGTTTTCCTGTACTGTCAACTCCTCGAAAACGGCTATATTCTGAAGCACGATGCCGATCTGTTCTTTAATCTTATAGCTGTCCGGTTTCATCTCTTCCCCGAAAATTTCCACCTGACCTCTGTCGTATTTCAGCAGGGACAACAGACAGCTGATGGCCGTTGTTTTTCCGGAACCGTTGGGGCCAAGCAATCCGAAGATCTCGCCTTCCCGAATATCCAGATCCAGATGATTCAGTGCGGTAAGATCACCGTACCGTTTTACCAGATTTTCTATGTGAACCATACCCTGTGGCATATGTTTTCCTCCTTTTTCACAGTCCGTTAAACGGGACTTTTCTGTTTTATCTCAAAAATTTATATTTCTTTTATGATGCCATTATAACTTTTTCTTCTGTATGCTCCAAGTGTGTGATGTCATTACCTGCAGATGACAAATGTCATGTCTTTTGTAAGAGCGTAGATTTTTCTTTGCAGGAAGGAGCTGGTATACTATAATAAAAATACATTGCTGTAATTCCGGGAAAGGAGGGTTTATTTTTTATGCGTTATTTTACAGATTCCGCTATATTGCTTTTATACAGTATGCTGGCATTTTTTTATGTACCGGCAGACCAGGCCCTTGTATTCTCCCTCCTTTTTACAGTGATCCTTGGATGCGTTACTTATCTGTGCAGGGCATCTGAAACAGAATCCTGGTCCCACAATTCTTTACCAGTGCTGAAACGCTTCGACAACAGGATCCTGGTTCTCACCGGAAGTTATGTGATCTTTGGGTTCTCTTCCCTGTGGATCCCGGATCTTCTTTTATTTTTCCCCCTGCTTCTGTATCAGACTTTATCTGCCGGGCTTTTTCCTCTGGCAGTGGTGGAATTTCCATTCTGGGGACTCCTCGCTTTTCGTTTCCATAAGTTTCCGGAATTTCTCTGTCTCGCCGGGATCTTTGGTTTTATCCTCGCGTTTTTTCTTTGGTCTCATACCAGACAATATGAGATCCTTACCCGGAATTTCCGCCAGAGCCGTGATGACAGCGAAGAACACGCACTTCTTCTTTCCGAAAAAAACAAGGCGCTTCTGGAAAAACAGGATTATGAGATCTATGCTGCAACTCTCAGGGAGCGAAACCGGATCGCACGGGAAATCCATGACAATGTAGGCCATGTGCTCTCCCGCTCCATTCTTATGACTGCTGCCTGCAAAACCATCAACAAAGATGAATCCCTTGATCCTCTTCTTGGAAATCTGGAAGAATCTCTGAACGGCGCCATGAACAGCATCCGTTCCAGTGTCCATGATCTTCACGATGATGCGGTGAATCTGGAAGATGCCATAAAGGGACTTGTAAAAGATTTCAGCTTCTGCCCGGTAACCCTCACCTATGATATGTCCAGGCAGGTTCCAAGAGAGGTGAAATACAGTCTGATCAGTATTACAAAAGAAGGGCTTTCCAATGTGATGCGGCACAGTAATGCGGATTCCGTCAATATTCTTCTCCGGGAGCATCCTGCACTTTATCAGCTGTGCATTGAGGATAATGGTACGCTGGGAAGTAAAATTCCGGATATACAAACAGATGCGGACAGCAATAAAATGGAAACTGTTTCTGGCGGCATGGGACTGTCCAATATCCGGGACCGTGTGAAAGCGCTGGGTGGTACGGTCCAGATTACACAGGAGAAGGGTTTTCGGATCTTTGTGACGATTCCGAAATCTGGTTCTAATTAAGACAAACAGGAGATTTTAACATGAAGATTATAATCGTAGACGATGACTGCCTGGTTGCAGGTGCATTAAAAACCATTCTTGAGGCAAACCCGGATATCCAGGTGGCTGCAACCGGCTCTGATGGTGAAGAGGCCTGTTCCCTGTATCGAGAGTATCTGCCGGATATCCTTCTTATGGATATCCGCATGAAGGGAATGGATGGTCTGGAAGCTTCCAGAAAGATCCTGAGGGAATTTCCGGAAGCAAAAATTCTTCTTCTCACTACTTTTTCTGATGATGAATACATTGTAAAAGCCCTCCGCCTTGGCACAAAGGGCTATCTTCTGAAGCAGGATTATGCCAGCATCCTTCCGGCTCTCCAGGCAGTTTACTCCGGTCAGACCGTATTCGGCACAGAGATCATGTCCAAGATCCCGGAACTTCTGCAGTCCTCCGACGGATTTGATTATGCTTCCAGAAATATCAGTGAACGGGAGCTGAATATCATCCGGCTGATCGCCAACGGATACAGCAATAAGGAAATTGCCGCGGAACTTTTTCTCAGCGAAGGAACGGTACGGAATTATCTCAGTTCCATTCTGGATAAACTGCAGCTGAGGGACCGGACACAGGTTGCGGTGTTTTATTATCAGCATAGATAAGGAGAACTACAATGAACCGCTATCTTACTATCCATATCCCGGAAACATCTGCCCCGGCACCTGTCTCCCACTTTCTTCGCACCCAGGCCGGTCTTACAAAAAAGCAGATCAGCCAGGCGAAGTTCCGTCCCGGTGGTGTCCAAAAAAACGGACAGCAGTGCCGGGTGACGGAAACTGCTTATCCAGGGGATCAGATTACGGTATGTCTGGAAACGAATGATGTTGACTCTGCACAGCTGGAATCTGCTCCAGCTCCACAGTTTCTTCCTGAACTGGAAATCCTATACGAAGACCAGGATATCCTCGCAGTAAACAAACCTGCCGGGATCGTCACCCATCCTTCCGGTTCACACTACAGCGACAGCCTCTCCAACCAGGTTGCCGCCTATTTCCGTTCCAAAGGTGAATCTACCAAAGTCCGCTCTATTGGACGGCTGGATAAAGAAACTTCCGGTATCCTGCTCTTTGCCAGGAATCAGACTGCTGCTGCCAGATTACAAAAACAGCGGGAAAGTGGAATTTCAGAGAAAACCTACCTGGCTGCGGTTTCCGGTTCCATGCCGGAAGATACAGATGGAGCGTTTCATAGGATCACAACTCCCCTTGCCCCAGATCCAAAGACCCGTCTGAAAATGGTGATCTCTCCGGACGGTTCCCTTCCAGGCAGCAAACCGGCAGAAACTTTATATTCCGTCCTGAAATCCACCGCCCCCGATTCCAGGATCTCTGCATCCCTTGTAATGCTCCGCCTGAAAACCGGCCGCACCCATCAGATCCGTGTCCACATGGCATCTCTGGGGCATCCGCTTCTGGGTGATTCCCTGTACCATTTATCGGACACAACAAATCTTTTTTCCCGTGCTGCACTCCACGCATGGAAACTTAAATTTCAGCCACCTTTTCCAAATGGTGAAACGACTTCCAGCCCCCTCTCTTCCATGCCCTGCACTGAAAATGCCAAAAAAGAAATCTCCCTGGAAGCACCCCTTCCGGAAGATTTCAAAAAATTTTATGAGACGATATTCTGAAGCCATACGCCTTTTTTTACAAGGATAAATCCGATGACACATTTCAGCATATCCGCTGCCTGGACCATTGCGTAAATCCCCAGTACAGGGAGTCCTGTAAAACGGCTTAAGGTAAATGCGATGGTCACACTTACCACCCAGATAAACACACTGTCAAACAGGAATGTGATAATAGTTTTTCCACCAGAGCGCAACGTGAAATACGCTGCATGTAAGAATGCATTCTGCGGCATGAAAAATGCTGTGATCATAATAAAATATTTCGCCAGAGTACGAGCCTCGGCATTGGTGTTGTAAAGTTTCGGAAACAGTGGTGCCATCACAAACATCACGGCTGCCACACAGGTACAACAGAACACCGAGAATGCGATCATCTTGTTGTCCGTATCTCTGGCTTCCTTCATCTTACCGGCACCAAGAAGCTGTCCTACAACAATAGCTACGGAATCTCCCAGGGCAATAAATACGATGTTAAATACATTGTTGATCGTATTGGAAATATTTAATCCAGCTACCACATTCAGCCCCCTGACAGAATAACACTGTGTCAGCATGGCCACTCCTGCTGCCCATAAAGTCTCATTGAGAAGCAGCGGTGTTCCCTTGATCAGGATCTTCTTTGTCAGATTTGCAGGAACCTTCAATGTGGAATACAGGCCCTGGGCAAAAATATTCTTTTCCGTATGCTTATGCGTCCAGATCAGGACAATACACGCTTCCACATATCTGGAAAGCACCGTCGCAACAGCAGCACCTCTCACTCCCAGTTCCGGAAATCCAAATTTACCATAAATCAGAAGATAGTTAAATGTCAGATTGATCAGCACCGCCACGATTCCAGCCTTCATAGGAAGCACAGTCTCACCGCACTCACGTAAAGTACTCGCATAGACCTGCACCATCATAAATGGAGGCAGTCCCAGAAGCATGATCCATAAATACTGCCTTCCATAGACAAGTGTATCCCGGATCTCCTGTGCGGTTCCGTCACCTTTTAAATACATGCTGATCAGCGAATCCCCTGCTGTCAGAAACAGTACGATGGTGACCGCTGTCAGGATTACTGCCATCCACAGTTTATAACGAAGTGTCTGACGGACACCCTCGTGATCTTTCTGCCCGAAATACTGAGCTGTAAAAATTCCCGCACCGGAAACCCCTCCGAAAATGCAGAGATTATACACAAAGATCAGCTGATTGACGATCGCCGCACCGGACATCTGCTCTGTACCGATCCGCCCGATCATAATGTTATCCAGAAGACTGACAAAATTTGTGATTCCATTCTGGATCATGATCGGCACCGCAATGGACAGAACCATCAGATAAAACTTCTTATCCCCTACGAACTTCCAGAAAAAAGATGTTTTTTCTTTTACCTTCTCCATAATTTTCCCCCTTGTTCTTTTCGTTTTCCTCCATCCAAAATTCTTCACAAAAAGAAGACTGCTCCTCCGAAACAGTCTTCTTTTTCGTAAGCGTTGTAGCTACTACATTACTACAAACATTTTCTTTTTTCAATAGCTTTTTTAATATCTTTTTACTCTACCATCCGGCTCTCATCTGCAATGTATTCGAAGAAGTCGAAGTCTGCACATTTTTTGTGGAGAACGCGGTCTGCACAGGTGATTCCCACCATGGTTCCTGTGAACTCTCCGTATTTGCAGTACTCATCAGAGAACCTTGTGGTATCAAAAATGCGTCCGATCTTTTCATAATTTTCTCCGTCATAGCTCCACTCAAACCAGGATTTTCTTCCCTCAATGTAGAGTCTCAGATAGATCGGTTTATCTTCTACCGGGATTCTGGTATTCAGGAACTCTGTTTTTTCTCCATTTTCCAGATGGATGATGGACAGGGCGCTCTGTCCCAGGGTTTCACTGTAATATTTCCGGAGATTGATGTAATTCATGTTGTCGTAATACAGGATCAGACCTGCGCTGTGCTGGTGTACTTCCGGTGTGAATTCCATTTTTGTGGTGATCCGTGCGTATACGCTTGTAAGCTTTCTGGCCAGGATACTTACTTTGTTGAGAGAGGTTCTGGATTCCTGTCCACGAAGGCGCACATAGCCTTTTCTTGCTTTCACATCTGCAAAACGCTGGGGCATGATCCTTGGAGAGTAATAGAAGTTCCCAAGCTCATCTCCGTCAAAATCATCAAAATCCGGAGTTTTTTCCACTGGGTATTCCGGAAGGGAAGTTTCCGGCACTTCAATTTTCGCCAGATTGCTTCCATCTGCCATGCGGAGCCAGTTATCTTCGGTCCACATCATTTTCTGAATGGCCGTCTCTCTTCCAAGTGTACAGCGAAGTTCCGGTACAAAAGGTCTGGAGCAGAGATGGACCAGATAAACTTCTCCTGTGGGAAGTTCCACATAGCTTCCATGACCGGATTTCTGAAGTACAGAGTCCGGATTATAGTACTTTGGTTTCAGATGGTCTGGATCCTGGCGCTCGTAGGATTCTCCCGGAACACTGGTAACGATGGGATTCTTCGGATCTTTTTCATATGGGCCCCAGACATTTTTGGAACGTCCCATGGTAACGCAGTGATTATATCCGGTGCCACCCTCTGCACACATGATATAGTAATACTCGCCTCGTTTTGTGAGATGCGGTGCCTCGATGCAGCCTCTGTCTGTACCGCCTCTCCAGATCCGCTTCGGATAACCGATGATCTCTTTTTTCTCAGGAGAATATTCTACCATACAGATAGCCCCTGGCTTCTCGTAGCCTTCCCTTGTTTCCCACTCCAGGGATACCACGTATTTTTTGCCGTTGGTGTCATGGAAAAGTGACGCATCAAAACCGGAGGAATGAAGGTAAACCGGCTCGCTCCACGGTCCGCGGATATCTTTTGCACAGATCAGGAAATTATCCACATCAAAATATCTGGCGTTCATGGAATTCATCACTCCATAGACAACGTAGAACATATCCTCTTCCTCGCAGTAGGTCAGGCAGGGCGCCCAGATTCCTTTTGCACTTGGAAGTTTCTTGAGATCTACTTTTTCATCGTCTGTAATTACGTGTGTGTACAGCTCCCAGTTTTTCAGGTCTCTGGAATGGTAGACCGGGATTCCCGGAAACCACTCAAATGTGGAAACTGCCATATAGTAATCGTCGCCTTTTCTGCAGATACAAGGGTCCGGATTAAAACCCGGAAGTATTGGATTTACGATCATTTTAACATCCTCCTTTATCAGCCGGAAACCAGCCAAAGTCATAACATCTTCCCAGATCCCAGCTGTCCCATCCGATCCATCCGGGAGTATTTACCGTATCAGTCAGAAGCTTGTAGCTCCAGTAATAATAACCGCTGCCTTTCTCCCAGAGTTCCAGCTGTGCCTTTGCAAGGGCTTCATAGATTTCTTTTTTCTTCTCCGATGAAAAGCTTTCCTGCCGGCTCCCTTCCACTCCGTTGAGCACGCTCTGGCCGCCTTTTGTGTCACAGCCGCAGGCAAGGGAGTTAAACAGACACCACTCGCCGCAGATCACCGGGAAATATTTTTCCATCTCTGTGATCTGTGGTTCCAGTTCTTCTCTGATATATTTCAGATAGCCTTCAATAGTCTGGCTGCATCCTCTGGCCTCCGCAACCATGAGATACTGATGGGTATCCAGGATCACATTGGAATATTTCTCTTCCTGCATGAAATCTTTCCATTCCATCAGTTCAAAGCCATCGTGGATCACAACGTACTTATCTTTTGGCATATAGGCACTGATACGGTCGTAGGCATCCAGATAAAACTGTCTCAGGAATTTCATTGTGATCGGTGCGGAGCCTTTTGCCATCTCCTGATCTGCCGGAGCATAACGGTTCTGGATATCCATGGTTTCCCACATATTTTCTGTGATGGGCTCATTTAACGGCTGGATTCCAAACAGGCCTTTTCTGTTTCCATATCTCTTTGCAAGACGTTCCAGAACGCTTAATGCAAACTCTACTTCATCAGGATTCTGTGCCCATTTGCACACACCGCTGATGCCTCCGTTGTCAAAACCGTTCTGGCTTAAGGGTACTGTATGAAGATCAATGAGAATGGTAAGTCCGTATTTTTCCGCCCAGTTAAAGGCCTTATCCAGTTCTTCGATGCAGCCGATAAATGGTTTCCGGTCGCCGAAGATAAAGTATGGCACCGGAATCCGGACAGACTCCATTCCCATGCTTTTTATGGTTACAAAATCACGCTCTGTAATGTATTCTGAACGATGGATCTTTATTCTTGCCTCATATGCCTCCGGGGAAAGCTGTGTGGGAAGATAATATTCATCCTCTGCGGTGGTTCCCTCAAATAATGCCGGACTCATCCATTTTTCCAGCACCAGCCAGTTTCCAAGATTAACGCCTTTGATGTTCACTCTCTCTGATCTCCTTTTCTATTTCTGTGCACGTGCCTTCAGATCTGCGATGATTCCATCGAATTCTTTATCCAGATGATAGAATTTCATGATCACAAGGCCGCAGGCATAAACAAGGATCGGAATCCATACGAAGCATACTTTGATGGACGTCAGTGCAGATTCTGTCTGTACTGCTGCTGTTCCAACATATCCGCCGATCTCAAGGATCAGACCAAGAAGTGCGGAACCGATTCCGTTACCGATCTTGTATCCGAAGCTGCAGGCACTGTTTACAAGTCCCTCTGTACGGCAGCCTGTTTTCCACTCACCATAATCAATGGTATCGGAAACCATAGCCCACATGGTAGCACCGCCGCAGGCATTACCGATTCCACGGATCACACTGGAAACCACGATGATCGCCATGGAACCGCCGGAAAAATTCAGTACCAGCATTCCCACAATATCCAGAACAAGACCAAGTGCAAATACATTTCTTTTTCCGAATTTTTTTACCAGCATGGAAATGAAGAACATGCCGCAAATCTGTACGATGTTAAAGATTCCGTTGATGGTACTTACCAGATTTTTATCGCCCAGGATATCTTTTGCATAGTATACCGTTGCTCCTCCGTTG
Organism: Blautia luti; assembly: GCF_013304735.1. Taxonomy (GTDB): domain Bacteria; phylum Bacillota; class Clostridia; order Lachnospirales; family Lachnospiraceae; genus Blautia_A. The sequence continues at coordinate 23,782 of NZ_JAAITI010000032.1, forward strand.
ACAGAATACATCAGGAAGAAAAGGGCAAGCATTCCTGTCATCATGATCCAGTATTTGTTCTTAAAAAGTGCTTTGATTCCTGTTACAAACGGTACATCTTCTGTCTGTACTTCACCTTCATTTTCTGCTGCCCGTACACGCTCTTTTGTTCCAAAGAAGGTACATAAAAATGCGGCGATCGCTACGAAACCGAATACTACGAATGTTTTTGTCCATGCTGCTGCATTGTTTCCGAAATATTCTACAAGCGGAAGTGTGAAGGTATTGATGGTCAGTGTTCCGGCTGTTGCCAGAAGATTACGGAAAATACTTAAAACAGATCTCTCATAGGGATCCTGTGTCATCAGCGCATTCAGTGCGGAATATGGCACGTTGATGGCTGTGTAGATCACTGTGGAAACAAGGTTGTATGTAATGAATACATATACAAGTTTCGGCGTGGAAGCCCAGGATGCAGGAACAGAAAACAGAAGAATTCCAGACACTGCAAAGGGAATACACATACGTAAGATCCAAGGCCTTGCTTTACCATATTTTGATCTTGTTCTGTCTACGATCACACCCATGATGATATCACTGACACCGTCAAAGATCCTGGAGACCATCATAATGGTTCCAACTGCCATTGCGCTTACATTCGCATAGTCTGTGTAGTAAAACAGAAGGAATGCAGACATCGCCGTGTAGATGATGTTACAGCCAAAATCACCACATCCATAAGAAAAACGCTCAAATATTTTTCCAAAGGTCAATTTACTCTTTTGATTCATATTTTTTTACCTCTCCCTGTTTTTTCTTTCGCTTTTCCATGGCCATGGAGCTTTGTTTTATGGTATTATACTATCATAATGATTCTGCACAGATTAGGTCAGAAAAGCTCTAATATATAGGTCGATATTCTCTTTTTAAGGAGGTTATATGGATAAAAACGGAATTTCCTATGAGATCATAGATTACTCAGGTATCACAAATGTCAAATTTTATACGTCCACAGATAATGGAAGCTACATTCCTTTCCACTGGCACCGGGCTGTTGAGATCATTTATATACAGGAGGGCGAACTGGATGTTATCGTGGAATCTTCCAGTCATACCCTCCACCCCGGAGATTGTATCCTGATCAATGCCAACATCATCCATTCCACAAAATGTACCGTTCCAAATAAAGCTATCGTTCTTCAGATTCCGCTGGATTTTATGGAAAAATATATTCCCAATGTCCAGCAGCTGGTATTTTTCTGGGACTATCAGACCAAAGATCCTGTTAAAAAGACAAAGATTGAAATGCTGAAAACCACCCTGGAACAGCTGCAGATCATTGATGATATCCGGCCGGATGGATTTATCCTGCGCTTTAACAGCCTGATCTTTGAACTTCTGTTCCAGCTGTACCACAATTTCCGTGTAAAAGTTTTTCAAAGTGATTTAAGCCAGCAGAAAAAAGATCTGGATCGGCTGAACCTTGTACTGAATTATATTTCTGAAAATTATAAGAGGCCCATTTCCCTGGATGAGATCGCAGGTGTCGCTTATCTCCAGACCGGATATTTCTGTCGTTTTTTTAAGAAAAAGATGGGGGTTACGTTTCTGGAATATCAGAATGAATACAGACTTTCTTTCATTTACAAAGATCTGATCAACACAAAAGCCCCCGTGCATGTGATCCTGGAACGCCACGGCTTCACCAATTATAAGCTGTTCCGCCGGATGTTCCAGGAACACTTCGGGTGCACACCTACGAAGGTACGGGAGAATATGAAGAAATAAATTTTCTTAAATATCAAAACTTCCGGGAGCTGGACAACATACTCCCGGAAGTTTTATTATCTATAGTTCCTGTCCATTGGTCTCAATCACATGCTTATACCAGTAGAAACTCTTTTTCTTATAACGCTTCATAGTTCCGCTTCCGTCATCGTTGCGGTCCACGTAGATGAATCCGTAACGTTTGCGAAGCTCTGCCGTGGATGCGCTGACAAGGTCGATGCATCCCCAGGTGGTGTATCCCATCAGATCCACGCCATCCATGACAGCCTCTTCCATCTGGCGGATGTGATCTCTGAGATAAGCGATGCGGTAATCGTCTTCTACGGTCATCTCGCCATCTGCACCCTGAATCAGCTGATCAAACGCACCAAGACCATTCTCCACGATAAACAGTGGTTTCTGGTAGCGGTCCCAGAGTGTGTTCAGAATATAGCGAAGTCCCTTCGGATCGATCTGCCAGCCCCAGTCGCTGGCTTTCAGATACGGGTTTGGCACACCGCCCAGAAGATTTCCCTCTCCCCGGACATTTTTTTCCGGATCTGCTGTGGCACAGACACTGACATAATAACTGAAGGAAACAAAGTCTACGGTGTTTTTCAGGATTTCCATATCCTCATCCGTCACAGAAATGCTGATGCCGTTTTCCCGCATATAACGTTTCGCATATCCCGGATAGCAGCCGCGGACATGGACATCTGCGAACATCATGTTCTTGTGATCCTGTTCCATGGCAGCAAGAACATCCGAGGGATCAGGTGTCAGCGGATATACCGGCATACTTAAGATCATACAGCCGATCTTGAAATCCGGATTGATCTCATGACCGATCTTGGTCGCCCAGGCGCTGGCTACAAGCTCATGGTGAACTGCCTGGTAAAGATCACTCTGGGAAAATTTTTCTTTCGGCGTATTGATCCCGCCGCTCATAAATGGAGATTCCAGGATGGAGTTGATCTCATTAAATGTGAGCCAGTATTTTACCTTATCTTTATAACGGTTGAAAACTGTAGTCACATACCGTTTATAAAATCCGATGAGATCACGGTTTACCCAGCCGTCATAATGCTCTGCAAGATAAAGCGGAGTCTCATAATGAGATAAGGTTACCAGGGGCTCGATCCCGTATTTTCTGCACTCGTCAAACAGATCATCATAGAACTTAAGGCCTGCCTCATTGGGAGTTTCCTCATCCCCCTTCGGGAATATCCTGCTCCAGGCAATGGAAGTACGGAATACCTTAAATCCCATCTCTGCAAACAGCTTGATATCTTCTTTGTAATGGTGGTAAAAATCAATTCCTACCAGCTTCATATTGTCTTCTGTGGGTGCTTCCGTCCTCGGGCCTTTGATCCCGTGAGGAAGGACATCCTGGATGGAAAGTCCTTTGCCGTCCTCGTTGTATGCACCTTCACACTGATTGGCAGCTACTGCGCCGCCCCATAAAAAATTCTTGGGAAACATTTTTTTCATTCCTTTCCTTCCGGACATCAGATATCCAGCGCTGCGTGATAACCCCAGTATACTGCATTGGTGATGGTGGAAACTCTGCTTACATCACCGATCACAGCCACGTATGGCGCACAGTCACGAAGCTCATCCACAATGTCGGTTCTGGATCTCTGACCCAGGGCACAGATAATGGTGTTTCCAGGAACCAGAACTTTTTTGCCCTCTTTATCCTCACACCATACGCCTTCTTCGGTTACCTCGAGGCCCTTGTATCCTGTATAAACTTCTGCGTATTTGTCAATCTCTTTCAGAAGAAGCGGTCTGTGTCTTACATTGGCATCCGGTGCAAGAACATCTCTCATCTCCACAATGCGGACTTTCTTTCCTTCCATTCCGAGGTGGATGGCACACTCGCATCCTGCAAGGCCGCCGCCAAAGACAACTACCTCATCTCCTACTTTTTCTTTCTCTTTATAGTAGTTGTTTACGATTACCACATTTTCTCCGTTCAGTCCCGGGATTGGAGGTACCAGCGGTCTGGAACCTGCCGCGATGATCAGTGCATCTGCGTTTTCCTTTTCCGCATACTCTTTTGTCACCGGTGTGGATGTACGGATCTCCACGCCTGCTTTTCTTGCAAGAAGCTCGTAAGTTCCTGCAAGCTCATACATCTCATGCTTAAATGGAAGGGCCTGCTCGCTTTTCAGGATTCCGCCCACAGTATCCTCTTTTTCACAGAGGATGACCTGATGTCCTCTTCTTGCCGCTGTGTAAGCTGCATACAGACCTCCCGGGCCGCCGCCTGCTACCAGGACTTTTTTCCTAACAGGTGCCAGCTGTACTTCATCCCCTTCCATCTCACGTCCGATCAGCGGATTGACGGTACATCTTCTTGTGGAAGTTGCCGCTCTTTCTGCCATGCAGGTAAAGCATCTTAAACACTTTACGATCTCCTCGTCTCTGTTTTCCATGACCTTTCTCGGAAGGAAGGGATCTGCAAGAAGTGCTCTTGCCATGTAAACAATATCGGCTTTTCCTTCTGCAATGATCTGTTCCATCTGTGCAGGATCATTCAGGCCACCGATGGTTGCAACCGGAATGGACACATGTTTCTTGATCTCAGCCGCAAGGTAAACGTTGCAGCCATGCTCCTTAAACATGGATGGATGGGTGTCACCAAAACCTCTCTGATAAGTTCCTGCAGAAACATGAAGAAGATCGATATACGGCTCCAGAACTTTTGCGATCTCCACACCGTCTTCCAGTGTGTAGCCGCCTTCAAAAAGTTCAGAACCGCTCATACGGAACTCGATGGGGAATCCAGGTCCCACACCTTCACGGACTGCCTTCAGAACCTCCACTGCAAAACGACAGCGGTTTTCAAGGCTTCCGCCATACTCATCGATACGCTTGTTAAAATACGGAGAAAGAAACTGGTTGATCAGCCAGCCATGTCCGCCGTGGACCATGATCATCTCAAAACCTGCTCTTTTTGCCAGGGACGCGGTCTCTTTATAGGAAGCTACGATCTCGTCGATCAGCTCTTTTGTGAGGGCTTTTACCTCCACGCCATCCGGACGGACAGTATCAGACGGGCCCCACTGGTTCATGGATTTCTGTCTGGATTTATCTGTCATATAAGTTCCTGCATACATTCCGGAATGGGAAAGTTCAATGCTCGGGATGGCACCGTGACGGCGGATGGCGTCTGCAGTATAAGTTGCGGATGCCAGGGAATTCAGGATGGATGTGTCCAGATGATAGGCATGGGAGCCATCGGTTTTCGGATGTACCATACACTCGCTGACTGTTACGGCACCTGCACCGCCTTTTCCTCTCAGTTCATAAAAGGCTGTAGATTTCGGGCCGATACATCCATCGTTTGTAATATCTGTTCCGCCCATCGGAGCAGAAAACATACGGTTTCGAAATGTTACACGTCCAATCTGGATCGGTTTGCATAAGTTTGGATATTTTCGGATCATAATTACCTCCTGTTATTCTGTAAGGAGAGCTCTCAAATATTCGCCCTCTCTTCTGTTTTCAAGCAGTTCCATGAGTTCATTTACTTTTTCAAGACTGATCTTTTTCTCTCTTGCTTTCATATGTACATAAACAGCACCGATCAGGTTTGCGTCATTGTAAAAACGGCAGCTTGTCACCTCCGGGACCGGAAGTGTCCAGGGATACATGCCGTTGATCTTTGCAAGTTCTTCACGGATCAGCTGAAGAAGCAAAGGCTGTTCACTGATCCCGCCGCCTACTGCGATTTTTTCCGGATCGAACATGTACTGGCAGTTGTGGATGTGGATAGCCAGTTTTTTGGCATGGTTCCGGATTCCTGCCAGAGCTTTGTCATTACCCTGGTTTGCAAGGGAGAACGCTTTTTCCCCGTTTAATTCTTCTACAGGTATGCCGGTTTCTACGGATACACTGTTAAGCAGTGCCTGGGCACCGGCTGTTTCTGCAAGACTGTTGGACATTTTGTAGTCATCCTTGCTGTCTGTGATCACATAGTTGAATTCCCCTGCCATGAAATTTTTGCCACTTACGATCTCACGGTTAACGATCACGGCACCGCCTACTGCTGTTCCGCAGACAACAACGATAGCATTCTGGCAGTCCTTTAAAGATCCCTGCCAGATTTCGGCCAAGGCTGCACATTTGGCATCGTTTTCCACAGTTACCGGAATCCCGACTTTTTTCTCCAGAATCTCTACGATATTTACATTGCTGATGCAGAAAAGACTTCCGCCGGTGTACATAAAGCCTTTTTTGGAATCAATGATCCCCGGCATGCTTAAGGCAATTCCTTCAATCTCATACTGCCCTTTGATTCTGTCACAGATATCTGTCAGAGACTGGATAAATATTTCCAGAGAATCCTGTTTTGTGGGGGTTTTGTCTTTTTCCAGGATGGAACAGTTCTCAGTGATCACTGCATATTTGATAAATGTTCCTCCTACATCAATCGCCAAGTAATTCATGGTGTCACCTCTTTTTTGCGGATTTTTTCTTTGCTGTAGATGATGTTTCCTTCGCCGCCGTCCAGACGGTTGAAATATTCATTGGCTTTTTTTGCAACAAAGGCCTGCTGCCCCATAAAGTTAAAGGGAACATCATCTGCCTGATCTTTCATGATCGTATCGCAGACTTCGATCACACTGTGGATCATATCTTTGGAAGCCCAGATCACATGATGGCAGAGACAGGTTGTGTCAAAACGCCCCTCCAGCCTGTTCTGGATCTGAAGCAGATTTTCCCTGTATTCTTCCACTGTAAGGGAATTCTCATCAAAAAGGAATGTTGCATTATTGCAGGCATCTCCAAGGATCAGGATCTTTTCTTCCGGAATCAACATGACCATGGTTCCTGGAGTGTGCCCCGGGAGGGCATAGGTTTCCACGGAAATCCCTCCCAGGTCAAATCTGTCACCATCTTTCAGATTTTTAAAAGTCATCGGTGCAGGCGGCAGAAAGGTCTCTTCCAGTCCTTCCGGCATCTGGCCGCCAAGTCCTGCCAGTACATATCCTTTTCTGTTTTCTATGGAATTCATCCCCAGATAAACTTGGGTATCTGCATGGTTCATGTAGATCTCACATTCTTTTTTTCCATCGTTCCCGGTGAATTCCGGAGCTCCCATTGCATGATCCACGTGACCATGGGTAAGAAGTACTGTAAGAGGTTTCTCCGTAAGTTTTTCCACAAAATCCCGAAGGTTTCCGGCTCCCACACAGGTATCAATCAGCAGGGAGCGTTCCGATCCGTTTACCAGATACATGATCTCACCGGTGAGACTCAGGATTGCTGTGACTCTGTCGTTTACTTTTTCTGCTCTGTAAAAATCGGCCATTTTATTCTTCCTCCATATCAAGAAGTTTGGATAACTCTGTTCGAAGATTATCCACGATTTCTCTGGTAAATCCCATATAAAACAGTTTTTCCAGACTCTGGATACTCTCGTAAAAATAATCCTGATTTCCGGTAGAAAGGAAATACATCAGCATTGGAGATACTCTCTCGATCACTTTCATAGCCTCCGGATCATGCATCATATCCTTAAACATGGTTTTGTTATTATAGCGCTGGCGAAGATCTTCTGTGGGACAATATTCATAGTGATAATTTCCGGCTTCCACTTCCATCACTTCCCCTTCATAGAACGGAAGTCCGATCACTGCACTGCATCCAAATGGAACCTGGATATCTACTGTTACTTTTCCGTTCTTCAGGATTTCCCAGTTTACTTTGTATTCGCCATATGCAGAGTCATAAGTCATATGCATATATTTCAGTTTTCCGTTCATCAACGGTGTGATCAGAGCTTTTTTAAAGCCAGGCTCCAGGGCTTTTAAGCCAGCCACATCTCTGTAGAGATATTCTACAACAGAGCCATAAGAATAATGGTTCAGGGAGTTCATCATCGTACCGCTTAAATGCCCGTCATCCAGAACGGAATTCCATCTTTCCCAGATTGTTGTTGCTCCAAGATTGATGCAGTGCATCCATCCCGGATAATCTTCCTGAAGAAGGAAATAAAAAGCGTCTTCCTCGAATCCGTTTTCGGCGAGAACCCTGCAAAGGATCGGTGCCCCTGTAAATCCGCCCTTTAATTTGTAGCAGTCTTTGTAAAATCTTGCTTTCAGTCCTGCCACAACAGCTTCTTTTTCTCTGTAGATCCCGGAATATAAAGCTACAATATATCCAGTCTGGGAATCAATTGCCAGACGTCCCGTTTCTGTAAAATATTCCCGGATGATCGCTTCTCTGATCTTCTGATAGAGGTCATCATAATAACGCTTATCCTCTTCATAGCCGAGAATTTCTGCTGCTTTTGCAGTCTTCTGCACAGACATTGCATAGTAGTTGGAGCCAATATAATAGGCATCTGTTCCACCTTCCATGCTCTGCTCGGTTCTTCCGTCAAGTGCAAGCCAGTCACCCAGCTGATTTCCGAAATCATAAAGATATTTCTGTCCTCTTGCCTGGTCTTCCCTGGTGATCTTATCCACCCAGTCCTTCATCATCGGATAACTGGATCTCAGCATTTCTGTATTTCCTGAATGTTCATAAACCACCATTGGAAGGAATGTGGCAATGTCTCCCCATACACTGGAAAAGATCGGTCCGTTTGGATCAAGTACCGGAATCACTCCCGGAAGGATTCCATCGTATTTTACCTGCTCATTTCGAAGGTCGTGGATGAATTTCTGATAAAAAGCTGTAGTGTCCATATTAAAACTTGCTGTTCCGGCAAATACCTGAGCATCCCCGGTCCAGCCAAGTCGTTCATCCCTCTGTGGGCAGTCTGTAGGAAAGTCCACAAAATTTGATTTCTGTCCCCAAAGTGCATTGAGGAACAGTCTGTTTACTCCCTTATGGCCTGTTTCCACATATCCGGTCCTATTCATCTTTGAGTAAACTGCTTTTCCTGTAAAATCTTCTGCATTTACTTCTCCCGGCCATCCTGTCACACGCACATAACGGAATCCAAAATATGTAAAAGAAGGACGTACCAGCTCCTCCCTGCCATCAGATACATATACAAACTGAGATTTTGCAGCACGGTAATTTTCATTATAAAAATTGCCATCCTGGAGAATTTCGCCATGATCAAATATAATTCTGGTTCCTTTTGTCAGGTGATTTTTAAATGTTACATATCCGGCAAAATTCTGTCCGAAATCCAGGACTGTTTCTCCTGCCGGTGTATGGATCACTTCTTTTACCGGCATATCTTCCATTTCCATTACAGGAAGGCTGTATCTGGCAACCAGTTTTCCTTCTGCCGCTGTAAGAACTGCCGGTCTTGCCTGATTTTCTTTTTCTTCCCATAACAGATGGTTAATGATCTCGCCGTCATAAATTCCATCATCTTCCACATCAGAACCAATATAGTTCCAGGTTTCATCTGTTCCGATCACCTGAATTTCGCCATCTTCATAGATCAGCCGAAGTTCTGCGATCAGTTTAAAGGTATCACCAAAATTATTACTCTGACTGTTCAGTCCGAATTTTCCCTTATACCAGCCATTTCCCAGCGATACGGCCAGCTGGTTTTCTGCTGTTTTCTGCATTTCTGTATGGTTATCAATATTTTTAATATCTTCTGTAACATCAAATGTAAGGTACTGTTCTTCATCGTGATAATTGCTGTAATAAGGAGTCAGAACTTCTTCTCCGACTTTTTTTCCGTTTAATTTTGCCTCAAAAAGTCCAAGACCGCAAATATAAAGTCTGGCTGAAGCAGTTTTTTTCTTTACTTCAAAGTTTTTTATAAAGAGAGGATGAAAAGTATCTTCTTTTTCTGTTGTGATCCATTTTCCCATCCATGGATCATCCATCTTTCCGGTTTCAAAATATGCAGGTTCTGAAACAGCTGTTTCTCCTTTATCGTTTGTGACGGTTACTTTTACATAATATCTTGTATATGCACTCCTGGTAAACTCCAGTTTTTCTGCCGCGCTGTTAAGATCTTTTCCTTCTTTTTCCCAGAGAATCTCTGAAAAATCTTCTTTCAAAGATACTTCTATTTTTGCATTCTGCTGTCTTCTGGCAGATGTCTCACGAACTTTCCATGATACACATACGGTCTCAAAGTCAAATCCCACCGGATTTTCCATGCCATTGATTCTTATATTTGCAACTTTCATATATTTATATTTCTCCTCTTACTCTGGAATATCCACGATCACAACTTCAGAAACGCCCCCAAAGACTAGAATGTATGTCTAATTTTCGGAGGCGCAAGCAGTTTTCTCTGCTTTTTCTCAGTTATTTATTTATCAGCTTTATTCAGCTGCTTCCATTTTCTTTAAATCTCTCTCGCAATGATACAGGATTACCATCAGTACAAAGATAGCGATTACCATGATAAATGGCAGCCAGTTGTACAGGAAGTTAATTGCTGTGGAAACACTTTCCGGCTGTGCGATGCCCTGTGCATCCAGAGATCCGTCATAGCCTGCACCATTGAGAACCCAGCCAAATACAGCTGTTCCAAGTCCGAGACCGATCTTCTGTGCTGCAGAAACACCGGCATTTCCAAGGCCAACGGTATCAATTCCTGTTTTCTTTGTTCCGTATGTAATGGTATCTGCAACCATTCCAAGTGCCATACCGCCGGCCATCCCAACGCCGCAACCTTTCAGTACATTGAAGATGATCATTACGATCGTGCTGGAACCGCCGAAAACAGCGAATCCAAGGAATCCAAGTCCCATAACTACCATTCCAGCTTCATAAACAGCTGTTTTTCCAAACTTTTTCATAAATGCAGGTGTTACAAACATGACTGCAAACTGTGCAATGGAAATGGAGTTGGATACCCAGCTGTACTGTCCCATATCATAGAGAACGTACTGACAATAATATACATTTCCCATTGCATACATGATGATTACGAAAAATACTACAAAACTTGCAACTGTTACGATCACCCAGTATTTGTTCTTAAAAAGTGCTTTTACAGTTTCCCATGTGCCTGCTTCTCTGCCTGCACTTGCTGATTTCTGAGTATCTTCCTCTGCGCTTTCAGCAGAATGTATTCTCTCTTTTGTTGAGAAAACACTGAAGAAAGTAATTACGATCATTGCGATGCAGTAGATTAACATTGTGATCGTAAATGCTCTCTGTGTATAAATGGTTTCTGTACTGCTTGTAAAGATTCCAAGTAAGGTAACAAATGTTGAGTTTACAACTACATTTCCAAGTGTCTGGAAAATCTGCTGGATATTTCCAAGAAATCCTCTCTCATAAGGATTTGCTGTCATCAATGAGATCATGGAATAATACGGTACCAGCATTCCTGTAAGGCATACAGCATTTACAATGTTATACATCAGGAAAATATATACATACTGTGCCATTTCCGGGAAGTTCTGCGGTACAAAAAACAACAGCATCGTGGTGATTCCAAATGGAATACACATTCGTAACAGCCAGGAACGGCCTTTTCCAAGTTTTGACTTTGTACGGTCTACCATACGTCCTACGATCACATCTGAGATTCCGTCAAAGATTTTGGATACTGCAAAAATTGTGGCAATGATACCTGCGTTCAGTCCTACTGTACTGGTAAAATAAATCGTCAGAAAAGAACCAATGATACCATTGATCATATTAAAGGCAAATCCGCCTGTTCCGTAACCGATACGTTCGCTCCATGCCAGGCTGGCATTGGGATCGTTGTGTTTACTTGCCAAACTAAACATATCTCTTTCTCCTTTTCCCTTTTTCTTTTGATGGGTTTTCTGCATCTTCCGTGTTTTCTGCTCTTATAAAATTACTTTTATTTATCACCTTCTGTCATTCTTGTGTTTTCCTGTTGATAGTGATATTATCAGAAATAAGGGAACAGGATAACGTCTTTAAACGACATATAGTTTATCCTTTTCGGACATATATGTGTTTCCTGTTGAAGCTTGTCGACAAGTAATTTAGGTGATTTTATGAAAGAATACAAAAGTTTAACAGAACTGATTCCTGAAATGGAACCTGATGAAATATTTTATAAACGGATTTTTCTGGAATATCCGGAGGCTCATCTGGACCAGGCACATACAGTGGAAGAAATAGAAAAACTCTGTCCGGAAGCATCTTCCCATGCAGCAGCCGGTTTTACTTATCATCCGGGAAATGCTCTGGATGAAACCATTCTTCCTTCTGATGAAGATACGATCATTTTCCGCCACAACCGATATTCTCCTGCGTTTTTACATTCTCACACTTTTTTTGAGATGATCTATGTGCTTCGTGGAACCTGTGAAAATATATTTACTTCTCATACGATTTCCATGCAGGCTGGTGATATCTGTATTGTGGCACCTTCCATCATCCATGCTTTAAGTGCATTTAGCGATGACTGCGTGATCTATAATTTTCTGATAAAGAGCCAGACTTTTGAAGCTGTATTCTTAAATTCGCTTCCTAAATATGGTACTTTACATGATTTTTTCAGCCGTGCACTTTATTCTCCCGGTTCTCAGTTTTATCTGTATTTTAAATCCGGAAAGGACCCACAGCTTGTAAATTTATTCAAAAAAATCCTGAAGGAATACCGGGCGCAAAAACGGTACAGTCCTTCTATGATAAACGCTCTGCTTGAAATCTTCTTTATCTGTCTTCTCAGAAACCATGAGAAAAACATGATCGTACCAAACCCGGCAGGAAAGAAGCAGGAAAAAAATATTATTTTTATACTAAAATATATTGAACTTCATTACGCAACGCTCACCCTTCCGGAGCTGGCTTCTTTTTTTAATTACAGCGAACGGCAGCTGACCCGAATCCTGAAAAACTATACAGGACAGACTTTTTCCTCTCTTATCCAGAATATCCGCCTGTCCAGAGCGGCGGAGCTGTTAAAACAGCCGGACCGTTCCGTCACTGCTGTTATGGAAGAAATCGGTTATTCCAACATTACACACTTCTACAAAATATTTGAGAAAAAGTTCCATATGACGCCTGCGGAGTACCGGAATACCTTATAAAACCTGTATGTGTTTCTATATGTAAGAAAAGAAAAAGCCTTATAATATTACTGTAAATGATAGGTCTGATATGTCCTAAAATCTGACTTTTTAAATTGCCAGTCTTTGAGTAACTATACTATTTACAGCAAATATAATAAGGCTTTCTATGTTTTTACAGTTTCATAGCACCGCGGATGCAGCTCTCAATATACTCTTCACCCAGATCTGTATTCAGGCTGAGATCAAAATTTCCTGCTGCGCCCCACATACGGCGTGTGTAATAACGGTAGTTGTCTGCGCGGAGTTTTTCGTTTTTCTGGACAACAGCTCTTGCTTCTTTCTCGGAGATGTTCTGTCTCCTTGCTACTCTTTTGATCCTACTTTCCAGTGGCGCGGAGAAGAATACTTTCAGGCAGTTTGCGGAATTTCTGAGAACGTAATCTGCACAGCGGCCTACGATGACGCAACTGCCTTTTTCCGAAAGATCACGTACGACCTGACATTCTGCTTCAAAAATCTTGTCCTTCGGTGCTTCGTCCTGCATATCTGTGTTCAGATACATCTGATTGACCAGATCGTAGAGAAGGCTGTTTGTCATGATCTCCTCATTTTTCTTAATGAATTCCGGTGTGTAGCCTGTGGTTCCTGCTGTCATCTGGATGATCTCTGCATCATAGAAATCGTAGCCCAGCTTTTCTGCGAGTGCCTTGCCCATATCGTGGCCACCGCTTCCAAACTGCCTTCCAATGGCGATGACATTTTTTCCATAAGTTCCTGCTGTCTGCTCGTTTGCTTCGCTCTCGTTTTCCACAGATGCTGTTTCCAGGAAGATCATGTCTTTCAGGAATGCAAGTTTCTTTCCGATGAGTCTGGCAATAAAGCCTACCAGAAGGGCTGCGATAACCGTACCTTCTCTCACGCCGTCCAGTCTTCCTGCGAATACGAAGGAAAGTACTGCAGCGATCACTGCCATGGATACGTCAAAACAGATCTTGGTTGTTCCGAAGTTTGTTTTCCATGTGAGGACAATGGCGCGGACAAAGGATTCTCCAGGAAGCATAACAACGTCTGCCAGAACTTCCATATATACACCGACACCAAGAATCAGACATCCGATGAGCAGGTATACGATCTTCATGACATACGCTTCCGGGTTGACCCAGGAAAAAAGGATCATGGTGAGATCGATAAAATATCCAAATATGATGGATACCGGAATCTGAAGGATGTGCTCCAGTTTAAAGTTCTTTCTCAGGATGATCAGCTGCAGCACGATCAAAAAAATACTGAAAAAAATGGTAAAGTTTCCAAGTGTAAATGGAAAATTCAGGCTTAACACATAGGGAATCGATGAAATCGGTGAAGTTCCCAGGTTTGCCTTGGTGATCAGACTGACTCCCAGGGAGTTTACAAACAGTCCCACCAGAAATATCAAGTATCGTTTTAGTTTCTCCATTATTTTTTGTCTCCTCCTCGTTGTACAGATTTTAATCGGATAATTATGCCTATGCAGCCATTATCCGGTTATCATAAAGCGGACCTCCGCCTGTTTATTTTATCTCAGCAAGATTTCTGTAGATCCTGTGAAATATCTCCATAAATACTTTCTGCTCTTCTTCTGAAATATTGTTTAAGGCCGTTTCTTCAATCTTTTCAAAAGTTTCTTCTACCAGCTTCTGATTTTTCTTTCCGGATTCTGTCATAAAAATATGAAAGGTACGACGGTTTCCGTTAAGCATTTTTCTCTCGATCAACCCTTTTTCTTCCATACGATTCAGGATCGATGTCAGGGATCCTGCTTCAATCAGGCATCCTGCCGCAATTTCCTTCTGGCTGGCGCCGTCGTGATCTTTCAGGTAATCCAGGACTTTGGGCTGACCCAGGGTAAGGCCTGTATCTTTCAGCTGTTCCATCAGTTTTTTCTGGACCATCATGTGGTTTGCCATGGACAGATAGTGAAAGGAATCGTTCATATATCTTTCTCCCTTTTTTAATAGTTATAATTCAAACATTTAGAATTATAACTATATTGATGGCGTATGTCAATATTATTTTTAAAATATGTTGGAATTCTGTACAAAAAAGAGAGCTTTTTTTATTTCAGTCTGCACAAAATATAGGAAAAATCGTAAGGACAAACGTATAAATAAAATGATCCTCTGCCTGCATAAAAAAACAGCGAAATGGATATTCGTTTCCATTTCACTGTTTAATGTTTTTTCTGTTAATAAGTTTGTGTTATGTTGTTTTATGCAACTTGATTCTTGTTGTTGGTAACGGTGATCAGATGGCTCTTGATCAGTACCGGACGTACTGCGTTGTAGATGATTGCTACCAGGATTACAGATACCACTGCATTGATGAAGGTTGCTGCCGCACTCATTTTTGCAAGTGCCTGTGCAAGCTCCTGAGGCTGTCCTAAAATGTACTGTTTGTAAAAATATCCTACGATAGGATCTGCTACTACGTTAAATGCCAGTCCTGCGATGGATGCGATCACGCTCCATTTGAATACATATTTCTTATCTGTACTTTCGTTGATCTTTGCAACTTTGTGTGCTACAAGACCTACGATCAGACCGATACAGAATTTCAGTACAAAAGTTTTTGGTGCTCCTGTGATGTAAACAGGGTCCATAATGTCTGCGATTCCCATTCCGATTGCTCCGGAAAGGCCTCCGTATACACCGCCCAGAAGCAGTGCTGCCAGTACACAGAATGCGTTTCCGATATGGATGGATGTTGCATCTCCGCCTGGTACTGGGATCTTGATCTGCAGGAATGTGAAGGATACGTAGCATAAAGCTGCTAATAATGCAGTTTCTGCAAGTTTGACTACTGTGTTGTTCTGTGTGTTCATAATAATTCCCCTCTCGTGTTTTGTTATTACTTTAGTGTGTGAATAATTTAGTGTATGAATGTAATAACACGGGTGTTATGGTACTGCTTGTTTGGGTGTATTACAAGGGGCAATTTTTATGTTTTTTTAGGGGACAGTTTTTTGTGGTAATAAAAAAAGCGGCTGTTTTAGCCACTTTCTTTGGTATTGTATATTCAAAACTACATACATGTTTGTTGATGGTTAATCTTTTTGAATCAAGTTTTACCTGCGTGCCGATTTGCCTTTTTTTCACGGGCTCGCAGCTAAAGCTGCATCGCCTGTTTTTTTAGGCTACTCCAGCGGTGGTCATCTCACGACTCCGTCGTTCGATGTCATTTGCTTCGCAAATGTCCAGGAATCATCATGAATGCCTCTCCACAAGCAAGCTTGTTCCGATTCATTCCTGCTGTTTCCTGCCCGCTTCCTCGGCTAGTTGGTCAAGCCCTCACCCGATTAGTAACAGTCAGCTCCATGTGTTACCACACTTCCACCTCTGCCCTATCTACCTCGTCGTCTTCAAGGGGGTT
>NZ_JAAITI010000033.1 GCF_013304735.1 Blautia luti
GTATTTACAGGAATAGACGACATTGTTGTTTGATTTATATGTTGTGTTCATATTTGTATTATACTATAGTTTATTAATTAATACAATTACTATTTTGTCCATCTTCAATTACTTGCATAAATTCGATGGACACATCTTATATCCCCATAGCTGAAGCAAGGGGTTTTACGACGCATTGGATAAATCCAATTTTTTTGCTGCCAATTTCCCCGCAGTAAGTGCAGCTCCATATGCAGCCTCTTCTTCATGTTCAGGAATCTCCATCGGCATTTCGAACATTTCTTCTGCCAGTCTTCTCATCAGCGAGTTTCGGCGAATTCCGTTTCCGGAGCCAGTCAGGCGTGTGGCCTTTTTTCCGGTGAGCTGACACATCTGCTCATACTGCTCATGCAGTTCGTTAAGGATTCCACAGATCACACCGACCGTCAGTGCACCAGGATGAAAATTCTCTACACCGATTCCTGCGATCATGCCCCTGTGAGACGGATCACTTCTTGTCCCTGAAAAAGCTGTATCTACTTTCCATGCAGCTTCTTTTCCATATTTTTCAATAAATTTTTCTGCCTGCTCCTGCATCCGGGAATACAGTCTTTCTTCGGTTTCTGCAGCCTCTCTGTAAAACTGCTCCAGCATCGCATACGCACGACCACCACACAGGGAAGCTCCCACGAGGATATAGCTGTTTTCGGTACAGGGGCGAAGCTCCACACTGCCGCTGCATTCTATAAACTTCTCTGTCACTAAGGAAACCTGGCTACCGGTTCCTACATTCAGGAGCACAGTATCTTTAAGATTCCGGACGGAACCAAACAGACTCGCCTGATTGTCACCGATCGATCCCATTACCGGTACACCGGCTCTTGTTTCTCCGACTAAAAAATGTCCCTTTCTTACTTCCGGCAGATAAGAAATATCTACCCCGGCCTGCTCCAGGGCTTCATACAGAAACTCCTGTTTTTGCAGGTCAAAGCAGCCCCAGCTTGCCGCCATGTCAAGCCCGATAACAGGGACAGTATTTTCACACAGCCGCATAGCAATATAATCACTGATCGTCGTCATCCTTACAGCATCCTTCGGGATCTGATCTTTCTTCTGAAGATAAAAATGTGTCACTACACCATATCCGGACGCCGCCGCACCCACTCCCTGCAAAAGCTCTGCACAGGTTTTTCCGTTTTCCAGCGGAATCTCTCCGCTTCCATCCTGCCAGGTATAGAGAGGACTCACTGCCTTGCCGAAAGCATCCACATACAGCATTCCATGCATCTGCCCTGTAAACCCTATTCCATCTGGCAAACCATTCTCCTTCTGCTGCTTTATAAGAAGCTCCCGGACGATCTCATAGATCCGTTCCGGATCCTGCAGCTTCTGTTCCGGCTTACTGCTCCGCAGAAAAGAATTATGCTCCACTGTTTCCTTTGCAAGCAGCTTTCCCGTTTCTGTGTCTGTCATTACGACACTGACTGTTGTTGTGCCGATATCAATCCCCATGATCCTCATCGTCTGTTTCCGTCCTTTTCTGTGATTTTTGCTATAGAAAATGTCATCATACGAGATGATTATATTATCGTTTGAGGATTAATGCTATCTTTTTTTGTTTTCTATTCTGACATTCCTGCCTGCAGATTTTTATTTCACACACTCTGTGATTAATGCTTCACATCTGTCATATCCCAGCTGCGAGCTGTTCAGACACAGCGTATAATTGCTGGCCTTTCCCCATTTCTGATCCGTATAAAAGTTATAATTTGTCATACGTCTTTTATCTGTGTCTGCCATCATTTTGACAGCTTCCTGTTCAGTGACACGATATAACTGACTGATACGCTGTATTTTTTCCAGCATATCTCCGTGGATAAATACATTCAGCGCATCGTCCCTGTCTTTCAGAATATAATCTGCATTTCTTCCAATGATCACACAAGGCTCCTTCCGGGCCAATTCTAAAATAACCTTTCTCTGTGTCTCATACACCATATCTTCTACTGATCTTCCTGTGATATCACGCCCCGCAAGTGCATATGCAAACAGACCTTTTTTCGGAGACAGTTCTGCACTTTCCTGAATATAATCCGGTGACAGGCCGGACTTTTCTGCAATCTGACTGATGATATTTTTATCATAGTAAGCAATTCCAAGCTTCTTTGCGACCTCTTCCCCAATAAAACGTCCACCACTTCCAAACTCTCTGCTGATCGTAATGATTCTTTTTGCCATTTCCAGTTCCTCCTTAACGCAAAACTTCCACTTTATTTTTTCTGATCCTCTTTAAAAATACATATCCTACCAGACATGCGATCACTTCCGTGATCGGAAATGCCCACCAGATCAGTGAAACTCCAATCTGACCATTTCTGACAAACAGCGAAAAGACACCCGCCAGCGGCAGGATAATGATCAGCTGTCTCAAAAGCGAAATAACCAGTGATTCCACACCACCGTCCAGTGCCTGATAAATGCCCTGATATGCAACATTGATTCCTGCGAACAGGAAACTTATAGAAATCACTCTCATTGCTCCGATAAAATATTCTCTTGACGCTCCCGCATTAAACAGCGTTGCGAATCCCCCAGGGAAAATCTCTGTGATTGCAATTCCCAGAATCATTAATACAATTGTATAGATCAGACCATATTTGATCCCATCCTGAATCCTCTTCTTACTTCTCATTCCATAAGCAAATGCAATGATTGGGGTGATCGCATCTCGCAGACCAAAAGCAAGAAACAAAACAAACTGCTGTACCTTATAGAACAGACCATAGGCTGTCTGTGCTGACGGATTGAACTTCAGGATCAGGTTCATTACATAAACCATAATGGACATCAGCGCCTGCGCAATGATTGCCGGAAGTCCGATTGTATAGATCTCCTTGATAATTTCGCCATCCGGCTTCATGTATTTCGCTCCATGCTCGAATTCCTTATTTAATTTGATATGAAAGATAAGCAGTAATACTGCGGATGCTACCTGGCCAATTACCGTTGCATAAGCTGCACCTTTCACTCCCATTTCCGGGCAGGGTCCAATACCATAGATCATGATCGGATCAAGGATGATATTTACAACTGCTCCAACCACCTGACCAATTGTGGAATAAAGAGAACGGCCTGTTGCCTGGAGTAACTTTTCAAATAAAGAAAAGAAGATAATACCAAAAGAGATCACACAGCATATCCTCAAATAGCTGACTCCCATCTCTAATACTTCTGTATCTACTGTCTGCGATGAAATATATGCTTTCACACCAAAGATACCAAACAATAAGCAAACCACATAAATGATCACTCCTAGAAACAGACTGTTTCCTGCTACCTTTGCAGCTTTTTTACTGTTTCCCTGTCCAAGTGTCCTTGCAAGAAGTGCATTGGTCCCTACACCGGTTCCAATCCCCACTGCCACCATAAGCATCTGCACCGGAAATACCAGTGTCAAAGCATTAAGTGCTGCCTCACTGCCTGCTTTCATATTTCCCACAAATGCACTGTCTACAATGTTATAGACTGCCTGCAATGCCATAGACAGGATCATCGGGATTCCCATTTGGACCATCAGCTTATTTACCGGCATCTCCTTCATCTTGTTGCTTTCCGCCATTTTGTTTTAACTCCTTTCTTTTTAGCACAAAAAAAGTGCGCACCTTGTCATATAAGCTGGACTTACGCTGACATGCTACACACTTTTTCATGGCGATATTCATTTTTGCAAAATGAAAACGAGTAGCCGGTAAACTGGATTTACGCTTACTTGCTACTCGTTTCTTGTAATTATATTGCCTCTTTTTCAAAAAGTCAAACAAAATTTTTCTTGCATTCTTTCTTCTTTTTCGTTTATAATATGTCCGAAGAAAATAATAATTATACTAAAAGCCGGCTTGTAAAAGCGTGAAATCATAAGGATTTGCTTGTCCTTACAGATTTCACGCTTATTTTTTTGCAATGCCATAAGGAGGTCGTGTCACACCTGCAGCTACACTGATCGGTACGATGTTGTCAATAAAGCCTCTTTTAACGATACAGGAGGAAAAACTGGACTCTTACGCCAAATCACGTGGTTCCATGAAAAAAGCAGAAGAAAAAATGATCCTTGCGATCCAGTCTGACCTCAAAAAAGATTTTCCCATCAGGGTATGTGGAAATTGCATATCTGAGCTGCCGGTCCCGGTGCAGTAGGTATTGCTATCAGTTTCAGATAACAGATAGCTCAAACAAATCGTTTATCCAAAAAACAAGTAGCCGGTAAACTGGATTTACACCCACCTGCTACTCGTTTGATGTAATTATATTTCCTGCTCAGGTTTCTCGATTCTGAGCATGCGATATCCAATTCCTATGTGCGTCTGGATATATTGTACACCGTTTTTTTCAAGCTCCAGTTTTTTCCGCAGTGTTGCCATAAAAACCCTGAGAGAAGCAACATCGTTTTCCGAGCAGCGTCCCCAGATCTGCTGAGTAATATATGTATGTGTCAATACTTTTCCAACATTACGGGATAAAAGGCAGAGCAGCTTATACTCAATGGGCGTCAGATGCAGTTCTCTGTCCTTCAGGAATGTACAGCCAGCCGTGTAATCTATCTTTAATCCACCATTTTCAAAAACAGATGTTTCCAGCTGTTTTCCTGCCGGCGTTATGGCAAGCCGCCTTTGACTGACACGGATACGCGCAAGTAATTCTTCTACTGAAAATGGTTTTGTGATATAATCATCTGCACCCGCATCCAGTGCCTCTATTTTGTCCGTATCTTCACTTCTGGCACTGATCACGATGATAGGCATATTCGACCAGGTACGGATTTTCTTTATTACCTCTACTCCTTCCATATCAGGAAGGCCCAGATCCAGAAGAACGATATCCGGATTGTGTGATGAAGCCTCCAAAATGGCCGAAGCCCCATTTTCTGCAGCCAGATATTTATAGTCATGTGTTTTTAAAGTGGTAACGATCAGGTTCCGTATGGGTCTGTCATCCTCAACCACCAGAATTAATGTCTTATTCATTTAATGTCACCTCGCTTAATGGTAAAGTAAAAGTAAAATTACATCCATGCGGAGCATGATCCGAAAGAACCAGTATTCCATCGTGTGCTTCTATGATAGAGCGGCAAAGTGCCAGGCCAAGCCCCAGACTCCGTTGGCTGTCTGCAACGGTTGTTTTCCCTGTATAAAACATCTCAAAAATATGTGGCTTCATTTCATCCGGAATTCCAGGGCCATTATCTTCCACGCTTACCTGTGCTTTCCCGGCTTTTTTGAACCCCCGAATGCTGATGACAGAGCCTGACGGCGTATATTTTATCGCATTATCAATCAAATTTACCAGAACCTGTATAATAAGATGCACGTCCATACGTGTAAGAACAAGTTCTTCACAGTCCGCCACGATCTTATACGCATCATGCTTCCGGCTGACATGCCGGAGTGACTCTGCTATTACCTCATCCAAAAGCTGATCCGTAAATTTAAACTTCAATCTTCCATCATTGAGCCTAGTGATTGAAAGCAGATTTTCCACAACTCCGATCAGCCACTCTGAATCCTCATGGATGTCCGTGTAGATCTGATACCTTGTAGCTTCATCCAGACGGTCACTGTTACTGAGAAGCATATCTGCATTTCCGGAAATAGAACAAAGCGGAGTACGCAGGTCATGGGAGATCGCCCGGAGAAGATCGCCACGCAGCTGCTCATTTTTTGCTAAAACCGCATTTTTTTCTTTTTCTATGGCATTTTGTACATTCTCCATTGCAAGTGCACATTCATTTATTACAGACAGCAGGATGCTGTATTCATAAGAGTCCAGTGTTTCTTTCTGCAGAGGGATCCCGATTACGCCATAAACATTATTCCCGCTTCGAATTGCCAGATATAAGCATTTTGCCTGTGAGAAATACTGTGTGGATGCGCCGGCACGCTGTCTGTTTTCATAAGTCCATCTGGCCGCCTGTTGTTCTTCCTGTGTCAGAAAATCCTCTGTGCTCTCTTTTTCCCCGGAAAAAAGCTTTCCTTCTGATAAAGTTCCATTTTCCACAACATATGCCGTGATGCTGCGGTTTAACAGGCGTATCAGCTGTGTACAGGTAACTCCGAGGATTTCTGTCTCACTTTTTGCCTTTTGCAGCAGACGATCCGTATCAAACAGAACCTGTGTGCGAAAGGCAATCTGCGAAGACAGCTTTGCATGCATTTTCAGCTTTGCCGCAAGGGTTCCTGTAAGTACGGACGAAATAAGCATTATGAAAAACGTCACCGGATATCCCACCGCATATGTCTCAAAAGACATCCTTGGCTCCATCAGGAAAAAGCAAAATAAGAATACACTTAAAAAGGAGCCGGCTACACTGCAAAGATAACCATCTGTCACGATCGAAGTGATCAATACGCCCAAAATGTATATCGTTACAATATTTGTATCTGTAAGATCCAGTTTCTGAAACAGCAGGCCGATCAAAGTGCATACTGCAAATATAAAAACCGTCAGCAAGTAATCTTTTGCAGACGGTTTTTCCACATACCATGCAAATGGCCGTTTCGGATAGGTTCTGTTTTTTACTGTATCCTCCATTTTCAAGCTCATTCTGTCATTCTCCTTCTACTGCTGTTTTCTGGAATTATATCACGCAGCAGTTCTGTGGTCAAAATTTTTTCTTCATGGCAATGAGCTATATACGGAAGCACTTCTGAAGAGCTCTATATTCTCCTAATACCAGTAATTTATCGTTTTCTGCAAAATATGTTTCCGGTGAAATTGCAATACTGAATTCCTCTTCATTTTTTACTGCCAGAATATTAATATTGTAGCGTTTTCTGATGTCAAGTCCACCCACTGTTTTTCCAACCCATTCTTCCGGCACTTCCACTTCAAAAATTGCATGGGAAGCGTCCACCTCCATATAATCCAGTATATGATCATCTGTATAACGGATGGAAGCCCATTTTGCCACCTGCTTTTCCGGATAAACTACCTTATCGGCACCATTGCGTAAAAGAAATTTTTCCTGAACATCACGTTCAGCTCTGGATATCACCAATTTTGCACCCAGTTCTTTTAGAAGGGATGTTGTTTCAAGAGAATTTTGAAAGCTATCTCCAATGGTCACAAAACAAATGTCGTAGTTTCCAATTCCAAGGGACTGTAAAAATTCAGCATTGGTGCTGTCACCAATCTGAGCATTCGTCACAAATGACAGTACTTTGTCCACTCTTTCTTCCTTCCAGTCAACTGCCATAACTTCATGTCCCAGCTGATTGAGCTGCATGGCAATATGTCTTCCAAACCTTCCAAGTCCAATAAGCAATACATTTTTCATAATATTATTTTTCTCCTTCTTATCCAACTGTGATTTTTTCCAGAGGGAGCTTTGCATTTCCCTTATTTCTTCCGGAAAATACCGCATAGATCAGGGTCAGACCACCTACACGTCCCAGATACATCAGTATGATCAACACGACTTGTGAAAAAACATGAAGTTCCGGTGTGATTCCCAGCGTCAGCCCTACCGTACCAACAGCTGAAGCAGCTTCGTACAGACAATCTAAAAGCGGAAGGCCTTCGTACACACTGATCGCTATTCCGCCGCCAAAGAACAAGGCAAAATATAACATGGCTATTGTCGCTGCATTTTTTATCACATGATATTCAAGTCTTCGCCCAAAAGCTCCTGCATTTTCCTGACTTCGAAATGTCGCAATTGCATTTAAAATAAGTACTGAAAAAGTTGTTGTTTTCATTCCACCTGCTGTAGATCCCGGTGAACCACCAATTAGCATTAACAATATCATAACTGCTTTTGATGCCTCACTCATCTCTGAAATATTTATAGTATTAAATCCGGCAGTTCTTGTCGTTACCGATTGAAACGCTGCTGCTAACAGGCGTTTTCCCATGGGTAATTTTGTCAGATCACAGATATAGAAAAAAACTGCCGGAAATAAGATCAGACATGCGGTAGTCATGAGAATGATCTTGCTTTGCATGCGGTAGCGTTTAAAGTTCAGTTTGTTTGTATAAATATCATCCCATGTGAGAAAACCGATTCCTCCTGTAATGATCAACAGCATAATTACCAGATTTATAAGTATATTTCCGGAATACCCAGTCAGCGATGGAAACATACTGGAATCTGTCCCCAGAATATCAAAGCCGGCATTACAAAAAGCAGAGATTGAATGAAAAACTGACATCCAGATTCCCTTTTTTCCATAATCTCCCATAAAAACCGGCAGCAGCAACACCGTCCCTGCAGCTTCGATCAAAAATGTTCCCCTCAAAATAAACCTTGTCAGTCTGACGATTCCTCCGACTTTTGGAGCTGAAATTGCATCCTGCATGGTGCTTCTTTGCATGAGGGATATTTTCTTTCCGGAAAGAAGGGAAACAGACGCAGCCACAGTCACTACTCCAAGCCCACCTGTTTGTATGAGTGCAAGAATGATCGTCTGGCCTGCCAGGGACCAGTAGCTTCCAGTGTCCTTTACCACAAGACCTGTAACACATACCGCCGAAGTGGCTGTAAAAAGTGCCTCATGAAATGGTGTGATCACTTTCTCCGCAGAAGAAAATGGAAGCATCAGCAGAACGGTTCCCAAAAGGATCACTCCTGCAAACCCCATGATAATCAGCTGAAAAGATGTCATATGTTTTTTCTTATATGATTTTTCCGGCATAAATGATCAGAACTCCTTATCAATACTTTTAACAGTGCTATCCTCGTAACGCATTTTATTATATATAACTGCTTTCAAAGATAGTATAAAAGTCTCTGCTTCCGTATTAAGATTTTATAAAGATATGATATTGAATTGAGAATTATTTTAACCGAATCAAGGAAATTACCTGTTTTGATGATCCTAAGCATTACCTTAATACTACAGTTTTTTAATTGTAAACTCATTTTACATTTGCAGTTGACATTCAATATTTCTATGTGATAAAGTGATACCCGTACAAAAAAACTCAAAAGGAAGGTATTGACATGAACACTGCATCATGCGAAAAAGAAGCTCCATCGCTTTCCAGAGATGAAGCCATTGCAATTTTAGATACTCCGGACGAAGAACTTGAGGCACTGATTGACCGTGCCAGCAGTTTACGTTACAAATATAAGGGAAACCGGGTAAGCATCCACATCCTTACCAATGCCCGCAGTGGTAACTGTTCCCAGGATTGTGCCTACTGTGCCCAGTCATGTCGTTCCACTGCCGATATTGATAAATACAAATGGGTAGATGAAGACAAATTATATCAGGACAATGATTTCGTAAATGATTATCATTTATCCAGACATTGTATCGGACTGAGTGGTATGAAATTTACAGATAAAGAGATCGAGGAGCTGGCCCGCAGGATCCGCAAAATGAAAGAACACGGAACTCATCTCTGCTGCTCCATAGGCTTTCTCACAGAGCACCAGGCAAAAATGCTCAAAGAGGCTGGTCTTGACCGGATCAACCATAATCTGAACAGCAGCCGTTCCTTTTATCATAATATCTGCAGTACACATACCTTTGACCAGCGTGTCCGGAATATCCATATGCTTCAGGGACTTGGTTTCGAGATCTGCAGCGGCGGTATCATTGGCATGGGTGAAAGCAAGGAAGACGTTGTTGACATGCTTCTGGAATTACGTGAGATCCAGCCGGAAGCACTGCCGATCAACTTTCTTCTTCCAATCAAGGGAACTCCTCTCGGAAATGCAGATATTTCCCAGCTGACAACAGAATACTGTATGAAGGTCCTATGCCTGGCAAGACTTCTTGTACCTAAAGCAGATATCCGATGTGCTGCCGGAAGAGAAGTTTATTTTAAAGGCGAAGAAAAAAAACTGCTCAGTGTTGTAGACTCTATTTTTGCTTCCGGTTATCTTACAGAAGGTGGTCAGGGAATCGAAGACACTCTCAAAACCATTACGGATGCAGGATTCACCTATGAGATTGAATCTGCGTAAGCATCCTTATGGACATATGACCTGTCATACACACTTACAGCATTTCATTACTTACCCGAACCAGTAAATATATTACCTTTTTCAAAGGAGGCTCTTTCAATATGAATCAGACAAATACTGTCTCTGCACCACGTACAAAAACCTACGAGATCACCATGACCGCTCTTATGGCAGCTGTCACCTGTATTCTTGCGCCGCTGTCCATTCCGATCGGTCCGGTTCCGATCTCATTTACCAATCTTGCCATCTATCTGTCCCTTTATCTTCTCGGATGGAAAAAAGGAACCATCAGCTATCTGATCTATCTGCTGCTTGGACTTGTAGGTCTTCCGGTATTTTCCGGATTTACCGGCGGCCCCGCAAAGCTGGCCGGTCCTACAGGCGGATACATCATCGGCTTTATCGTTATGGCTGTTATTGCCGGACTGGTAATTGACAACTGCCATAAACCTCTGATCCAGCTCGTTGGTATGATCGCAGGAACAATTGTATGCTATCTTTTCGGAACTGTATGGTTCTGCATCGTTGCAGATTCCACTTTCAAAGCAGCTCTTGGAATCTGTGTAATTCCGTTTATCCCGGCAGATCTCATAAAAATGATCATCGCCATGATCATCGGACCAATGATAAAAAAAAGAATCCGATAAGCTGAAACTCTGATACTCCCAAAAAAGGCAGCAGGAAATGTTGGAAATTTCCTGCTGCCTCTTTATCGCGTTTCATTTTTCTTATCTGAGTTTTTTCTTCAGCTCCTGGATCAGTTCAAAATAATCTCTGTGCTTCATCTCCGGGAAAGCCTTAATGATTCTTCCCTGGCCGAATACCGTATGGTTTGTGATAGAGCTTGACAGCTCATCAAACTGTGCCTGAAGCTCCGCTTTCTTCATCCGAAGCATTTCGGCAGATTTTTCTCTCTGAGCCACAGTCGCATCTCTGAGCTCTGCCTTAGCAAGAGCAACCTGAACCTTTCCCTCTCCCACCTTCTGTGCTGTATCAATGGTAGTTGTTGCCAGAGTATCACTGAGCTTATCACTCACGATCCGCAGATCCGCACGTACCTTATCCAGTCGGGTAAGCTTCTTATTCAGTCCGCGGATCACCGCCACTGTTACAATAAGATCAGCCAGATACACCGCATACAGAATTGCCATAACAACCCATTCCAGTGTGGAAGGTGTATGAGAAGCCTGACGCTCCACATATTTCTGAAAAACCTTTACAACCATCACAATGGCAAGTCCCCATATCAGAGAAAACTCAAGACAGATATAGCCGTGAAAATTCAGCGGCTTATTAGAATAATCCCACCATCTTGCATGGAAGCATACATCCAGAAGCCATCCGGCAACCAGCTCTACCGCAGTTGCAAGAACGATTCCAAACAGAAAGATCATTCCCTCACTCATCTGATGTCCGCCGCTCTGAAGCGTATTAAGCAATGCAAACACGGAAAGTACACCAAATCCGTACACCGGGCATACCGGACCGTTGAGAAATCCCCGGTTTATAACCTTTCCTAAGGTTACTGCATGGAAGATAACTTCAACGACCCATCCTCCAAAAGAATAAAACAAAAAATACAGACATATCTGAAAATACGTCATCCCGCAAATCATCCTGTACTCCTCCTTTACAGCTGTCAAGATTCCGGCAGCTATTCTAGGGGTCAGTACCATCACCTCTGCCGGGGTGATTTTGATTATATCATATCACCCCTCTCATTTACATCCCTTTATCCGGTCATTCTTCCGAAACAATTTCTTTTTTCACACGAGTGAAGTACAGAAAGAATCCGATGTTCAGAATAATTCCCACTGTGGTAGATACCGGTGCTGCAAGACCGATCTTTGTCAGGCTGGCATCCGGCTGGATACTCATAAAGTACGCCATTGGAAGTCGTACCAGAAGCGTCTGTACCAGGCCCTGGACCATAACCCATATGGTCTGGTTGTTCCCGTTGAAATAGCCTATCATACTGAACAGAACAGCCGTTACCAGTGTCTCCGGAGCAAACCCCTTCAGATAATCAAAGCCCTTTTGGATAACGCCGGCATCTGTTGAAAAGAATCCTGCCAGCCCATCACCCTTCAGCAGGATCAGGATAAATACCAGACATCCCACAGACAGGCCAACTCCAATTCCCGTAAGCATGGATTTTCTCGCACGTTTCGGCTTTCCTGCTCCTACGTTCTGTGAAACAAAGGAAGCCATGGACTGCATCAGGGAGCTTGGAACCAACATGGCAAAGTTTACGATCTTACATGCAACTCCGTAACCGGAGGATGCTTCCAGACCCAGGCGATTGACAAATGCGCACAAGGCCAGAAATGAAATCTGTGTCAGGAATTCCTGAAGTGCCAGCGGCAGTCCGATCTTAAGAAAACGTCTGCACTGAGGATTCAGCCGGAAATCTTTTTTTGTAATGGTAAACGGAAGCTTCTTCTTTATCAGCAGAACTACTGCAAATACAACACTTAAGGCCTGAGCAGAAACCGTAGCAATAGCTGCTCCTGCTGCATCCATATGTAACCCGGCTACCAGTACCAGATCTCCGATCACATTTACAATACATGCCACCAGCACAAACAGCAACGGAGATTTACTGTCACCAAGGCCACGGAAAATAGCAGACAGTAGGTTATACGCAACAATAAAGAAAATTCCGCTGCCACAAATCCGTACATAAGATGCAGTCAGCGCTACCGCTTCTTCCGGTGCCTGCATCAGCATGGAAATCGGATGTGCAAAGCCTACCATAACAATAAACAGCACGATAGAGATCATGGTAAAGACGATTGCAGCCCCACCGATAACGGAGCCGATCTGCTCCGGTCTTTTTTCTCCAAGATAACGTGCGATCAGAACTGTGATACCCATAGCAAACTGGATCACTACAAAGGTAACCAGATTCAGTACCTGACTTCCGGTGGAAACCGCTGACAGTCCGGATGTGGAACCGAATCTTCCAACTACAAGAAGATCGACCGCACCATAGGCAGCCTGCAGGATCAGCGCACCGAGTACCGGCATCATAAATGCAACCAGCTTCTTCAGGATATTTCCCTGGGTAAAATCTGCCTTATCATTTGTCATAATGTTCCCTCCTGTCACACATGATCTGATAAAATTTCCCGATGGTTCGGATCATATTGTCTGCTTCTTCTTCGGAAATCTCTGAAAGATAGGGCGCCAGACTGCTGAAATAATCCTGATCATACTTCCTGGAAAGCCTCTCTCCTTTTTCTGTTATGGAAATGTAAGTAACGCGCCCGTCATCCGGAGACGTAAGCTTCTGAAGATATCCCTTTGCCTCCATTTCTTTCACTGTTCTGGTAACACCCGGACGCGGAAGGTTCATGGCATCACTGATATCAGAGAGCCGGATATCCTTTTTTTCCCGCTGCAGAGAATGGATCACATCCAGATACTGTATGTAGGATGGCATCACCCCCTGGGGCAGTGGCGGAAGCATATCCCGGATCCGCTTTGCCTGATAAAATGCATCAAACATCCGCTTGATCTTTTCATTTGTCATAAAAAAACTCCTTATATAATTATCTTCGTTAATTACCATTGATAATTATATAAGAATTTCTGATTTTGTCAAGCCTTTTGACTTTAGCTCCAGCAAAGCTGCTGTATGATACCCGTCGTACCCTTCTCTTAAACTTTCACGCGTAATGTTTCGCAATTACCTAACTATAAAAAGTACCGGACAGATCAAAATATCTCTGTCCGGTACTTTTTATGGAATCTTTACAGAATTTTCCCGTTTGATTCAATTACTTTCTTATACCAGTAGAAAGATTTCTTCGGTGTCCGTTTTAAGGTACCGTTTCCCTCATCATCTTTATCTACATAAATAAATCCATAGCGTTTTTTCATTTCACCTGTAGATGCGCTTACCAGGTCAATACAGCCCCAGGATGTGTATCCCAGCAGTTCTACACCATCTTCTTCCACCGCTGCCTTCATAGCCTTGATATGTTCTCTCAAATACTCAATCCGGTAATCATCTTCCACATATCCGTTTTCATCCGGTTCATCTGACGATCCCAGACCATTTTCCACAATAAACAGTGGTTTCTGGTATCTGTCATATAATGCGTTTAATGTACATCGAAGTCCCAGCGGATCGATCTGCCATCCCCATTCGCTTGCTTTAAGATAAGGATTTTTTACTGTGGCAAAAACATTTCCATCTGTTTTCTCAATGGTATTATCTGCACTTGTGCATCTGGATGAATAATAAGAAAACGAAATGAAATCAACCGTATTTTCTCTCAAAACATTCCGGTCTTTCTCTGTAATATCCAGTTCAATCTTTTCTCTCTCAAAAAATTTCTTCGCATATGCCGGATATTCGCCTCTTGCCTGGACATCGATAAAGAAATAGTTCTCTCTGTCTTTCTGCATGGACTTCCACACATCTTCCGGGCTGCAAGTATAAGGATAAGTCATTCCTGCTGCCAGCATACATCCAATCTTGTTCTCCGGATCGATCTCATGTGCGATCCGTGTCGCCTCCGCAGAAGCAATCAGTTCATGATGGGCCGCCAGATATTTGGAAAGTGTCTCATTTTCTCCCTCTTCAAAAACAAGCCCGGCTCCCATAAACGGCAGATGAAGAATCATATTGATCTCGTTAAAAGTCAGCCAGTATTTTACCAGACCTTTATATCTTGTAAAAAGCACGGTCACAAGCTTCTTATAAAAATCAATCATCTTTCTGTTTTTCCAACCGCCATACTTTTTGATCAGATAGATCGGACAGTCAAAATGTGTAATCGTAACCAGCGGCTCAATTCCATATTTATGACATTCTTTAAAAAGATCTTCATAAAACTTCAGTCCTTCTTCATTGGGTTCTTCCTCATCACCATTTGGAAAAATCCTGGTCCAGGCAATAGAAAGCCTGTATGTCTTAAACCCCATTTCACCAAACATGGCAATATCTTCTCTGAAATGATGATACATATCTATGGATTCCATTGCCGGATAGTAATGTTCACTGTCCGGCTCCAGCATTTTAAGTTTTCCCAGGCACACAGGAAAACGATCTTTTCCAGCCGGGCATACATCTACATTTGCAAGGCCTCTCCCGCCTTCCCGGTAAGCTCCCTCACACTGATTGGCAGCGGTAGCACCGCCCCATAAAAAATTCTCCGGAAAACTCATATTTCCACCTCATATTATTTCTGTATTTTCTTCATAACAACAGGACCTTCAATACCAAATGGCTCGATCATCAGATAATGGCTGATCGGATCTCTCAGTGCAGTTCCAAGACAGTTTGTTACCTCGATCGTAATCTGATTTTCTCCTTTTTTCAAAAGCCCTGTCAGGTCAAAACGATATGGTCTGCATAACCGGAGTCCTGCTGAGATTCCATTCACTTTCACTTCAGCAGTCTCAAACACTTCCCCCAGATCCAGCACTGCAGAAATTTCATATTCCAGCTTAAGTTCACTGGAAAACTGTAAAGTTCCGGCTTTTTTCTCCCAGCCTGCGATCTCCTGAACACAACAAAGCTCCTCCACTGGCACTTTTTCTGTAAACTTCGGCCAGGAAAAACTGTCTGCAAACTGAACATTCCATTTTTCAGGAAGAGCGATCTTCTCCTGATCTGCTGCCATATCTGCACCCTTGAAATAAACGGCTTCTGCCGGGAGATTTTCTTCACTCTCCAAAAGAACCACAGACTCATACGGTTCCAATGATAAGAAAAATTTTCCACTGGCAGGATCTGTACTGACTTCATATGTTTTTCCCGAAAAAGCATCATATCTGTATACATGCTCTGCATGTGGCAATGAAATTTCTGTGCGTATGGTCTTCCCGATATTTTCATTAAAAATCATATAATATCTCTGGCCATCCCGCTCATATTCTCCAACTGCAAGATCTGGCTGAGCCTGGGCAAAAACTACTTTTCTGTACTCAGCCAGAGTCTCGCCCAGCTGCTCCAGAGCAATCACACTGGCATGTGTTTGCACATATTCAAATGCTTCCTGATCTTTCGAAAAGCCCAGCATGACATCCGGAAGTGCATCCAGAAAATAAATCTGAACCTGATGCTCTACCATTTTTTTCAGCATCGGAACAATATCGGAAGGAATCCCTTCTCCATAAAGAATTACAAGATTTTTCATCCTGCATCCGTTGATTTCAAAGAAACCATCTCCAATCTCCGCCTGCATGATCCAGTCTCTTGTCACAATATCATAAGGAATCTGATGCTCTGTCAGCTCCCGGCACGGCTTTTCAAGAGGCATGCAATTTCCTCCCCATTCCAGTTCTGCCGGATAAAGCAGTCCTGTTTCTGAAGGATATTTTCCATCCCGGAAGATCTGACAGATACGATTTACATAATCGCTGAACACCTTAAAATAACGGAACTGCGGATTATGTCCATGTGCATAAAAATGTGGCGGGCAGTCAAAATCCGGAAATTTTTTCGGATCAAATGCATGAGGAACCAGATAATTGATTCCACGTACCAGAAGATGATCTGCGATCCATTTCATCATTTTTAAGCCCTCATTCCATCCATACGCACCGAATGCTTCACACATGGCTCTTCCTTTTTTCGCCGGATCCAGGTGGGCAGAGGATGCGGCAAGTTTGGCAAGAGCATAATGGTAAAATTCTCCATTACTTCCTCCTGTGTTAAATGCATCATGGTGATAATTCATTCCCGGAACAATCTGACCTCCAATCACATCGATTCCCGCAAAATCCATGCCCTGCTGTCCCCGGTAATAATGACCGGTTCCATATCCCAGCCGGGCATGTGCTCCGTTATCTTCAATGGTATGACCCAGATACCACACATGGTGAGCTCTGCACCAGTCTCCAAGAACCTGGGTAAAATTCTCATTGTAAAGTCTTGTGACAGTATCCATATACTGGTAACGAATATCTTTTTCCAGACCCTCTGCATCTGCCCAGAGAAGCGGCAGATATTTTTCTTCAAAACCAAGTTCTTTTTCCAGTCCATCCCGCCATGGAAGTACCATGTCAGTTCCCATACGGCCTTCTGTTCCCTTGATATTTCCAAAACGTGGCTCATCAGAGAAAAAGCCCTGAATGGTTTTTCCAAATTCTTCTTTATAATGTGTATAATGCGGCTCATATACTTCCCTGATCAGCACTTCTGTCGCCTCACGCACCAGCGGGTTCAGGTAATCCTGCGTTGCCTGCTCCCCGCCTTTTTTTGTAAGGTATACAACAAAAATACTCCACGCACCTTCCGGCACATCCAAAGTCAGAAGACGGCTCTCCCGATTCATCTGTTCTGTAATGTCACATATGCTTTCTGCAATCACCGGATCTCTTTTTTCTGTTCTCTGGCTGATGCGCTTCGCAAGCAGAACCTTCAGGATTTCCTGCTCCGGGTCCGGCTTATCCCATGGTCTTCCTTTCAGAAGTGAAAAATCGATTCTTGCCCTTCTTAAAGGGCCCTGGACATCGTAACGACGCATATCCAGATACTTTTTCAGATACTGTGGATAATCGGATTTAATACGTCCGTTTGCATATCCGGTAGGAAAATGAGAATCATCCAGTATCCACAGTTTCATATCAAGTTTCTTGGCTTTATCAAGGATAAAATCCATATCTTTCCACCAGCCGTTGCCTACAAAATCCGGATGGGGACGCGCTTCCACGCATACCCCTTTCATTCCACATCCGGAAATTTTTTCCATATATTTCTTAAGAACATCATGGTCTTCCCCATGCTGCCAGAAAAACGGATAAAGATAATTTTCCATGTCAAGCCTCCATCATTATTTCTCTATTATTATCACAGTATCCTTTTGTTTTACGTTTTCTGCAACTGTTTTTACAGAACTGTAATCATCGCTGTTTGTGACAAGAACTGCCGTTGTATCGCTGTAGCCAGCTTTTCTGATCTTGTCTCTGTCAAATTTCAGAAGTTTTTCCCCAGTTTTTACTTTCTGTCCTTCTGTAACAAAAACCTGGAATCCGTCACCTTGCATCTTGACCGTATCCACACCCACATGGATCAGAAGTTCCACACCATCAGAAGATGTCAATCCTACTGCATGTCCGGTGTCTACCACAGATGTGATCTCACCGTCAAAAGGAGCCACAATAATTTCTTCTTCCGGTTTGATTCCGACGCCTTCTCCCATGATTCCGGAGGCAAAAGTTTCGTCCGGGATATCTTCTCTACAGATCACTTTTCCGCTTACAGGAGCATAGATTATGGTTTCTTTATTATCTGATATCATTTTGTTTTCTTCCAGAACATGATTATTCATATCGGTATCCATTTGTTCTGCCACCTGCTCAGCTTCTTCCACACCAGAATCTGCCATGATAAATGCCAGAACTGCTGAAACCGCAAATGAGATCAGTGCACAGATGATAAATCCATAGAAACTGATATCCAGTCCTTCCGGATTGATCATTGCAGGAATTCGAAACAGACCGTCACCAGCCATGGTATACATTTTTCCGCCAAGTGCTCCAAGGATTCCGCCGCTGATTCCACCGCCGATCCATGCACAGACAAACAGTTTGAAATTCGGCAGTGCGATGGAATAGATTGCCGGTTCTGTTACTCCGCAAAGTGCAGATGCAAGACTTCCAAATCCGATTCCACGTTTTTCAGGGTCTTTGTTTTTCAGTGCATATCCTAAAGTCACACCAGCAAGTGCCCATACAGTCAGGCCTAATACTGCATTTACCGGATCATATCCCTGTGAAAAAAGATTGTTCATCAGAATCGGAATAAATGCCGCATGAAGTCCAAGCAGAACAACCAGCTGCCAGAATGCGCCCAGAAGTGTTCCGCCAAGCAGTGGGCTCATTCCGAAGATTCCAAACACTCCTTTGGACAGCCAGGAAGACACAGTATTCATAACCGGTCCGATGACGATCCAGCTTAACGGAACTGTGACTGCCAGCACAAAGGTCGGCACCAGCATAAGCTGAAGCATGGACGGAATAAATTTCTTTGCCAGTTTTTCAAGTTTGGATGCCACAAAACTAGCCAGTACAATAGGCAGGAATGTATTTGTATAAGATGCTGCCGCAACCGGAATCTTAAGGAATGTAATTCCACCTTCTGCTGATACTGCTGAAACAAGGTCAGGATACAGGAATGCTGCTCCTATGACAGCTGTTACATATGGATTGCAGTCGAATACTTTTCCACAGGTAAATCCCACGATTACCGGCATGAAATACAGGATTGCATCGCCTGCTGCATAAAGAACGAGATACGTTCCGTCTGTTTTTGTCAGGATTCCTGCTGTTACCAGGATTACCAGGATTCCTTTGATGATTCCACCTGCGATCATCGGTCCAAGCATTGGCATGATGCAGCCGGAAATTGTTTTAAAGAATCGGTTCCAGAGACTGTCTTTTTTGATCAGTTTCATATCCTCTTTATTGATGCTTCCTTCTCCTGAAATCTGTGCTTCGCGTCTCACATCTTTGACTACTTCGCTGACATGTGTACCGATGATAACCTGGTACTGTCCTCCCTGATTCATTACACCTTTGACACCTTTTATCCCGGCTACCTTATCTTTATCCGGAATACTGTCGTCCTTCAGCACAAAACGCAGTCTCGTCATACAGTTGGTCACGTTGACAATGTTTTCTTTTCCACCTACAGCTGCAACTACTTCTTTTGCCAGCTGGGTATAATCTGCTTTTGCCATTTTCTTCCCTCTCCTTATATTTGATAACGTTATTATATCTTTCAGACCCGGCGAAAAAAATAACGTATTCCTCATAATCTATTGACCAAATCCACACAGTTTGATACAGTAACTATATCTTTATCCCAGGTATATTGACAGGAGGTACGCCGCTATGAATATCCATTCTCTTCATCATTATCTTACAAATTTATCCGAAAGTGAAGAACATTATCGTTCCGGTTATCCCTTTTCCGGCTGGAGCCAGCTCCCAAAAGTACAGATTCATGGCCGGGAAATGTACCGGATGTTCCCTGACAATCTTATTTTTTCATCCATGCACGGAGAAAATCCTGTTTCCAGTCAGAATTTTGATATTCCTGTAGGTCTGCAGGATATCTCAATCAAACGAAATTCCAGATTCAATCCGGTTCCGGAGCATGTCCATTCCCATATCGAAATCAATTATGTTTATTCCGGTACCTGTCCTCAGTACATAGACGGAAAACCTGTCCTTCTGAAAAAAGATCAGGTACTTCTGATTGATACCGACTGCCCTCATTCTATTGACGCTCTGGGCGAAAATGATATCATGATCAGTATGCTGATCCGAAAAGAATTTCTCCGTGACCGTATGTTTTCCCAGTTTTCCAAAGACAGTGTACTCTCCCGTTTTTTTGTCAACGCGCTGACAGAGCAGACAGACCACGACCACTATCTTCTTTTTCATTCAGAAAAAGACCGAAGGATCCCTTTATTTTTCTCAGAACTATTCTGTGAATTTCTGGATCCCTCGGTCAATTCCGGAGATATTATTTTTCATTTATTTTATCTGATCATTGCTGAGCTGATCAATGTATACGAGAACGATCTGGCAAAAGAACAGGAATTTTCAACGGTTATGCCAATTGTTCCGCTGATTCGTTACATCGAGAACAATTTCCGCACCTGCACCCAGGAAAAAGTCGCAGATTTTTTTCACATCAGCCCCAACTATGTTTCCACTCTTCTTAAGAAAAACACAGGCTATACTTACATCCAGTTGATCCAGACCCAGAAGCTGAAATCTGCCGCAACACTTTTAAAAACAACTTCTATGCCAGTAACTGCAATAGCCAACCAGGCAGGCTACGAAAACATCAGCTTTTTTTACAAAAAATTCCAGGAGCGGTATCATTGTTCTCCTAATGAATACCGGTTAAGAACTCCTGTTCTTTAGCCTTACGCCTCCTTTCCCATTTTTTGCAAGCAAAAATCCGCTGCTCTTTTTCCTGCATCTTTGCAGGCAGAACAGCGGATCTTCAGATATCAGGCGGATACATTGGTAATCCGCATTTATTTCACTTAAGCTTCCAGAACTTCTTTCAAAGAGTCTTCAAATATCTCAAGTCCTTTCTCCATCTGCTCATCGGTCATGGTAAGCGGTGCAAGGAAACGTACGACGTTACCTGCTGTTCCACAGTTCTCAAGAAGGAGTCCCTTCTGAATCGCATTCTGGATCAGCTTGGCAGTAAGCTCTGTTGCTGGCTCTTTTGTTTCTTTATTTTTTACAAGCTCGATACCGATCATTGCACCAAGGCCTCGTACATCACCGATTACCGGATATTTCTCCTGAAGCTCTTTGTAGCGTTTCATGACGGTCTCACCGATATGTCTTGCCTTTCCTTCATAATCATCACGTTTCATGATATCCATAACAGCCAGTGCTGCTGCACAGGATACCGGGTTTCCGCAGAAGGTTCCTCCGATGGTTCCTGCAGGTACCGCATCCATGATCTCGACTCTTGCTGTAATTGCGGAGATCGGAAGTCCTGCGCCAAGAGATTTCGCAGTTGTGATAATATCCGGTGCTGCGCCTGCTTCTGCCCAGTACTCAGATGCATAATATTTACCTGTTCTGCAGTTACCACACTGAACCTCATCTGCGATCATCAGAATTCCGTTGTCATCGCAGATCTTGCGGACTGCTTTAACCCACTCGATCGGTGCCGGGATAAATCCACCTTCGCCCTGAAACGGCTCAACGATCATGCAGGCAATCTCACTTGCAGGTGCGCCCTCGTCAAAGATTCTCTGAAGCTCATCAATGTAATACTGGATCGCCTCTTCCTCTGTATATCCTTTTGGTGCACGGTATACATATGGATATGGTGCACGGAAGATTCCTGCCGGGAACGGTCCCATGCCAACTGCATATGCTTTTTTTGCTGTCAGTGCCATGGTCAGGTTTGTTCTTCCATGGAAAGCACCTGTGAAACAGATCACGCCGCTTCTTTTTGTGAAGGCTTTTGCAATCTTGATGGCATTTTCATCACACTCTGCACCGGAGTTTGCGAAGTATGTTTTTTTCACATCTCCTTTACACGGCATGATCTCATTTAATCTTTCAGCCAGTGTTACATAACCGTCATGTACATATACATTGAAAATTGTGTGGAAATATTTTTCAGTCTGTTTTTTTACCGCCTCGATGACTTCCGGATGGGAATATCCGATATTCAGGACGCCAACACCGCCGACCCAGTCAAGGAATTTATTTCCGTCCATATCTTCAAACATGGCTCCTGATCCCTGTTTGATACAGATCGGATATGTTTTTCCGCAAAGTGCTTTCGGGATTGCTGCGTCTCTTCTGTCAAGAAGTTCTTTTGATTTCGGTCCTGGAACCTGCTCTGTTACAATCTCCGGTAATGCGGTTGCTAATTCTGCTGTTGTCATAATATTCTCCTCCTTTATCTGGTCACGGCTTTTCTGCCTGCCAGACTCCTCTCGGAGTTCTCTCCGGAAGCAAAAAAACAGGCGCCGGATGTGTTATCATCCGACGCCTTTGTCGTTTATCTGCTGTGTTATTTTGTTTTTTGATTTAGGTAGATTATAGCATTTTCCGGTACGAAATCAATAGGCCTGGTGTTGTATGTTTTTTGTGCACAGTGCACAATTTCTATTATCTGCGATACCGATATCGCCTGATCAGAAACGCCATCTTCAGCTCCAGGCAGGTATCCAGGTTTTCAAGATCGCATCCCAGGATCTCCCGGATCTTTTTCAACCTGTAATTTAAGGTATTCCTGTGAAGAAACATCTCTTCTGCCGTCTTTTTGGCATTGCAGCTGCAGTTCAGATAATTTTCCAGAGTTTCACTTAAGTTTCCATCGTTCAGTTCATCTGCCTGCAGCAGCTTTCCGATTTTTTCTTCCATATAAGTATCCAGGATTCTGGAATCGTCCACATGGGAAAGTAATGTATAGATTCCCTGATCCCTGTAAAAAAATATCTGCCCCTTCAATCCGGAAACTTCTGCTGCCCGAAGTGCTGAGGAAGCTTCGTTCCGGCTGTCTTTTACCTCATCCAGATACGCCCTACTGTTTCCGGCTCCGATCCGAAGCTCTATTCCATATTCCCGCTGTGTTCGGTCCACGATCCTGGCAAAAATTTCTTTTATATTGCTATCCTCCGCTTCTCTGTCCGGAAGCAGTGCAAGGATGGAGCCTGCCTGTGGAAGGATAAGGATATCCTGTTTTATGTAACTGGAAAACTCAGTACAGATCATACGTTTCACATTCCGTCCGGTTGTCAGGGAATCCTCGTTCTCCCATCCGCTTTCTATATTTCCGGACGCAAACGCAAATTCCGCTACAAAAAAGCTCCCCTCCAGATCAATATTCAGATATCTGGCCTGTGCCATCACACGCTCCCGGCTTAAATGTTCTGCATCCAGAATAGAGGAAAACAGCTGCTCTGCGGCATTTCGGTCATTTTCTTCCAGAACAAGCCTGCGGCAGATGATCTGAGACAGATCGATCAGAGGATATTTCTCCGGAAGCTCAAAAAGAGGCAACGCTTTCTCTTCACAGTATTGCATCAGTTCCTCTGATATCTGGCCTTCATTGATTCCAAGAGCCGTAATTCCATGCCCATACATCTGCCGGATCATCTCCATCAGCTTCCGACTGTCATCCGTAACACTGGGATTGGTCAGAACTACAAATTCGTCTCCGTGGATATAGTTTTCGATCTTATATTCACTTTTTACACATTGCAGACAGTCTGCAAAATAAATCCATCGAACAGATTGCTCCAAACCGTTTTTTCCTGCTTTCAGCTTCAGAACCTCTGTAAGCTCCGGAATCTGCATCATATCTTTACAATTCATAAAGTTCTATTCCTCCCACTGGTGCCTTTTCATATCCACGCATCCATTTGCTTTAAATTCCACACCTTCGTCTTCCAGAAGTTCCCTCTGTTCTCTCCATCCTGGTGCAGTACGGCCTGCATGATTCACAACTCTGTGGCAGGGATATTTCCCATAAAATTCTGCCATGCTTAAAACTTTTCCTACAAGCCTCGAATTTTTATCCCAGCCGATGAGACGTGCAATCTGCCCGTAGGAAGCCACTTTTCCTGCCGGTATTTCTTCCACCACGGATAGTATTTCGTAGATCAGATCCTCATCCAATATTTTTCCCATTGTTGTTCCTCCGAAGCATTTTTTATTTTATATCCACAATTCTTCCCAGGTCAATCTTCGTTCCATCTGTCAGAAAGATTTTCTGGTTGCAGTCGTCAATCTTTTTTATCTGCCCGGTGACGGTTACATAGGAGCCTCCCTCTTTCCGGTCATCCGGCTGGAAATAGATGATGGTGACGGACTCTGTTCTCTCCCTGTCGGCTATCAGCTGCCGGAGTTTTTCATCCAGTTCCTGCTTTTTGTCTTCGGAAAGCTGTACCCAGTTATCGGTGAGTCTGGCTGTTTCCCGGATTGCGTCTTCATAGCCGGTAAGGGCTGCAAAGGGGGAAAACTGTGCAGCTCGGTCATAGAGGGGCATCTGTGGGTGTGTTTTTGAAACATGGTGAGGCAGGTTTATGATGTCCTGGTATTTGCCTTTTGGTTTCTTTTCCATTTATGCTCTGTGACCTCCGATCTGGTTGTTCCGCTCTATGGTTGTGGAACCTTCCTGTAAGCTGCTGCCTTTCAGTATGGCATTTTTTCCGAATTTCTTTTTTACGGAAAGCATAGCTTCTTGGAGCTTTCGCTCTTTTTCCTGTTTTTCTTTTTCTGCTTTCTGTTCTGCCTCTGACACTTCTGATTTAAGGTAATCCGTGAACAGATTCATCTGCTGATATACGGGCTCTGCCGCTGCCAGTTTTTCATCTGTGAGCTGATTGGCTGTGATATAGACACGCCGGATCAGAAGTGTTTTATCCGTGATACGCTCATACAGGTCAAGGACTGCCTTCATGATCGTTGATGTGGATGAGGTTGGATTGTCCAAATTTACAGTTCCGTGACCATGTTTGGGAATTTTTCTTCCATAACGGTCTGTTTTTATTTCGCCCTGATATTTTTTCCTGCCGGAGGAAGATTTCAGATTGTCAATATCGTAGCCTATGGTAAGGACTATCTGACTGGTTACCAGCCTTTTTTCCACAAGCTGAAGAACCAGCATGTCTGTCATTTCACGTACGATCAGTTTCGCCTGTTCAAAATCACTGGGACAGTGCAGTACCTGACCGGAACCGATGCTGTTTGTTTCCGGTTTGTAGGCTTTGATCAGATCCATGGTCACCGGTTCGTATCCCCATGCATGATCAATCAGAAGTTCCGCGTTGATGCCGAATATTTTATAAAGAAGATCTTCATTATAGTAATCACGCACACCGCCCAAAGAGCATCTGGCAATGTCTCCCATCGTGTAAAGTCCTACTTCTTCCAGATTCTTCCTGATTCCTGTGCCTACCCGCCAGAAATCTGTCAGCGGCCTGTGATCCCATAAAAGTTCCCGGTAGGACTGCTCCGTCAGTTCTGCGATACGCACACCATTTTCGTCTGGTGTTACATGTTTGGCCCCGATGTCCATGGCAATCTTACACAGATAAAGATTGGTTCCGATTCCGGCAGTTGCCGTAATCCCGGTCTCTTTCATTACATCGGAGATCATTTTTGCAGCAAACTCTCTGGCTGTCATCTGATACATTCCAAGATAATGGGTGACGTCCATAAACACCTCATCTATAGAATAGACATGCATGTCCTCCGGTGCCAGATAACGGAGGTAAACGTTATAGATCCGGGTGCTGTAGTCCATGTACAACGCCATTCTCGGCGGTGCTGTCACATAGGAAACGGCCAGTTCCGGATGCGCTTTCAGTTCATCCGAAGACCAGGATTCTCCGGTAAAACATCTTCTTGGTGCTTTTGTGACACGTGCCTGATTGACTTCTTTTACACGCTGGACCACTTCAAAAAGTCTCGCTCTTCCTGGTATTCCATAGGCCTTCAAAGAAGGGGAAACTGCCAGGCAGATGGTTTTTTCGGTTCGTTCCCTGTCTGCCACAACAAGATTGGTGGTAAGTGGATTTAAGTTCCGCTCCTGACATTCCACGGAAGCGTAGAATGATTTCAGATCGATGGCTATATAGATATGATCTTCTTTTTTATCCATGGATACACCTCCGGAGTGTTTTCTTTTCTTATTATACCAGAAAATTTGTTCGATTATAGGTCTTTTTCTTATTTTTACATAAAAAACCTCCTCCGGTTTTTATTGCCGGAGGAGGTCTCTATCTGAATTCCCCTCAAAAATACTTTATAATTATATGTTTCCGATTCTGCTTAGAACAGTCCTGTGATCTTACCGCTCTCATCTACGTCAATCTTGGTTGCAGCCGGCACTTTTGGAAGACCTGGCATGGTCATGATCTCACCTGTCAGTGCAACAATAAATCCTGCACCTGCGGAAATCTTAAGATTTCTTACTGTTACCTCGAAATCTGTCGGAGCACCAAGCTTTGTCTGGTCGTCTGTTAAGCTGTACTGGGTCTTAGCTACACAGATCGGGCAGTTGCCAAATCCAAGTGCCTCCAGCTGTTTCGCCTGCTTCTGGGCATTTGCTGTAAGAACCACTTTCTTTCCACCGTAAACCTTCTGTACGATCTGGTTCAGCTTGTCCTCGATGGAGCCTTCCAGTTCATAAGCATATGTGAAATCATTCGGCTCTTCAACAAGACGGATCACTTCCTCAGCAAGCTTGATTCCGCCTTCGCCGCCTTTTGCCCATACCTCGGAAAGTGCTACGTTTACGCCAAGCTCTTTACATTTTGCTTCTACAAAATCAAGCTCTGCCTTGGTATCGGTCGGGAATGCGTTGATAGCTACCACACATGGGAGTTTGTATACATTTTTGATATTGCTTACATGTTTCAGAAGGTTCGGGATACCTTTTTCAAGAGCCTCAAGGTTCTCATTGTTAAGATCTGCTTTTGCAACACCACCGTTGTATTTCAGGGCACGTACAGTTGCTACGATAACAACAGCACTTGGTGTAAGTCCTGCCATACGGCACTTGATATCCAGGAACTTCTCAGCACCAAGGTCAGCACCGAAACCAGCCTCTGTGATGGCATAATCTGCAAGTTTCATAGCCATCTTTGTAGCGGTTACGGAGTTACATCCGTGAGCGATGTTTGCGAATGGTCCGCCATGAACAATGGCTGGAACATGCTCCAGTGTCTGAACAAGGTTTGGTTTCAGGGCATCTTTCAGAAGTGCTGTCATAGCACCCTCTGCATGAAGATCTCCTGCTGTTACCGGTTTCTGCTCGGAAACTTTGCCATAGGTGTATCCGATGATGATTCTGGAAAGTCTCTCTTTCAGGTCTTTGATATCGCTTGCAAGGCAGAGAACTGCCATAATCTCAGATGCAACTGTGATGTCGTATCCGTCTTCACGCGGCATACCGTTTGTTCTTCCGCCAAGTCCGTCTACTACATTACGAAGCTGACGGTCGTTCATATCCACACAACGTCTCCAGGTGATCTTTCTCGGGTCGATGTTCAGCTCATTACCCTGGAAGATATGGTTGTCGATCATTGCAGCAAGAAGGTTGTTTGCCGCACCGATCGCATGGAAATCACCGGTAAAATGAAGGTTGATATCCTCCATAGGAACTACCTGTGCATAGCCGCCGCCTGCTGCACCACCTTTGACACCGAATACCGGTCCAAGGGATGGCTCACGAAGAGCTACCATAACATTTTTTCCAAGTCTCTGCATTCCATCTGCAAGACCTACCGTTGTAGTTGTTTTTCCCTCACCTGCCGGTGTCGGGTTGATAGCTGTCACAAGAATCAGTTTGCCGTCTTTTTTGTCTGTTTCTTTCAGGAGATTATAGTCGATCTTTGCTTTGTATTTACCATACTGCTCCAGATATTTGTCATCAATACCTGCTTTCTCTGCAATCTTGGTAATTGGCTCCATTGTGCACTCCTGTGCAATCTCGATGTCACTTTTGAATCCCATAATGTTCTCCTTTCTCCGCTGCAACCGTCTGCATCTTTTATCCCATAAAAAAGAGCAGTATCTGAATTTTTTCAAATACTGCCCAGACGGTCGACTCATCGAATCTCCGGCTCCCTCGTGGTTATCCCACAACTCCGTCAGTCACCGAAGACTTTATTAATTTGATGATTGAATACTAACATATTTATTAGTACTTGTCAAGAAATTATCAAATTATTTTTTCACTTTTAAAGTG
This sequence comes from Blautia luti, assembly GCF_013304735.1. Taxonomy (GTDB): domain Bacteria; phylum Bacillota; class Clostridia; order Lachnospirales; family Lachnospiraceae; genus Blautia_A. The sequence continues at coordinate 28,158 of NZ_JAAITI010000033.1, forward strand.
AGCTGAGTCTAATTTTCTGAATCATTCCAGTTTTCCGTACTATTCATCAGATACTGAATGTTATAAGGAAAATTCTATTTTTCGTCAATTAACGTAATTCATGTCTGATCTTTGCCTGCAAAACCACACCGGATTGCCTGTGTCGGACATATCTTTTTACACCTTCCACATCGGATGCACTCTGCACTGTTAGGATCCTCTGTCGGATCAACCTCCATCTGGCAGATATTTCTGCATTTTCCGCAGTGAACACATTTTTCTTTCTCTACTCTGTAACGAAAAACGGAAACTTTATTAAATACCGAATAAAAAGCTCCCAGCGGGCAGATATACTTACAGAATGGCCGGTATATCATAATTGATAAGATAATGGTGATCACCAGGATCGTATTTTTCCACATGTACAGCCAGCCTACTGCACTTCGCATGGATTTGTTCAGCAGCACCAGCGGGATACCTCCCTCCAGCGTTCCTGCCGGGCAGATCAGCTTGCAGAAATATGGTGCTCCCTGGCCCATGATATCTACTACAAACATGGGAAGTAGGATCACAAATACAAGAAAGATCACATATTTCAGTTTTCTCAAAAGCTTGTCTCCCCGAAATGTCCGGATCTTCTTTGGAAAAGGAATCTTGTTCAACAGATCCTGGATCAGTCCAAATGGGCAGAGAAATCCGCACACCAGTCTTCCAAGCAGCGCTCCTACAAAGATCAGAAATCCAGCTACATAATATGCCATCTTGAAGTTCCAGCTTCCGATCACAGCCTGAAGGGAACCAATGGGACAGGCCCCTCTTGCTCCGGGGCAGGAATAACAGTTCAGCCCCGGAACACAGACATTTTTCATTTTTCCGGTATAGATCTTTCCAGTCACAAAGCCTGATATGTGACTGTTTGTAAGGGCCGCCCACAATGCCTGGATCCCATGCCGCGGCCATTCATTTATTTTCATCTTCTTATTATCCAATGCCAATACACTCCATACAGATGTTGATCGCTTTTGTAAAAACTACAGATACCTCACCTCTGCAGATTCCCAGTATCATCAGTAAAATTCCAAAAACTGCCAGAGCAGGTCCGATCCACCTGGATTCTGTTATTTTCCGAATCATTTTTCCACTCTCCATAATAATCATCTTTTACTTTGAAACGTTTTTAAGCTCTTTTTCCACGATTTCCTTCCATTCGTCCAGTGTATGGCTTCCTGTATAGGTATCGCCTACAATATTTCCATCTTTGTCAACAAAAAATGTTTCAGGAAATGCGGAAATCCCCTGCAGACGGCCGTTCATCATAGTAGTATCCGGTATCAGGAACGGATACTCTGCTTTTGTTTTTTCCTGAAGAATGCCAGCTTTTTTTACAGCCTCCTCGTCCTGATTTCCCTTTTCATCTGTAGTATCAAGCACCACACCTGCTACTCCGACGCCTTTCTCTTTCATTTCTTTATAGAGCTCCTGAAGTTCCGGAATCTCTTTTACACATGGTGAGCACCAGGTTGTAAAAACATTTACCAACGTCAGGTCATAGTCACTGAACACTTTTTCTGTATATGTTTTTCCATCTATTCCTGTTGTTTCAAATTTTCCTACAGATTTTACATCCTCCGGGTTGCTGCTGGTATCCTGTGGCTGGTCAAACACGGAAATATTCTGATACGGTGTCATTTCCGTAATATCGGTTTTGATCTTTTCCAGCTCCTTTGTCAGCTTTTCATCTGCATCTTTGTTGGTGCTCAGATAATATTTGTATTTCCCGTCACTGCTGCTTCCAAGCTCTTTATGCTCTGTACAGCCGGTGATCTCATCCAGCTTTTTCTGTGAAGCTTCGTCATAAACGCCAATTGTACCGATTCTGTCCAGACCTGCCACCCAGTCGTCATATCCTGTTCCCATCTTCTGTATTTCGGCATTTTTCTGTTCCTCTGTCATTTTGCTCCAGCTTACGTAGGCATATGTCACTGCATTGGTCTGATTCTCAAAATCTTCCGTAGTAAGCATTGCAATGCTCTGATCCTTGATCTGATTTAACAGCTCCTTCGAAAGTGAAAGCTTCAGTCCCAGAAACGGATATTCATAAGAATCCTGTGCCTTGCAGGTTACGTCGGAAGGCTTAAATGTACCTGCTACCAGATCTGATGAAACTGCCTCTCCATCCACCGCCATTGCCTCTCCGATATCTGCTGTTTCCGTGCTCTCTGCCGCTGTTACCGGCACACTTCCTAATGCAGATATTCCTAATACCGCTGCTGCCATAAGTGCTGTTATTTTCTGTGTTCTCAATTTCATTGTTTATATTCTCCCTTCTGATATCACCGGCCCATATCTGGAACCAGCATATATTTTATATGTAAATTTTGTTCTCTGTAGCCTTACTATATCATCCCCTGTATAAAATCTCTGTTAAGAAACAAAAAAATTTACAGGAATTTTATGCTATACATGATATTATAGATAACAAAGCAAAATCAACTGTTTTTTAGGAGAATTTACTATGCATATATTGATAATCGAAGATGAAAAGCAGCTCTGCCAGTCTATTGCGGAGGGACTTCGTATGGATGGCTATGAAGCGGACACATGTTTTGACGGGGATGAAGGACTGGAATTATGTCTGGTGGAAAATTATGATCTCATCCTTCTTGATCTGAACCTTCCTGGCGTTGATGGTCTGGAAATCCTGCGCCAGTTTCGGAAATCCGATACTTCCACTCCCGTTTTGATCCTCTCTGCCAGAGGACAGATCCAGGACAAGGTAGAAGGGCTTGATCTCGGTGCCAATGACTATCTCACAAAGCCTTTTCATTTTGAAGAGCTGGAGGCACGGATCCGAAGTCTGACACGAAGGAAATTTATCCAGCAGGACGTATGTCTGCAATGCGGACGTATCAGCTTTGATACCCGTACAAGAAAGGCCAGTGTCGATGGACTTCCCCTTTCTCTGACCCGAAAGGAAAGTTCTCTTCTGGAATATTTCCTTCTTCATCAGAACCGTATCATAAGTCCGGAAGAAATGATCGAGCATATCTGGGACGGAAGCGTCAACAGTCTCAGCAATTCCATTCGTGTCCACATTTCTTCTCTTCGAAAAAAGCTGCGCACTGCTCTCGGCTTTGATCCGATACAGAATAAGATCGGCCAGGGTTACATTTTAACGGAGGATGTACAATGAAAAAAATAACCGGAAAGCTATCTCTTCAATGGCGTCTGACACTGATCACCGCACTGCTTATGACAGTCACCTGCATTCTGATGTATTTTTTTATCAGCCAGTCCGCAGTTGCCGGAATGGAGGATCTGGGAGATTACATGATACGGATCGATAACACAGATTCTGCTCCCATCACCTTTAATATGGATCCCTCCGTCTTATTTCCGGAGCTTTCCGATCAGCTGCAGCTGACCAAAAAACTTTTTCTCACCAAAGGACTCATGGTAACAGGGATCATCATCCTTCTCAGCAGTATCTGCACTTATTTTATCAGCCGTCAGGCATTACTTCCGCTTCGCAGACTCAGCCAGGAGGTAAACCAAATAGAGGTCCAGAACCTTTCAGAGGCTCTTGAAGTTCCTGCTACCAATGACGAAATTTCCCGCCTGACAATTTCATTTAACAAAATGCTTGCACGCCTGGATGAGGCCTTTACTGCACAGAAGCAGTTTTCTGCCAATGCAGCCCATGAGCTTAGGACTCCTCTTGCCGTTATCCAGACAAATCTGGAGGTCTTTGCCCGCAGAGAAACACCTGCTTTAAAGGATTATCAGGAGATTTTTTCCATGCTCCAGGAACAGACCGGGCGACTTTCCCATCTGGCTGAAATCCTCCTGGATATGACCGGTGTACAGACTGTTGAACGTTCCGAAAGGATCTCACTGGCAGCACTGACGGATGAGGTTTTCTGCGACCTAGCTTCTGTAGCGGAACAGAAGGATGTTGAACTGATCCAGCAGGAGGGGGACTGCATTATTACCGGAAGCTATCTGCTGCTGTATCGCGCTGTGTACAATCTTGTGGAAAATGCGATCAAATACAATCACTCCGGTGGAAAAGTAACCGTAAATATCCATCCTTCCGAAGAAATAACAGATACATCCACCTCTGTCAATTACGTCTTTCTTGAAGTCTCCGACACCGGAATCGGCATTCCTCCTGAATATCAGGAAAAAATCTTCACCCCGTTCTTCCGTGTAGACAAATCAAGAAGCCGTGCTATGGGAGGTGCCGGCCTGGGGCTTGCACTTGTCAGTGAAATTGTCAGACAGCATAACGGACAGGTAAAAGTACTGGAAAGCAGCAAAAAAGGCAGCATGATTGCAATCATACTGCCAGTCTGAATATGTTTGTATTACATTTACTTTATATGCTCATGAACGCAATCGCTTTGCGATCTGCGTTCAAATCCGAGTATATTTTTTCAACAATACTGTCTGTATCCATTTCGCAGGTAATAGCCTGTTCCCTGAGAACTGAAGAAAAATCTTTTTCTCTCCACCATCTGCGCATATCTTTTTCACCAAATTCTCTGTTTCTTGTATTATGTCGTCTCACGGTTTCTTCAAACGACAGATCAAAATAATATGCGTATACATTTGAACCATATAATTCATTTGCCAGTTCAAACAACGAACGATACCATTCATCATACATGATCCCTTCCAGGATAGAAAATTCGCTGTGTTCCCTTCCGTATCGTAAAAGTTCTGCCATAAGCGGCAAAGCCTTTGTATCTATGCCATCATCAACCCACAGCATATTTCTTCTGACCTCATCCTGTGATATCAGCATTGTATTACGTCCTAGCTTTTTCTGTAATGCTTTCGCTACTGTTGTTTTTCCACTTCCGGAGTTTCCTCTGAGAATGATCAATTTTCCCATGCTTTGGTTTCTCCCTTACTCATCCTTTTTTCTTTTATACTGATAATTTCTGTACAGTAACCGTTTCTTATTGTCTCATATTTCGATACTCCGTAGGTGAAATCCCATAGCAGCTTTTGAATACCTTCGAAAACTGAAACGGATTTGTATATCCCACATCTGATGAGATATCTGATATGGAATATTCTGTGGTTGCCAGCAGGAGCTTTGCCTGATTCATCCTCACTTTACGAAGATATTCCCGTGGTGACTGGTCGTATTCCCGGCGGAACAGTGTGCTGAGATAGTTTGGATGTACATGGAGGATTCCTGCCACATCCTGGATCCGGATATCCCTGCTGTACATGCGGTCCATATAGTTTTTTGCATCTTTTGCCAGATTTTTTTCTTCTTTTGTCAGCTTTTTTATATCACCCTGTGTTTCCAGCAGCCTGGCAAAAAGATGCAGCATTCTGCTGTTTGCTTCCAGAGATGCGGAAAAATTCCGTATGGAGAAAAACTGCTCTCCCGGAAAATCTTCTTCCTGATAAATGGCCACATCCTGAAGTCTTTTATCCATCACTGACAAAATCGACAGGATTTCTTTTTCCAGTTCTTTAGCCGGAAGCGCCAGGTCCAGGATCTCATTTTTTCCAAATAAAAGATCGATAAATTTATTTCCATTGTCTGCATAAAATCCGATCCAGGCATATTTCCAGGGGTTCTGCAGGGAAGCTATGTATTTTCCTTCTATTCCTGCAGGTATAAAAAATGCCTGTCCGGCATGTACATTCAGCATTCTGCCTGAGATCTTTAAACTCCCTTCCCCATGCAGTACAAAATGCAGCAGATGATAAGGCCTGGCCTGAAACTGCCACATATGTCCTTTTTCACATTCCTGGATACCGCAGTGGTTCATCTGCATAACCGACAATTCCCGCTTTGCCCGATCCAGAAAAATATCTTTACTTCCAAGCATGGACTCACCTCCCCCCCCCATAAACGATCTTTAATTCCCGGCACTTTCATATTTTCCCAGTCCACGTTTCAGGCACACTGCCGATAACCACAGCATCCCTATGCAAACAGGAAACAGCAACAGATATCCTGGCAGCATGTCTCTTTTTCCTAACAGAAAGCCCGCCGGATAATAGCTGATATATGCGTAAGGTATGATATATCCAAAGATTCCTTTCAGTAATCCCGGGTATATGATAAGTGGATATTTCGCCATCTCTCCTACAGAAAGGACCAGATAATTTAACGAATTTTTCGGTCCCTGCATCCAGAAGGACATACAGCTTGCCATCCAGATCATGCAAAAACGGATCATAGATGCTGTAAGCAGAGATGCCACAAAATACAGGATTTTTATGATCGTCCAGTTTATTTTACAGTTTTTTATTCCAACTGACAATATTCCCAGTGCTATGATCATTTTATTTAATCCGTCAAAATCAATCCTGGAAGCTACCATCTGCATTCCTGCCGGAAGCGGTCTTACGAGAAACCGGTCGATTTCTGATTTATTTACCATCTGTGCAATTTTCCAGGAACCCTGAAAGAAAAAATTTACCCAACCTTCTGAAAATAACAGATATCCATATAACAATAAAATTTCCCATACAGACCAGCCGCCAACTGTGGGAATATTTGTATAGATAATTCCAATAACAGCCAGATTTGATACCTGGGACAGCAATGTAAAAAATGTCATCATCAGAAAATCCGCTCGATAATACATTAGGGATTTTATATTCATTTCCTGCATCTTCCGGTATATTTTGAAATATTTCCTGTATCTGCCCATCTTTAACCTCCATATAATGCGATAACGGAAGAGGCTTTTTTCCATAAGATGCTTCCGAATGCAAATAATATTACATTCCACACGCTCTGGAACAAAAGTGCTTCCCAGCATTTCTGCCAGCAAAATATTCCATCAAATATGCTGCATGGAATATATACGATCCCGGAAAAAGGCATAACCGTAACAATTTTCTGCAAAAATCCAGGAAACAATGCCAGCGGAACCAAAGCTCCTGAACAGAAATTTGTCAGAACTTCTCTCCCTTTTACAACACCATACGCATTATCTGTATAAAAACAGAACATGGAAAATATATACTGGATGTTAAATTTGATTCCCATTCCCAAAAGTATGGAGAAAAGCAGAAGGAGAACTCGCCACACCTCTATATTCTGCATTCCGTTACACATTACCAGAAAAGTACCGCACCATAAAAATGTGATCAAAAATTCCATTCCTGCTGTTCCCACAGCTTTAAAGAAAGTCAAACTTCGGTAACTCAGCGGTTTTAACAGATCTGTGATTATATTTCCACTGATAATACTGTTGGCCGTCTGCATTTCAAATCCAAAAGAAAATGTACTGTTACATAAAAAAGAAACAATTACATACTTTTTCATGATTTCCCATGTATATCCATTAATCTCCGTATGATATAAAAAAATACTTTTCCATACATAGTAAAAAACTACAACCTGAACAAAATTTGCCAGCAATCCTGTCAGAAAGTTTTCTTTATAAGCAATTCCTTCCAGAAATCCGCCTTTTATCAGTGCCAGATATTTTCTCATATTTGCTCTCCTCAGAAAAACAAAATCAGACGGTTACTTCTTCGTATTTCCATTGAACAGTTCAATAATAATTTCTTCCAATGTTTCTGCTTCCGGATAATTATCAAAAATTTTTGTTATTTCATCATCAAATAAAATTTCTCCTTTTTCCAGAATGATAAGTCTCCGGCACAACCATTCCATATCTTTCAGATCATGGCTCGTCAGCAAAATCGTGGTCTTTTTTTCTTTATTTATGTATTGTAAAAACTGATATACTTTCTGTTTGACTGCCACATCCAGCCCTATTGTTGGTTCATCCAGAAATAAAACCGGCGGATCATGTAAAAGAGCTGCTGCTATATCTGCCCTTACTCGCTGTCCGAGAGACAGCTTTCTTGCCGGCTGGTCTATAAATTCTTCCAGTTCCAGAATTTTCTTAAACAGATTCAGATTTTCTTCATAAACATTGTCCGGGATTTCATAAATACTATGCAGCAGTTCAAAAGAATCTTTTACCGGAATATCCCACCACAGTTGTGTCTTCTGACCAAACACAACGCCTATCTTCCCGGCATTTATGAGCCGTTCCCTGAATGGATCATTTCCCATAACGGAAATCTTTCCCTCTGTCGGTTTCATGATCCCTGTAAGCATTTTAATAGTCGTTGATTTTCCTGCCCCGTTTGCCCCCAGGAAAGCTACGCATTCACCCTGCTGTATTGAAAAAGAAATTCCTTTTACGGCTTCCTTCTCTTTATATTGAGGATGGAATAAGTATTTCACCATTCCGGCAAAGCCTTCCTGTCGCTGTGAGATCTTATATTTTTTGTACAGATTTTTAACCGCTATGCTCTCCATAGGCATTCTTCTTTCTCTGTATTTTGCTCTGTTTCTGCATGACTGGTTACTGTCTATACAATAGCATCGTATATTTTATCCGTACATGTTCGTTGTATAAATCTTTATGTTTATAATATAATTTTTGCATCATAAAAAATCCCCTGAACGCGGATAGATTTCCGTATCCAGGGGAGGCTTTTTCCCATTTGTGTATATTTTATTCTTTATGATACCGCTCAATTATACAGGTATGCTGCTTTGTTTTTCTATCGTAATTGATTCCTGCAAGCAGGAGATTTCCATGATAGTCTTTCAGGGCATCTACATATTGCTTTTCTTTAATTTGTGATATGGCTCCATAAGCATCTTTGTCCCATTTCAGTTCAATGACTGCTGCCGGTTTGTCTGCGTATAACTTTCTTGGGATAAAGCAGATGTCTGCAAATCCTTTTCCTGTTGGCAGTTCCCGGATAATCGTATAATACTCTCTGGCAAAATAAAACGCCAGATTGATGGTACAGCTTAAAGAATTCTCGTCATTATACTGAAGAACCGAAATTTCTCTGTGAGCCTGATTGATTCCCCTCGCCACCGCTTCTCCATCCAGATTCCACAATGCTTCCAGAAGTTTTCTGGATGTCTCAACGGACTGTATCACTTCTTTCCAGTCCATTGTGCTGATGGCATTTATATATTCCTGGGATACCTCTTTATTTGGAATCGTCACCGTCTTATCCGGCCAGTGATAACTTAAGTACCCCAGATGCACCAGAAGTGTCAATACATCATCCTTTCCCTGAAACGTTGTCATATCGTTGGAAAAAGTTCCTGTATTGATCTGAACCTTATCGCCTGCCAACATTCTTATCACTGCATCTTTCAGGCCATCATAATTCATACGGATATAAACTTTCAGGGCTTCATAGGTTTCTGTCTGATTCCAGTAATTGTCAAAAATTCCACTTAACATGGCATCCACCACAGATTTCGGGCTGTACATGGAATACGTCTTCTTTCTTCCATCCTCTATGGCTACCAGCTCATAGCCATCATACCATGCCTGTGCCTCCTGAAAATTCCGTTTATACTGACTGCAGAGGTCTTTTACCTCATCTTCCGTAAATCCGAAAAACTCAGCCATTTCTCTTGGATTGATCATGGAATATTCCGTAAACATATTTAATGCAGAATGTGAACCATATTTTTTCACCGGGAGGATTCCGGTCATATAGGCTAATGCCACATATTCCTGATCCTTCAGCCATACACGCAGAAAATCCAGATATTTTTTCTGTGCTTCCATATTCTGTTTAAATTCACGGAATATACAATCCCATTCATCGATCAGGATCACGAAAGGATGTCTGGTATATGCAAAAACATCCTGCATGGCAAAGACCAGATAATCACTGTCAATATAATCCGGATACTGTATCTTCAGCTCCCTGAGAATACGTTTCTGAAGAAGCTTCAGCATCTCGTCCATGTCCGGTGCAGCACTTAAAAATTCCTGCATGTTGATCCGGATCACATCATACTGGTTCAGATTTTCCCGGAAGCTTTTATCTGTATGGATCCTGAGATCAGAAAACAGTTCTGTACTATCTTCACCTCGGCCATAGTATGCAGCCAACATATTAGCAGCCATGGATTTTCCGAAACGTCGCGGTCTGCTCACGCAGACAAAACGCTGCTCTGTTCCCAGTACTTCATTTGTTTTTGCGATCAACCCGCTTTTATCCACATAAATTTTTGACCGCAGACAGGCTTTAAACATTCCACCGCCCGGATTCAGATAACTTCCCATTCGGTTTCTCTCCCTCTTATCAAAAATGGCCTCACAGTATCCGTTTCTTTCTGAAACTATGATACCATGAAACCATTTTTCTGTAAATCCAGCTGATTCCCTCTCAGTTCTTCTTCCACCCCTCAAAGGCCTTGATCTCCCCAGTGACATCCTCCCCCACCTATAGAGGTGGGGGCTTCCCATCCTCGGCAAGTTTGGTTCTCGTTCGATAGCACTACTGTGTTAAGCATAAGCGAGCTATCCCCGTGTGTCCCACGGTTGTGTTATGTTAATGTCATGCAATTACCAAACGCATTCCCTCATTTCTGATATTTATCGCCGCATTTACATCTCTATCATGATGAGTTCCACATTGCGGGCAATCCCACTCTCTCAGGGCAAGATTTTTCGTTTTTGCATTTTTGTAACCACAAACACAACAGGTCTGACTGCTTGCAAAAAATCTATCCACCTTCACAAGCTTCTTACCCTGTTCCTCCAGTTTGTATTTCAAAAATGTTGTGAACATTCCCCAGCCATTATCTGAAACAGATTTTCCAAAATTCAGCGATCGTGACATTGCTTTCATATCCAGATCTTCTATACATACACAATCATAAGCATTGGCTATCTGCCTTGACTGCTTATGC
>NZ_JAAITI010000034.1 GCF_013304735.1 Blautia luti
TAAATCGGCGTAACGTTACATTGCCAGCACCGTAGAATCCATCGCCCCACCAGTATATATTCACATTTCCACAGCTTTGAAAAGCCAAAAACTTTATTATCAAAAATTAAAAACAATTTTCCCTACGCTTTTATCACAAAAGCGAAATATCCTCCTCCGGAGGAAGCAGCTTCTTAAAAAATCGATACAACAGCATCGAATTTATAAAAGCTACAAGTCCAAATCCAAAGAAAAACCAGCAGCATGCGTAAAGTGGCTGCAGCTTTGCATCGAGATAGGTCATATATAATGGAAAGATCGTGATCACCGCAATGGCGATCGTTGTGGGGAAATGCATAAACGCCAGCAGAAATGCATTTCTGCAAAGTGCCCCCAGTGTATTGGCAAAGGTTGCGATCACCGGGAATATGTATAAAGTAAAAATTATCAGCAGAGTCAGAACTCCCACAGAAAGATAAAACAGCATATGTGCAGCGCTTCCTTCTGCATGGAGCAGAAAGCGGATATTCAGGATGATCATGGCTCCGGCAGCAAGGATCAGCAGCCATATGATCAGTGACTGTTTGAAGCTTTCCTTAAAAGCTCTGAAAAATGTTTTTGTTGTGCCGTTGTTATTTCCTTTTACTGTACGCATCATGCAGTGATAAAGGGCAGTCAGTGACGGCCCGATGGTGATCACGGGGATGCAGCAGAGAATAAAAAGAAGATTGGCGATCACGATGTCACCCAGCTTGTTGAGAAATACATGGACGACATTATCTTCATTTAAAAGATTCATAACGAAATACCTCCTTATATAGAAATGTAGAAATGAAAAACGGACCATATGGGGAAAGTCCGATACAGCTAATCTTAGCACAGTTTTTGATTGTGTGTAAAGAGAGGGAACGCAGATAAGCATCCAGCGTATCACGAAGCGTGTTGCCGGTTACAGGGTGAACAGTAATACGCCTCACAGAGAATATGGATCGTAAATATAAATATCCATCTGACTGTGAAAAAAACGATATTGATGGGGATTTTTGCGGGAAAAATGGAGGATACAGCACGTTTTATGGGACTGTACAAAAAAAACATGGAACTTTGCGTGCACATGTGAAAATGATGGCACGCATGGAATTATGTTAGGAAAGGAAAAGTGTGTTTTTCGGAAAATGACATTTATACATGTGCTGAGTTAGTAAAAACATACAAAAACAGATATGTAAAAATGTTGGTTTTGCTACAAGGAAATAAATGGGTGCCAAAATATGCTCATAAATAGTGAAAAATATGAAAATATATGTAAGAAATGAAAGAAAACATATAAAAATGACGAATAATTAACAAAGTATGAACAAAAAATGGATAAAATGAATAAAAAGTAACATTTTTCCATATTGAAATGACAATAATCCATTTATCATTTTTCCATGTGCAATTATAATAATATCAACGGTCAGAGACGTGAAAAAATATAAAAACTGACCAAAGAAAGAGGGAAAATAAGAAAGATTTAAAAGGAGGAAGAAGTTATGAATTTCAAAAGAGTAGCAGCATTATTGTTAGCAGGTGCCATGGTAATGACAGCAGTTCCGGTATATGCCAAGGGCGACGATGTTACACTTTCCGTATCCATCTGGGACACCAACCAGGAGCCGGGAATCAAAGAAATTCTCGCAGACTTCACAGAGAAGACAGGAATCAAGACAGAGATCTCCGTTGTTAAATGGGATGAGTACTGGACAATGCTCGAGGCCGGTGCACAGGGTGGTTCCCTTCCGGACGTATTCTGGATGCACTCCAACGAGAGTCAGAGATACATGTCCAACGATATGCTTCTTGATCTGACCGATAAGATCAAAGACAGCGATCTGATCGATCCGGAGAACTATCCGGAGGATATCTGGGGACTGTATACATACGATGATAAATATTATGCAGTACCGAAGGATATAGATACAATCGCTCTCTGGTACAACAAGACATTATTTGACGAGGCAGGACTTGATTATCCGACAGCTGACTGGACATGGGATGATGTTACAGAGGCAGCTAAGAAGCTTACTAAGGATGATGGTTCCCAGTACGGTCTCGGAATGAGAAATGATAACAACCAGGCCGGATACTACAACCTGATCTATGATAACGGCGGATACATCATCAGCGATGACAAGACAAAATCCGGCTGGGATGATGAGAAGACGATCGCAGCTATGCAGACACTGGAAGGATGGATCAAGGATGGCGTGATCCCGTCTCTTGAGACAATGTCTGAGAACAACGAGGACGTACTTTTCGAGGCTGGCAAGATCGCTATGACATGCCAGGGCTCCTGGATGCTTGCAGCATTTAAAGAGAACGAGTACACAGCAGCTAACTGTGATTGTGTAGAGCTTCCTAAAAACGCTGAGACAGGCAGAAGAGCTTCCTCATATAACGGACTTGGATGGGCAGCATCTGCTTCCGGTGAGCACACAGACGAAGCTTGGCAGCTGATCGAGTACCTCGGATCCAAAGAGGCTCAGGAGAAACAGGCTGAGCTTGGTGTTACAATGAGTGCATACAAAGATACATCTGATGCATGGGCTAAATCCGCAGACTTCAACCTTCAGGCTTATCTGAACATGATGGATGACATGGAGATCCGTCCATACTCCAAATCTACTGTAACATGGGAGAACGAGGACAACGAGATCCTTAAAGGCGTATACACAGGCGACATCACAATGGAAGAGGCTTGCAAGCAGATGGCTGATCAGATGAACGAGAAGCTGGCTGAGGAGTAAGCATTAAGAAACACCGATAATTAAGTGCAGTAATGAGAGGGGCCGCCGCACTCAGGTGCAGCGGCCTCATACATAGAAGGAATAGAAGGAGTGATTCTTATGGCTAAAACTACCAAGTCACAGGCACGGACAAAGAGAGAGCGCAGTGAGTTCCTCTGGGGCTGGCTGTTTATTCTCCCAACAACAATCGGACTGATCGTATTGAACATCATTCCGATCTTCCAGACTATTTACCAGAGCTTTTTCAAGACAGGAGATTTTGGTAAAGGAAATATCTTTATCGGTTTACAGAACTACCAGAAGGTTTTTGCAGATAAAGAGATCTGGCAGGCACTGATCAACACATTCAAATATGCGATCGTGGAGGTCCCTTTTTCCATTGTCATCGCACTTGTTCTTGCAGTACTTCTTAACAGAAAGATGAAGGGCCGTTCTATTTACAGAACCATCATCTTCCTTCCGATGGTAGCAGCTCCGGCAGCGGTAGCCATGGTATGGAGATGGCTGTTCAACTCTGATTATGGTCTTATCAATAACGTTTTCCATGTTCATGTAAACTGGGTTTCTAATCCGAAAATTGCAGTATTTGCAGTTGCGATCATCGGTGTATGGTCTATCATCGGTTACAATATGGTTCTTTTCCTGTCAGGACTTCAGGAAATCCCGAGAGATTATTATGAAGCAGCATCCATTGACGGTGCAACAGGCGTGAATGCATTCTTTAACATCACGGTCCCGCTTCTTTCACCAACCATTTTCTTCGTACTTGTTACCCGTGTGATCGGATCCCTTCAGGTATTCGACCTGATCTATATGGTTATTGACAAGTCAAACCCGGCACTTACCAAGACTCAGTCACTGGTTTACCTGTTCTATAAATATGCATTTATCAATAAGAACATGGGATACGGCGCTACGATCGTAGTAGTACTTCTTATTATCACCATGATCCTGACAGTATTCCAGATGATCGGTCAGAAGAAATGGGTATTCTACAACTAAAAAGGGGGATTAACCATGGATAGTATGGAAACAAAAAAGAAATTAACCACTATTTTAATACATGTCATACTGATCATTGTGTCCATAACGATGCTTGTGCCATTTATCTGGATGATCCTGACAGCTTTTAAAACTGTAACGGAAGCAACATCTGTAGATCCTTTCACCATTTTCCCGAAAATATGGAGAAAAGACGCATTTATTTCTGTTATCAATAACATGAACTTCCTGCTTCTGTACAAGAATACACTGCTTCTGATCTTCTTCCGAGTAGTGTGTGCGGTTCTTACAGCAACTATGGCAGGCTATGCATTTGGACGACTGAACTTCAAGGGCCGTGATCTCTGCTTCAGTCTTGTACTGTTCCAGATGATGGTTCCGGTACAGATCTTCATCATCCCGCAGTACCTGATGGTCAGCAAGATGGGTATGCTGAATACGATCTTTGCCCTTGTATTCCCAGGTATTGTTACTGCATTCGGTACCTTCCTTCTGAGACAGGGATATATGGGACTGCCGAAGGATCTGGAGGAGGCTGCCAGACTTGACGGATGTAACATCGGTCAGACCTTCCTTTACATCATGGCACCACTTACAAGATCCAGTATGGTCGCACTTGGAATTTTCACAGCTGTATTCGCATTCAAAGATCTGATGTGGCCGATGATCGTTAATACAGATAAGGATATGCTGGTGCTTTCTTCCGCACTTGCAAAGATGCAGGGCCAGTATGTATCCAAATTCCCGGAACTGATGGCTGCATCTCTGATCGCCTGCATTCCGATGATCGTGATCTACATGATCTTCCAGAAACAGTTTATCGAAGGTATTGCTACCAGCGGTGGAAAACTGTAATCAGAAATATTACATAAGGTAATACAAGACCGCTGACAATGTATATAACTGAGGATTTGGTTATTGAGGTTGTCAGCGGTATTTTTATCGAAGCAAATGCCAAAATGCACAGTTATTTGATGATTCTTAAGGAAAGAGGCGGATATTTTTATCCGCAGTAAACGAAAAAAGGAGAAAATTATGCCGATCAAATTTCACGAGGGATCAAAGACATTCCACATTTATAACAAACATTTAAGCTACATCACCTGTATCATGGAAAATGGCCAGATGGAGAATCTGTACTATGGAAAAGCTATCCGCGATAAAGAGGATTTCAGTTATCTTCACGAGGAGATCATGCGTTCCCTGATGGCTGTATGCGTTCCGGAACCGGGACTTCTTTCCATGCAGTATACCAAACAGGAGTATCCTGTTTACGGAACCGGTGATTACAGAAATCCTGCCCTTACTGTTCGTCAGGAGAACGGAAGCGAGATCGTAGATTTCAAATATGTTTCTCATGAGATTTACGGCGGCAAGAAGAAGCTTGCCGGTCTTCCGGCAACCTACACAGAGAACGAGGAAGAGGCAACATCTCTGGACATTACACTTCATGATTCTGTGATGGACACAGACCTTGTTCTTACATATTCCGTATATGAGGATTACCCGGTGGTCACCAGAAGTGCACGCCTTGTTCAGAAAGGGGATCAGAAGATCCGTCTTGAGAACGTGATGAGTGCAGCAGTGGAGTTCCCGGATATGGATTATGAGATGATCCATCTTTCCGGTGCATGGGCACGTGAGCGCTATGTAAAAACACGCAAACTTGAGATGGGTATACAGGCTGTACAGAGTCTTGCAGGAACCGGCTCCAGCTCTGAGCAGAATCCGTTTATCGCGCTGAAGCGTCCTCATACAACAGAAGATACAGGCGAGGTTTTCGGCTTCAGCTTTGTGTACAGCGGAAACTTCCTTGCACAGGTTGAGGTTTCCACCTACGAGATGACACGAGTTATGATGGGAATCAATCCTCAGAGCTTTTCCTGGGAGCTTTCCAGAGATGAGGAATTCCAGACTCCGGAGGTTGTTATGGTATACAGCGATAAGGGCTTAAACGGAATGAGCCAGGCTTACCACAGACTGTACCGTGACCGCCTGATGCGCGGAAAATGGAGAAATCATGCACGCCCGATCCTTCTTAATAACTGGGAGGCAACCTATTTTGATTTTGATGAGGAAAAAATCCTCAATATTGCAAAAAAAGCCAAAGAGGTTGGGGTAGAGCTTTTCGTTCTGGATGACGGATGGTTCGGAACCAGAAACGATGATTACCAGGGCCTTGGCGACTGGTCCGTAAATAAGAATAAGCTTCCAAACGGAATTTCCGGACTTTCCCGTAAGATCGAGGAGATGGGCCTGAAATTTGGTCTCTGGGTAGAGCTTGAGATGGTAAACAAGAACAGCGACTGCTACAGAGCACATCCGGACTGGCTCATCGGAGCACCGGATCGTTTTGAGTCCCACTCAAGACATCAGCACGTTCTTGATTTTTCCAGATCTGAGGTTGTGGATTTTATTTATGATTCCATCTCCAAGGTTATCGAGGAATCTTCCATTTCCTACATTAAATGGGATATGAACCGCTACATGTCCGAGCCTTTCAGCCGCGGCGCATCTGCAGCAGATCAGGGCAAGACTATGCATAAATATATCCTTGGTGTATATGAGCTGTATACAAGACTGACAGAGAGATTCCCTGACATCCTCTTTGAATCCTGCGCAAGCGGCGGAGCAAGATTTGATCCGGGAATGCTGTATTTTGCACCACAGACATGGACCAGTGATGATACCGATGCTGCTGAGAGAGAAAAGATCCAGTATGGTACTTCCTTCGTTTACCCCATCGTCAGCATGGGATCTCATGTATCAGCAGTACCGAATCATCAGCTGCACCGTACCACACCGCTTTCCACAAGAGCAAATGTGGCATATTTCGGAACCTTTGGCTATGAGCTGGATCTGAACCTTTTAAGTGCCGAAGAGATCGAAGAGGTAAAGGCACAGGTGGAATTCATGAAGGAACATCGTGACCTGATCCAGGTGGAGGGTGATTTCTACCGTATCTTAAGCCCGTTCGAAGGAAATGATACTGCATGGATGGTTGTTTCCAGAGACAAAAAACAGGCAGTTGCCGGATACTATGAAAGACTGAACAAGGTCAATGCTTCCTGGATGCGTTTGCGCTTCAAGGGTCTTGACGAGGATCAGCTTTACAAAGTAAAATGGGAAGATAAGTGCCTGAAAGCTTACGGAAATGAGCTGATGTATGCAGGAATCCCGGTTGATCGTGACTACTGCAATAAGACAAACGGTGATTTCCATTCTGTATTGTATACAATTGAAGCAGAGGACTGATTTCTGTAAATGATGGAATAAAAATTATCTGCAGAAAAAACATTCGCCTGACCAGAAAAATAACAGGCCGCCGGATATGGCGGCCTGTTATTGGGTGGCGAAGCAGCTCACAGGCAGAAACATAATATATGACATCAGGGAGGTGACAAGTTGCTTCATACAGTTGGTTTTACAAGCTCGGACAGCTTTAAATGTCTGGAGAATTTAAAGAAAGGTGCGGTGGATCTCTGTCTTACTTATTGTGGATGGGAAAAATGCGATCCGGGACATCGATTTGGACCAAATAACAGGATCTCTCATGTACTTCATATCGTGGAATCCGGAAGCGGAGTTTTTGAGATGGATGGCCATCAGTATCATCTGACAGGTGGAGAAGCATTTCTGATCCCATCCAGTGTGGAGGCCTGGTATGAGGCAGACATGGACAATCCCTGGACATATCGCTGGGTAGGATTTGAGGGAATGACTGCGGAGGAAGTGATCCATGTAAGCGGCTTCAGCCGGGAAAATCCGGTCCGAAGGATCCACTGTATGGAAAATGCTGCAAAATATATTGATGCAATGGTCCAGACCAACAAGCTCGTTTTTGAAAATGAGCTGAAACGGAACGGACTTCTGCTGCTTCTTTTTTCTGACCTGATCACAGATAACCGGGATGCATGTCTGAGAGAAGGCAAGCTTCTTCCATCCCACAGATATCCCAATTCCGTTTATGTGGAGCAGGCAGTGGATTACATTGCAGCCAACTTTGACAAGCGTCTGAAGATCAATGAGCTGGCAGACCGCATTGGTGTCAACCGGAGCTATCTTACCAGCTCGTTTAAAAAAAGCCTCGGATGCTCGCCGCAGGAATATCTTATGAATCTTCGCATCGAGAAGGCAAAGACTCTTCTGAAAAACGGAGATATTCAGGTCAGTGAAGTAGCTGCAAAAGTAGGGTATGGAGATCCGCTGGCTTTTTCCAAGGTATTCAAGGCAAGAACAGGAAGAAGTCCGAGAGAATACAAGGAAGAAAAGAGAAAACTTGTAGTGAAGGGGAAAAAAGGGGATTATACGGAATCTGAGGACTGATTCTGTGATATATTTCACGAAGAAAAAAACTCTCTGTCTGTGCCAGAATATATAAAATTCTGGTATCGGGCAGAGAGTTTTTTATGTCATAAGAAATGTTATAGAAAATTACTTCCAGGTATCTCATGCAACAAAACAACAATTATTAACATCAAAGTACATATTTTAAACAAGTTTCTGGTAGTATGATAAGATCACAAAGAAAACGAAGCGGGACTGCACCGCAGAAATAGCAGAAAATCAGGAATTTTAAAGAAAAATATAACAATTCCGGATAAGAGATCCAACAAAGAAAGCAGGAGGAAACGAACATGATCAAAATTACATTCATGGGAGCTGGAAGCACGGTTTTCGCAAGAAATGTACTTGGCGACTGTATGTGCACACCGGCACTTCGCGAGAGCGAGATCGCACTTTATGATATCGACGAGAAGAGACTGGAGGATTCCAGGATTATCTTAAGTGCCATCAACCACAACGTAAATGAGGATCGCGCAGTGATCAAAACATATCTCGGTGCAGAGAACCGTAAAGATGCACTTCGCGATGCAGATTTCGTAGTCAATGCCATTCAGGTAGGCGGTTATGAGCCATGTACAGTAACAGACTTTGAGATCCCGAAGAAATACGGCATCAAACAGACTATCGCAGATACCCTGGGAATTGGTGGTATCATGCGTGCACTTCGTACCATTCCGGTTCTGGAAGAGTTCGCACGGGATATGGAAGAGGTCTGCCCGAACACTCTGTTCCTGAACTACTCCAACCCTATGGCAATGCTCACCGGCTATATGCAGCGTTTCACAAAGATCCGCACCGTAGGTCTCTGCCACAGCGTTCAGGTCTGCTCCCAGAAACTTCTTGAGGGAATGGGAATGGAAGACAAGCTTGAGGGACGTACAGAGCTGATCGCAGGTATCAACCACATGGCATGGCTTCTTGAGATCCATGACAAAGACGGAAACGACCTGTACCCGGAGATCCGCAGAATCGCCGAGGAGAAGAATACCTCCGGCGAGAAGCATGAGGATATGGTACGTTACGAGTACATCCGTCATCTTGGATACTACTGCACAGAGTCCAGTGAGCACAATGCAGAGTATAATCCGTTCTTCATTAAATCCAAATATCCGGAGATGATCGAGGAGTTCAATATTCCGCTTGACGAATATCCGAGAAGATGTATCAAACAGATCGAAGGATGGGAAAAAGAGCGCGAGGATATCCTGAAAGATGGCAAGATAGGACATGAGAGAAGCAAAGAGTATGCGTCCTACATCATGGAGGCTGTTGTTACAAACACACCATACAAGATCGGTGGAAACGTTCTTAACAACGGTTACATTGACAACCTTCCGCCGGATGCCTGCGTAGAGGTTCCATGCTATATCGACGGAACCGGTGTACATCCGGTAAAAGTGGGCAAGCTTCCTACACAGCTGGCAGCTATGAATTCATCCAATGTCAGCCCGCAGCTCCTTGCTATTGAGGCAGCAGTGACCAAAGACCGCCAGAAAATCTGTCAGGCAGCCATGATGGACCCGCACACAGGTGCAGAGCTGAACATCAAAGACATCCAGGCAATGTGTGATGAGCTGATCGAGGCACATGGGGATTATATGAAGATGTACCGCTAAGGCAGGAAATGATCGGAAAGCAGCAAAAACTTTGAAATAAATATGCAAGGCGGCATAGAAAGGCCGGAACACCAGAATGGGGAGGGTGTTTCGGCCTTTCTTTATATGGAACTTTTGATAAATAATAAAAACAACTTGTTCGCATGTATATACAAGTTATAAAATAATTACAGATGAAACGAACAGGATAAATACAGATCAAAATACAAACGAAGGGAGGAGCTTATGGCAGAAAACGGAAAAGCAAAATATTATGCACTGATGGAAGAAATGAAAACAGACATTCTTTCCGGAAAGATCCGTCCGGGTGAGAAGCTTCCCTCTGAAAACCAGCTCAGTGTACGCTATGGGCTGAGCAGGCATACGGTGCGAAAGGCTCTGGGGATCCTGGCAGGAGATGGATACATAGAATCCTTTCAGGGAAAAGGAACCTTCTGTGCGGATGTGCTCCGTCAGATTCACGGGACCGGAAACATCGCAGTGGTGACTACATATATCTCGGATTATATTTTTCCAAGGCTGATCCAGGGAATCGATGAGGTGCTGTCCGATAACGGGTACAGTATCATCCTGAAAAATACAGGAAACAGCCGCCAGAAGGAGGCAAGATTCCTGGAAGAGCTGATCAGCAAGGGAATTGACGGACTGATCATCGAACCCAGCAAAAGTGAGTTGTTGTGCAGACATGTAAGCCTGTACGAAACACTGGACAAGTATCAGATCCCCTATATTTTTATCCAGGGACTGTATACGGAGATGCAGGAAAAGCCCCACATCCTCATGGATGACGCAGGAGGCGGTTATCTTGTGACAAAACATCTCCTGGACTCCGGCAGGCGCAACATCGCGGGATTTTTCAAGGCAGATGACCGTCAGGGAATCGAACGGCATAAGGGCTATGTGAAGGCTTTGCAGGAGCATGAAATTGCCTATGATCCGGATAAGGTGGTCTGGTTTCACACCGAGGACCGGCGAAAAAAGCCGGCTCTTATGGTCCGGAACATGGTCCGACAGAACAGCTTTCCGGATGGGATCGTGTGCTACAACGACCAGATTGCTGTCCAGGTAATGGAAGAACTGGAACGTCAGGGCAAAAAGATCCCGGAAGATGTTGCGGTAACCGGCTATGATAATTCACTATATGCAAGACAGGGACAGGGCATTACCACTATCACCCATCCCCAAGAAAAACTGGGAGAGATGGCGGCAAAGCTTCTCCTGGAAAAGCTAGGCGGTGTGCCTGATGAAGAAAGTACCGTAGAACGTCTGATCCGTCCGGAACTGATCATACGGGGCAGCAGCGTGAAAGCAGGGGCATGAGCACAGATACATAACCGTTTTATCAGATCGTTTTATTAGAAAATGAAGCAATATAGCTTACAGAGAGCCTTATAACATTTCAAAAGATCGGACGCATGTTGGCAGCAGAAATGGGCTGCAGATTTTCAGGAATGTTATGCATATGATATTAATTTTATTTTAAGGAGGATCTTTCACATGAAAACAGGAAGAGATTATAAATTCTGGTTTTGCACAGGTTCACAGGATCTTTACGGAGATGAATGTCTCCGCAAGGTAGCCGAGCATTCAAAGATCATCGTAGAGGAACTGAATAAATCCGGTGTACTTCCGTTTGAGGTTGTATGGAAACCAACGCTGATCACAAATGAGCTGATCCGTAAAACCTTTAATGATGCCAATGCAGATGAAAACTGTGCCGGCGTGATCGCGTGGATGCACACATTTTCCCCGGCAAAATCCTGGATCCTTGGCCTTAAAGAGTATCGCAAACCGCTGTGCCATCTTCATACACAGTTCAATGTGGAAATCCCCTATGACACCATTGATATGGACTTTATGAATGAGAACCAGTCCGCACACGGCGGCCGTGAGTTTGGCCATATGGTAACCCGCATGGGAATCGAGAGAAAAGTCATTGCAGGACACTGGGCAGACAAAAAGGTCCAGGAGCGTCTGGCATCCTGGATGCGTACTGCAGTTGGTATCATGGAGAGCAGCCATATCCGTGTATGCCGTGTAGCCGACAATATGAGAAACGTAGCTGTAACAGAGGGCGATAAGGTTGAGGCTCAGATGAAATTCGGATGGGAGATCGATGCTTATCCGGTTAACGAGATCGCAGAATATGTACAGGACGTAAGCCAGGGAGATATTGATGTTCTGGTAGAAGAATATTATAATAAATATGACATGATTCTGGATGGACGTGACCCTGAGGAATTTAAGAAGCATGTAGCAGTCCAGGCAGGGATCGAGATCGGTTTTGAGCGTTTCCTTGAGGAGAAAAACTATCAGGCTATCGTAACACACTTCGGTGATCTGGGCGCCCTGAAACAGCTTCCGGGACTTGCGATCCAGCGACTGATGGAAAAAGGCTACGGCTTCGGTGGCGAGGGCGACTGGAAAACAGCAGCTATGGTCCGTCTGATGAAGATCATGGCAGCCGGCAAAAAGGACGCCAAGGGTACATCTTTTATGGAGGATTACACTTATAACCTGGTACCTGGTAAAGAGGGAATCCTTGAGGCACATATGCTGGAGGTTTGCCCATCCGTTGCTGATGGCAAGGTCAGCATGCGTGTATGCCCGCTTTCCATGGGAGATCGTGAAGATCCTGCAAGACTGGTATTTACTTCTAAGACAGGTCCTGGAATCGCAACATCCCTGGTTGACCTTGGTGACCGTTTCCGTCTGCTGATCAATGAGGTTGAGTGTAAGAAAACAGAGAAGCCGATGCCTGCACTTCCGGTAGGTACTGCATTCTGGACACCGAAGCCGGATCTTTCCACAGCAGCAGAAGCATGGATCCTTGCCGGCGGCGCACATCACACTGCATTTACCTATGACCTTACTGCAGAGCAGATGGGTGACTGGGCAGCAGCTATGGGTATTGAAGCGGTTTATATTGATGGCGATACAACGATCCGGAATCTGCAGAATGAGCTGAGATGGAACAGCATGTATTTCAGCAAATAATATGGGAGGTTTTTTACAATGGGAGTAAATGAGGCAAAAACAGCAATTCTTGAGAATCGCACGGCTCTTGGTATTGAGTTTGGTTCCACAAGGATCAAGGCAGTTCTGGTGGATGATAAGAACCAGCCCATCGCATCCGGAGCCTATGAATGGGAGAACCAGTATGTGGATGGTATTTGGACATACAGCCTGGAGGAGATCTGGAAAGGTCTCCAGGGCAGTTACCAGGATATGGCAAAAGATGTCCGGGAAAAATATGGCGTGGAACTGACAAGCGTAGGTGCTTTCGGTGTCAGTGCCATGATGCACGGATATATGCCGTTTAATAAAGCGGGAGAGCTGATGGTCCCGTTCCGCACCTGGAGAAACAATATCACGGGAGAAGCCTCTGAGAAGCTGGCAGAGCTTTTCCATTACAATATCCCTCAGAGATGGAGCATCGCACACCTGTATCAGGCGATCCTTAACGGTGAGGGGCATGTAAAAGATATCGATTATATCACCACTCTGGAAGCCTATGTGCATTGGAAACTCACCGGAAAAAGAGTTCTTGGTATCGGTGATGCGGCAGG
The DNA here is from genome assembly GCF_013304735.1 of Blautia luti. Lineage (GTDB taxonomy): Bacteria > Bacillota > Clostridia > Lachnospirales > Lachnospiraceae > Blautia_A. The sequence continues at coordinate 13,303 of NZ_JAAITI010000034.1, forward strand.
TATGTTCCCGATCGACAGCGAGACAAAGGACTATAACGAAGAGATGGTGCAGAAGTTTGATGAGCTGGTTGCATCTTATGGATTCCCATGGAAACTCCGTAACATTATGCCGGAAGTCATGGTTGCAGGTCAGGATGCCGGAGTTCTTACTGAGGAAGGCGCAAAACTTCTGGATGTAAGCGGAACGCTGAAAGCCGGAATTCCGATGTGTCCGCCTGAGGGAGACGCAGGAACCGGTATGGTTGCCACAAACAGTGTCCGTCAGCGTACCGGAAATGTTTCTGCAGGAACATCCGTATTTGCCATGATTGTCCTGGAAAAGGCTCTTTCCAAACCGTACAAAGAGATTGATATGGTCACCACTCCGGCAGGAGATCCGGTTGCCATGGCCCATTCCAACAACTGTACTTCGGATCTGAACGCATGGGTAAATGTGTTTAAGGAATTTGCGGAAGCCATGGGTATGAAAGTGGATATGAACAAACTGTTCGGAACTCTTTATAACAAAGCCCTGGAAGGGGATCCGGACTGTGGTGGACTTCTTTCCTACTGTTATTTCTCCGGCGAGCATATGACCGGTTTTGAAGAGGGACGTCCACTGTTTGTACGTTCTCCTGAGAGTAAATTTACACTGGCAAACTTTATGAGAAACAATCTTTACACCTGCCTTGGTGCCATGCGTGTAGGTCTGGATATCCTTCTCAATCAGGAGCATGTAAAGATTGATAAGCTTCTGGGACACGGCGGCCTCTTTAAGACAAAGGGTGTTGGCCAGCAGATCCTTGCAGATGCGGTAAATGCGCCGGTATCCGTAATGTCCACAGCAGGAGAAGGCGGAGCCTGGGGAATTGCGCTTCTGGCTTCTTATATGATCAACAAAAAAGACGGCGAAGACCTTGCGGATTTCCTGGATGAAAATGTCTTCAAAGGAAACGAAGGAAGTACACTGGCACCGGAAGCAGAAGGTGTGAAGGGATTTGATGCGTTCATGAATCGGTATATGAAAGGCCTTGGCATTGAGCGTGCGGCTGTAGAATCCAGGATCTGGTAAAGAGCAGAACGGATTGAAATATAAATCTTTGATTTGCAGGAATAATGAAAATGAAATCAGAGGAATATAAATGAAACAGACAGATCATGAAAAGAAACCGGCTCCAGGCCAGATCGTACATGTCGTGATCGATCGTCCGATGAATACTTACCATCCGGAGCACAAGGAGCTTTTCTATCCGGTAAATTATGGATACATAGAAGGAATCATTGCTCCGGATGGCGAGGAGCAGGATGTATATGTTCTGGGCGTGGATCATCCGATAAAGGAATTTACAGGTAAAATCATCGCTGTTATCTACCGTCTTAATGATGTGGAAGATAAATGGGTGGCAGTACCGGAAAACATGACTATGACGGCAAAGGAAATCATGGCGCAGGTAAGCTTTCAGGAACAGTATTTTAAGACAGAGATAGAGATGATTGAATAAAAGGCAGCAAGTGACATTAAATAAGGAGAAAACATCACAATGGAAAAATCAACAGTTTATTTTACAGATTTTCGTTGTCCTGTGGGAACCAGCCAGCTTGATAAGCTGAAAAAACTCTGTGTTGCTGCCGGAATCAGAGACATTGACATGGACGGAAAATTTGTAGCCATTAAGATGCATTTCGGTGAGCTGGGAAACCTGGCATTTCTTCGCCCGAACTATGCAAAAGCTGTGGCAGATCTCTGCAAAGAACAGGGCGGGCTGCTATTTCTGACAGACTGCAACACTCTTTACCCGGGAAGCAGAAAGAATGCTTTGGAGCATCTGGACTGTGCAAACCTCAATGGTTTTAATACCATTACTACAGGCTGCCAGATTATTATTGGAGATGGACTTCGAGGAACAGATGAGATAGAGGTTCCGGTAGTAAACGGAGAATACTGCAAAACTGCGCTGATCGGACATGCGATCATGGATGCGGATATTTTTATCAGTCTCAGTCACTTTAAAGGGCATGAGTCAACAGGATTCGGCGGTGCTCTGAAGAATATCGGTATGGGCTGCGGAAGCCGTGCAGGAAAGATGCAGCAGCATGCCAGCGGTAAACCTGCCATCAACGAAGAAGTCTGTCGTGGATGCAAACGCTGCGCGAAAGAATGTGGAAGTGATGCCATTACTTATGTAAACAAAAAAGCAGTTATTGATTATAATAAATGCAAGGGCTGTGGCCGCTGTATCGGAGCCTGCAGTTTTGATGCTGTTTACAATCCGAATAGCAGTGCTAATGAAATGCTTGACCGCAAGATGGCTGAGTATGCACAGGCTGTCTGTCATGGACGTCCACATTTTCATATTGCACTGGTACAGGATATCAGCCCGAACTGCGACTGCCACGGTGAGAACGATGCGCCGATCCTTCCGGATATCGGAATGTTCGCAAGCTTTGACCCGGTAGCTCTGGATCAGGCATGTGCAGATGCCTGTCTCAAGGCAACGCCGATCGAAAACAGCCAGCTTGGAGAGCATCTGGCAGAGCCAGAATGGCACTGTCATCACGACCATTTCAAAGACTCCAACCCGAATGTAGAATGGAAAGCAACTCTGGACCAGGCAGAAAAGATCGGCCTGGGAACAAGAGAGTATGAGCTGAAAAAGATTAAATGATAAATTTTCTTGGCGGTTGATATACTTACAAGGGGGAAAAGATGTTTACATTATTTAACACCGAAAGTCTCTGGATAGGCACAGATCTGAAAAAATTCAATGAAATTCGGGACATTCTGGACAGGGAAGGAATTTGCTATAAGTATAAAGTAAGCGATCAGTTAGGCCTGTGGATGGGAAAGGGTACTGTTCGTGGAAACTTTGGAAGCATCGGCAATTCACCAGATCAGTTCAAGCAGTACGAAATTCTGGTAGAAAAGAAACAACTGGAAAATGCCAGAATGGTGATACGGAAATAATTATATTTTATACAGAAAACAGGAGCAGACATTGGAAGACATGTAACTGCTCCTGTTTTGTGTTGAAAAAGTATATCCGGAAACCATTCAGAAATGGCTGGAGAAGAAATAAATTTACGGAAATGCTATAGCAGCTATTGAAATTCATAGTAACTTGTATCCCGTACCTATCTTTTATATAATATTTCCAATAATAAAAAAGGAGATATTATTATGGAAGGGGAAGAACTGAAAGACAAGATACGGGAGAAGGCGTTTGACCTTGGAATCAATCTGGTGAGATCCTGCTCTGTGACGAAATGGTAGGAAATTCCGATCCAGGAGCCGGAATTCTGGCCGCAGAATATCTGGCCCTGGGTAAAAAATGTGATCGTGCTTGGAATTCCGTTATATTCACCCATGATGAGTACCACGCCATCCATGGTCTATCAGGAGCTTTACGATACCAGCAACCGGGTGTTGGATGATATGGCATATCGTCTGACGAATTATATTGTGAACAGGCTGGGATATAAGGCCATCTTTTTTCCAAGGGACTGTTATTATAACATTGATGTGCTGGTAGATAATCCTAATGCAGCATTTTCTCATGTGATGGCAGGATATTATGCAGGAATGGGAACTATCGGTGACAGCCATAATCTGATCGCAAAGGAATTTGGCCCGAGACTGCGTATCGTCTCCATTCTTACAGATGCCCCGCTCCCTGCAGATCCCATGCTAGAAAAAGATCTCTGCATTCACTGCAGGAAATGCCTGAAAAATTGTCCATCCCATTGTTTCAAGGAAAGTGAAAGCGGTGTATATGATATGGATAAAGTTGCCTGCACAAAATACCATGTAAAGATCCGTGATGAACACCACTGGCCCTGTGGTGTCTGCGCCAATGTCTGTCCCGTTGGCGAGGACAGAAAAATGTACCGTGGAACAAAGGTGATCACAGACGAGGGAATCCGCCATTGCCAGTCCTTTGGGTCATGACATGAGAATATGATAAGAAAAAAGACATTGTTACCTGAGATAGATACGTATCTGCCAGGGGGCAATGTCTTTTTTATGGAAACTTCCACAAAATGCCTTGAATTGTGGGAAACAGGATGATATGATATCACCAAAGCATATTTTCTATTAATTTCAAGGCATTCTGCCGTCTTATAATCTAAATTACATTTCAGAAATTCATGCTTTTAATTCCCTAAAAATTATGAAAGCAGGAGTTCTGGATAAAATTAAAGTACAAATTGTTCTTTCACTCCTGCAAAACAGGAGGTGCTGCCTATGGCAAAAAGAAAGAATCGTAAAGTTACAGCAGAAAAGAGTCAGAATGCCGGAAAACATCTGAAGGCAAACAGAAAATATAAGGATACAGTATTTCGGATGTTGTTTTCTGACAGAAAAAATTTACTGTCACTTTATAATGCGGTTAACGGGACGACATATGATAATCCGTCGATGCTTGAGATTGTTACTTTGGAGAATGCTGTTTATATAGGAATGAAGAATGATCTGTCATTTATTGTGAATACGAATTTATTTCTGTATGAACATCAGTCTACATATAACCCCAATATGCCATTAAGAGACTTGTTGTATATTGCTGCAGAGTATCAAAAACTTGTGGACAATAAATCTTTGTATTCGCCGATATTACAAAAAATTCCGGAACCGAATTTTATTGTATTTTACAACGGAACTGAGAAAAAAGAAGAAAGTTGGGTAACCTATCTTTCTGAGGCGTATGAGGATTTCAGCGGAGAGGCAAATCTGGAACTTAAAGTACTTATTCTGAATGTTAATGAAGGGCATAACAGAAAACTGATGGAAGAATGTCATATATTGAGAGAATATGCACAATATGTTGCAAAAGTAAGAAAGTACACAAAAGAAATGAACCTGGATGGAGCTGTTGAGCTGGCTGTGGATGAATGCATCCAGGAGGGAATTCTTGTGGAATTTCTCCGAAAGAATAAGAGTGAGGTGGTAGCGATGAGTATATTTGAGTATAACCAAGAAGAGGAAGAAAGAAAATGGAAGGAATCCGTATATGAAGCCGCAAGAGCGGAAGGAAGAGCGGAAGGAAGAGCGGAAGGAAAAGCAGAAGGAAAAGCAGAAGGAAAAGCAGAAGGAAAATTACAGGCAAAAAAAGAAATTGTACAGTCTCTGGCAGAAAGAGGCATGAATTTGGGAGATATCGCAGAAATAATAAAAGTATCACAGAAAACGATTCAGGAATGGCTAGATCAGAAATAAAGCATAAAGAGAGAAGCATATTGCTTTTTTTGAAATTTTATTGAAAATATTTCTCCATAATGTTATCATTGGACACGAAAAACACAGAAAAAACGAGAAAACATAAGGCTGTTATGCAGGTATCTGCAATATGGTCTGAAGCAGCCGGTGAGAGTGTCAGAAAACAAAAGCAATGGGTGGCAGAATGTTTGATGACCAGGGCTATACAGGAGGAGAAAAACAATGAAATTAACCATGCTTGGAACAGGTAACGCACTGGTAACAGAATGCTACAATACATGTTTCGTGCTCAGCGATGAGTACGGCCATTTTCTGGTTGACGGAGGCGGCGGAAATACTGTACTTTCCCAGCTGAAGAAGGCAGGTATTGACCTGATGGATGTCCATGAGATCTTTGTTACACATAAGCACGTAGACCATATCATGGGAATCGTCTGGGTGATCCGCATCATCTGCCAGAATATGAAAAAAGGTACTTACCAGGGCGAGGCGAATATCTATGCCCATGATGAGGTGATCGGACTTCTGAAAGACATGGCCTTTAAGCTTCTGAATAAAAAGGAGACACAGTACATTGGTGACAGACTTCACCTGATCGAAGTAAAAGACGGTGAGGAGAGAACGATCCTCAATAAGAAAGTGAGCTTCTTTGACATCGGTTCCACCAAGGCAAAACAGTTCGGATTCCAGATGATCTACGACGGTGGAAAGGTACTTACCTGCTGTGGCGATGAGCCATACAACGAGTGCGAGGAGAAATACGCCAAAGGCAGTGACTGGATGTTCCACGAAGCATTCTGCCTGTACGGACAGCGTGATATCTTCAATCCTTATGAGAAACATCACTCCACAGTCAAGGATGCCAGCGAGCTTGCTGAAAATCTTGGCGTGAAAAACCTTGTACTGTATCATACAGAGGATAAGAACATTAGGAAACGTAAAGAACTCTACGGCGCAGAAGGCAGAGAGTATTATCACGGAAATCTGTTTATTCCGGATGATCTTGATGTGATTGAAATGTGATAATTGTAAAAAAGGAAGGATCGGAAGCGTGGCATATGCTGCGTTTCCGGTCCTATTTTATATCATGGAAAATTATTTCGTAATGCTCCAATGACATAAAAGAGTCCTCCAGGAAGAAGTCTTTCCTGTTCTGTAAAAATTTTGTGGAAGATAATTTTACGAAAAGCTTATGAGCCGGATAGATCGTCCGGATATACTTACAAATTTCATAGTGTATCCATCAGAAAGAAAATGCTTGTAGGACAAAAAGGTATCGTTTACAATAATACACAAATAATATTTTACAAATTACGAGGTGACAGAACATATGCCAGTAACAGACAACATCACACTTGAAGAAAAATACAGAAAACTCCAGGAAATCCTCCGCTCTCTGGGAAGCGTAGCCGTAGCATTTTCCGGCGGCGTAGATTCTACCTTTCTTCTGAAAGCTGCCCAGGAAACACTTGGCGACAAGGCCATGGCCATTACCGCATGTCCCTGCTCCTTTACTGACAGAGAGCTGAAAGAAACAGAGGATTTTTGCCAGGAAAATCATATCCGACAGGAGATCTGTAAGATCAACGAATTCGACATTCCAGGCTTCCGCCAGAACCCGCCGGACCGTTGCTACATCTGCAAAAAAGCCATCTTCACCAAACTCTGGGAAGCAGCAAAATTCCACCATATGAACATGATCGTGGAAGGCTCCAATATGGATGACCTGGGAGATTACCGTCCTGGAAAAAGAGCCATTCAGGAGCTTGGGGTCCGAAGTCCTCTCCAGGAGGCCGGCCTCTATAAAGAAGAGATTCGCAAGCTGTCAAAGGGCATGAACCTTCCAACCTGGAACAAGCCATCCTTTGCCTGCCTTGCTTCCAGATTTGTATACGGTGAGACCATCACCGAGGAAAAACTTCACATGGTAGACCAGGCCGAGCAGTTTCTCATGGATCTGGGATTCCATCAGTTCCGTGTCCGTATCCACGGTACCATGGCAAGGATCGAGGTTCCGGAAGAAGATATCCTGAAAATTGCAGATAATGAAACAAGAACAAAGATCACAGAGAAATTCCGCACATTGGGATTTTCTTACGTGACTCTGGATCTTCAGGGCTTCCGTTCCGGAAGTATGAATGAAACACTGGGAAAATAAGTATCAGAAAATAAAATAATCCCCCGGAAATACCGCGCGAGAAGTATTTCGGGGGGATTGCTGCACGAATAGAACCGGAGGCTCCGTTACTGTGTTCAAATCTTAATTTTCGGATTGAGAATATTTGTCTGGCAGGCTGTATATCTTACATATAATCCTTCAGCACATTATGATCCCGGAGCACCTTTTCAACCACAGTACCCTTTACAACATTGAGAAGTGGTTTTTTCAGTGCATTCAGAGGTCCTGGCAGCTGGATCTCAAGAGGAGATTTTCCATCCATCAGCTTCACGCTGCTGTCAAGAAGCTCACGGATATCATAAACGCTTCCCCATACTTCCGGAACACCACGGTCTACACCAAAAAGTCCATATACAGCTTCCATTGCGGTACGTACGGAATACTCTGTTGTGAATATGGTATCACGTGGAGTCTCTGCAAACTGACCCAGGAATGCGAAGTTTACGCATCCATCCGGGATAACATCCGGGCGGTCACCTTTGGCGCGGGGCATAAAGAATGCAGTGATATACGGCATCATAGTCGGAACGCAGACAGCACTGTTTTCAGCCATGTCGTCGATCTGATCTACCGGAACACCCAGGTGGTACAGCCACTCAGCGGTAATTTCCTTACCGGTACATTCTTTCATCGGTTTTTTGATATAGTCACCAGGAACATCGGTGAACAGTCCGTATACCCATACGCAGACTTTCTTCGGATCCTGCTCCTTGAACTGTCCCTGACGGTTGATGGTCCAGCTTAAGAGCCATTTGGAATCCTGGCAGCTTACGATACCGCCGGTAACAACCTTGCCAGAACGCGGGTCACGCTGGCAGATATTGGTGATATACGGGATGATGCGGTCATCCAGAGTCGTGATGGTAGCAGATTCCCAGTTTGTTTTGGAAATATCAGAGCAGAATTTTTCCGGATGTCCGAAGGACGGATCCTGGGCTGCGATATTTTTCCACAGGGACCATACGCCGCTGGTGCGGACTTCTGCGTCACCGTTTGGAGCATGATTCTGGTCGCCATAGATGGTGCCTTCTGTACAGCTTCCGTTTGTGACAAAAACATAATCATTTTCAGTAAGAAGAATGCCCTGTTCCACACCTTTTACCTTACATTCAATGGCGGAGGCGATCTTTTTGCCATCCTTGAAATCAAAGATCACGTTTGTGACCTCGGTATTAAACTGGAAGTCAACACCTGCATCCTCCAGATATTTTTTCATAGGAAGGATCAGGGATTCATACTGATTGTACTTGGTGAACTTCAGGGCACTGAAATCCGGAAGTCCTGCAATGTGATGGATGAAACGCTGGAAGTAAAGCTTCATCTCCAGAGCACTGTGCCAGTTCTCAAATGCGAACATGGTCCTCCAGTACAGCCAGAAAGTGGAATCAAACACTTCATCATCGAAAACATCCTCGATAGTTTTGTCGTAAAGATCCTCATCCTTTGTCATAAACAGCTTCATGATTTCCATGCAGCCCTTCTGGCTTAAGTTAAATTTTCCGTCGGTATGAGCGTCCTGCCCACGGTTAACGGTTGCACGGCACAGAGAATAATTGGGGTCATGCTTATTCAGCCAGTAAAATTCGTCCAGAACAGAAGCACCTGGCTTTTCGAGGGAAGGAATGCTGTGGAAAAGATCCCAGAGACATTCGAAATGATTTTCCATCTCACGGCCGCCACGCATGATATAACCTCTGGACGGATCAAAAATTCCATCGCAGGCACCGCCGGCAATGTCCATGGCTTCCAGGATGTGGATATGATCCCCGGGCATCTGTGCATCTCTGACCAGGAAGCAGGCAGCTGCCAGGGAAGCAAGGCCGCTTCCTACGATGTAAGCATGCTTGTCATCCACACCCTCCGGCTTCTCCGGGCGGGCAAAGGCTTCGTAGTTGCCGTTGGAATAATAGATCCCCTTGCTGTTTTTGTCATATTTTCCACGTTCGGTATTGCGGTAGTTCTCGGTAGTTTCCTTTACATGGAAAGTTTCCTCTTCATTGATCTCTTTTGTTTTTTTCATCAGCATGGCTGCGCCGGCTCCGGCTGCCGCAAGTGCTGCAAGTCCCATGAATCCTTTTTTATCTGACATATGACATCCACCTTTCGTAAATGAGATACCTGTTTGTATCGGATTAACTGTTCTTTGTTGCTGTTGAGGCTATGATAGCCCATCCGGAAAAAAGATTCTATTTACAAAACACCGGAAATGTTCAGTTTTTTATCATTATGCCTGTTTTGATAAGTTTTTATTCTGTACGCACACCGGCAGTTTTGTTTTTTGCGGCAAAATTGTGGATGGCATTGTCGATACATCCATACAGTGCAGTTGCGGTGTCATCCACGATTCCGTGGTAATCTTCGCGCATGCCATTTTTGATCCAGTCCAGCATAATGCCTACAAAGCTGTATTTATAGAGATCTGCGATAAAAATTTTCTGCTCTTCTGTAATGAGGATGTCTTTTGATTTCTCAGTTACCACACCCATCAGCAGATCACAGGTGAGCGCAAACAGATAATTCTCGATCTGTTCCCGTCCAACGCTGCGGTATACATTTAAGATGAACGGTTTGTTTTCCATTACGGCATCAAAGATCTGAAGAAGTCCCTCATGCCAGGTAGAAGAAGTTTTTTTGCCCTGGAGGGCGATCCTGGCATCCTCCAGACAACTCCACTCCACAAGATCGTAGATATCTTTGAAATGATAATAAAAAGTCATGCGGCTGATCCCGCAGTCTGTAGTCAGGTCGTTGATGGTGATCTTATCTAAAGGCTTCTTAAGAAGCAGACGTTTCAGGGATTCTTCCAGAGCAAGTTTGGTTGCGTTTGTCATAATTGCTGGCCTCCTTTGGCAAGTTTATGGTTATTAATATAACATGAAAATGCACAGAAATTCTATGGATGGCGGTGACTTTTCTGTGAAAAGATGATAAACTATATGAAAAATTTATAATGTTGCAAAAATATTATCATAAACCGGCATTACAGATGGAGAAGAGTATGACATGAAGAGGAAACCAGTATATATCCTGTGTATATTTGCAGCGATCGCAGTTCTGATCTATATGACAGGAGAATCCTATTACAGCGGCATTACAAAAAAAGCAGGTCTTGAGAAAAAAGAAGAAAAAGTATATCAGTATCAGTATGACCTGATCGTGGACAGTCCGGATTCCCAGTTCTGGCAGGCTGTATATGCAAGTGCACGGAAAACTGCGGCACAGAACGACGTCCTTCTGGAAATCATGGGACCGGATCGGGGAACCTCCTATGACAAACTGGACTACATGAACATGAGTATTGCGGCCAAGGCAGACGGGATCATTTTGCAGTACAACGGGGAATCCGGTCTGGAGAAAGCCATTGATACTGCAGTAGAAAATGGCATACCAGTGGTCACAGTCATGAGTGACGCGGTGCACAGCAGGCGGCAGAGTTTTGTGGGTGTCAGCGATTATCAGCTGGGCATGGCTTACGGGGAATTTGTTTCCAGTTATGTGGACGAAGATACGGAAAAGATCCTGATCCTTCAGAAAAGAGACATTGATGATATGAATGAAAGCCAGATCTATACCCAGATCAGCAATGCAGTCCAGGCAGCATCCGGAAAAAATGACATCCGGATCAAAGGAAGAAATCTTTTGTCTACAGGAACCTTTGAGACTGAGGAAGCAGTTACGGATATTTTTCAGCAGAAACGGAACATTCCGGATATTCTGGTGTGCATGGATGAGGAGACCACGGAATGTGCCAGACAGGCAGTGCTGGACTTCAACCTTGCAGGAAAAGTTAAGATCATCGGTTATTACACATCGGAGGATATCCTGGCAGCAGTGGAAAAAGGTGTCATTTCCGTGACCTGCGACGTGGATACCACACAGCTGGGACAGTACAGTGTGGAAGCGCTTACCAATTATATCAAAGATGGAAGAACGAATTCTTACTATAATGTAGACATTAATTTTCTTGACCGGGCAGCGGTGGAAAAAATGAGAAGGGAGGCAGACACAGATGAAAAAGCTTCGGTGGAGTGACCTTTCTCTTGTCAGCAAGATCGTGATCGAGGTAGGCGTCCTTGCGGCGCTGATGTTTACGATCAACATGCTGTTTTATGTCCGGATCAACAATTCCATGCAGGAGATGGATGATGTATACGCCAGCAATGCCCAGATCACAGAACTGGGGCAGGTTTTTGAGGATGTACAGGACAGCATGTATCAGTATCTGAAGGTAAAAAGTTCCCAGGCACTGATGGATTATTACCAGAACGAAGCCAAATACAGGCAGGAACTGGAAAAGCTCAATGATCAGAATATAGAGGATTCTGTAAAACTTCTGGAGAAAAAGATCCGGAAAATGTCCGAATCCTATCTGTCCTGCACAGCAGGAACCGTAGCTGCCAAGCGAGGCAGAAATGTGGAAAAGTACAAGCTGAAATACGACGAGAGCCTGGAACTTTACAGCTATATCCAAAGCTCCATGGATGAACTGAACAAGCAGCTTTTTAAAGAAAATTCCCAGACCTACGGGGCTCTCCGGGCAGTTATGAAATATCTGGAGATCAGCAATACGGTGATCATGCTTCTGGGGGTAGTCTGCGGAATGATCCTTCTGATCATGGCTACAAGAGGGATGTTCCGGCCGCTGACAAACATGGCGGAAACCGCACAGCTGGTAGGTCAGGGAAACTTTAATGTGAAGATGCCGCCAACCGATGCCAAAGATGAACTGGGGGTGGTGACAAGGGCTTTTAATACCATGGTGGAGAATCTCGGCCTTTACATCGCAAGGACAAAGGCAGGTATGGAAAAAGAGCAGCAGATGATGGAACGGGAACTTCTGATGGAGACACATCTGAAGGAAGCACAGCTGAAATATCTCCAGTCCCAGATCAACCCGCATTTTCTTTTTAATTCCCTGAATGCAGGAGCACAGCTCGCCATGATGGAGGATGCGGAAAAAACCAGTATTTTTGTGGAAAAGATGGCAGATTTTTTCCGTTATAATGTAAAGAAGGGTGAGGAAGATGCTACACTGGAGGAAGAGCTGGAAGCAGTAGACAATTATATTTACATACTGAATGTGCGTTTTGCAGGAGATATCCATTTTTCCAAAAAGGTGGAATGTGATGTGGAAAATGTGCGTGTTCCCAGCATGATCCTGCAGCCGGTTGTGGAAAACGCGGTCAATCATGGAATCCGCAATATTGACTGGGAAGGCCATATTGAACTGAGTGTGGAACGCTGGAAAGATCATATTGAGATCAGTGTCCGGGATAACGGACAGGGAATGACGAAAGAACAGATTGAGAAAGTTCTTTCCAAAAAGATCCACAACAGTTCCAGTGAGGGGGATTCCACGGGAATTGGTATGAATAACGTGATCAGCCGTCTGGAACTGTACTATGAACAGGACGGACTGATGGAAATTTACAGTGAAGGGGAAGGAATGGGAACAGAGGTTGTGATCAACATTCCTGTGGAGAGGAGCGAAAATAATGTACAGAATCCTGCTTGCTGATGATGAAGGGATCATGCTGGAATCCCTGAAAAGTATCATAAGTTCCAATTATGGAAATGAATGTGAGATCCATACTGCAAAAACCGGCCGTGCAGTTGTGGAAGAAGCGGAAAAATATCCGCCGGACATCTGTTTTATGGATATCCAGATGCCGGGGTTGAGCGGAATCCAGGCCATCCGGGAGATCCAGAAATTCAACAGATCTGTAGTGTTTGTGATCATCACTGCCTACGATAAATTCAATTATGCAAAAGAAGCCGTAAACCTGGGAGTTATGGAATTTCTGACCAAGCCGGTCAACAAAAAAGTAATCCTGGAAACCTGTTCAAAAGCCATGGATCAGGTGGATTCCACAAGACAGAAACGAAGCGATGATCTGAAGATCCGTGAAAAACTGGAAACCGTTGTGCCCATGATTGAAAGCGGATATATCAATAATATCCTTCTGCAGGATGATTTTCAGACATATCAGGATAATTACAAGGAACTTCTGGATATCCAGGAAGAATACGGATATATGATCGTGGCAGAATTCGGGGATTCCACAGAAAACGGAGTGCTTACCAATGCAGTGGGAGCCAGTGTAAAGGCCAATAAATTTTATTCTACATTCCGGGAGATCGCTCAGGGATTTTTTGAATGTCTGGTGGGCCCCATCATGGGAAACCGTATTGTGATCTTTGTTCCGTACCGAAATCCCAATGAGTCTTATGAGGAGCGCGTGGAAGTGGTAACAAGGACCAGAAACATGGTACATAAGCTGGAAAGCAGGATCGACAGCAAATTCCGCTGTGGTATCGGCCGGGTGAAGGAACTGGGAAGCACCATGAAAGAATCTTTCAAGGAGGCGATGATCGCACTTCGGGAAAGTACCAGCCATGTGATCCATATCGAGGATGTTCCGGCAGCGCAGAAATACGACGGGGAGTATCCAAGAGACCTGGAGCGCCGCTATGAAAACCGAGTGATCGACAAGGATGTGGCAGGAGCCTTAAACTGCGCGGAAGAATTTTTCCGGTGGATGGAGAACCAGCCGGGAGTCAGTATGGAGGATATGCAGATCAAGGTGCTGGAACTTGTGATGGGAGTGGAAAAAAAGGCCTTTTTTGCCGGAACCGTGAAATATGCCATCAGCTACCGCAGAAATTATATTCATGAACTTCAGGCGTGTACAGATATGGAAGGCATGAAAAAATGGTTTTTGGACAAAACCTCGGAGATCTGCAGTAACATGGAAAGTGCAAGGGAAAAAGAGGCAGTATCCATCATCGAAAAAGCAAAGTCCTATATCCGGGACAATTACAAAAAAGATATCTCGCTGGATGAAGTATCGCGGGAAGTGGATATCAGTCCCTATTATTTCAGCAAGCTCTTCAAGCAGGAGACAGGAGGAAACTTTATTGAGTACCTTACAGAGATCCGGCTTCGGAATGCAAGGGAACTTCTCAAGGATTCCGGGCTTTCCATCAAGGAGATCTGCGCGGAATCCGGATACAGTGATCCAAATTATTTCAGCAGGATATTCAAAAAATATGAAGGTGTGACACCAAGTGAATTCAGGGAGAGGTTGAGGTAAGACATCATGAGCGGGGGAAAAATATTCAGGAAATTTTTGATTTTTCTATGTCTGGCAGCATTGATGCTGACTGGCTGCACTTCTGCAAAAACGGAGGAAGCGGCACAGCAGGAGACAGACGGAAAGGAAGAAAACGGAGAAAAGAAGATCCAGATCGGGCTTACCGTGGATTCTTTTGTTATTGAACGGTGGATCCGCGACAGAGATGTATTTGTGGCAACAGCAAGGGATCTTGGGGCAGAGGTAAATGTACAGGATGCAGGAGCCGACGCCCAGGAGCAGATCAGTCAGATCGATTACTTTATCAAGAAACATATGGATGTGATTGTGATCATCGCAAGGGACTGCGGTGCGCTTTCGGAGGCTGTGGAACGTGCACACAGCTCGGGGATCCGGGTGATCTCCTATGACCGTATGGTGAATGACGCCAATACGGATATGTACATCTCCTTTGACAACCGTATGGTGGGAGAGATCATGGCACAGTCTATGGAGGAAGCCATTCCGGACGGCGGAAAGATCTTTATGATCCAGGGATCCGCCACAGATAACAATGTCGCAATGGTAAAAGAAGGGTTTGAGGATACACTACAAGGCAGCAATCTTCAGGTAGTATATGAAGCCAACTGTGAAGGATGGACAGCGGAACTGGCCGTGGATTATGTGGAAGAGGCGCTGGAGGAGTATCCGGATGTAAAAGGAATCATGTGCGGAAATGATGATATTGCCAGCCAGGTGATCCAGGTTCTTGCGGAGAACCAGCTTGCGGGGCAGGTGATCGTGGTAGGACAGGACGGAGATCTGGCAGCCTGTCAGCGTATTGTGGAGGGGACCCAGTATATGACCGCATTTAAGTCCATTGAGGATCTGGCCCGCCAGGCAGCGAGGTATGCAGTGAAGATGGCAGAAGAGGGAAAAGTTTCTTCTGATGTGACAGATACGGTAAATGATGGAAGCTATGATGTCCCGGCGAAGGTGCTGGAGCCGGTAGCAGTTACCAGGGATAATATTGATGAGGTGATCATAGACGGAGGGTTCCACAGAAGAGATGAGGTGTATCTCAATACGGATTATGATACAGAATAACAGGAATCCATATGTGCAATAACATACAATTATGACAAAAATCAATAGCAGATTTTTGGCGCAAAAATGTCTTGCTTCGTGCAAGGCATTTTTCTTTTGCAAAAAAATGTCTCTGTCATTGCCAACTATGTCCAGATTGTCCTGTGCTATAGTAACATCATCAAAGGAAACGTGATTCCAAAAACAAAAATGAAACGGAGGATTTTACAATGAAAAGAAAAATGGTATCTGCACTTCTTTGCGCGACAATGGTAGCTGGTATGGTGGTAGTTCCGGCAGCGACAGCACAGGCAGCAGACAAAAAAGTGATCGGTGTTACCATGCCGACCAAGGATCTCCAGAGATGGAACCAGGATGGCGAGAACATGAAGAAAGAGCTGGAGGCAGCAGGATATGAAGTAGACCTTCAGTATGCATCCAACGACGTAAGCACACAGGTTTCCCAGCTTGAGAACCAGGTAGCAAACGGATGCGACCTTCTGGTTGTGGCATCCATCGACGGAAGCAGCCTTGGCGAGCCGCTGAAACAGGCCAAAGAAAAAGGAATTCCGGTTATCTCCTATGACCGTCTTCTTATGAATTCCGATGCAGTTTCCTATTATGCAACATTCGATAACTACAAAGTAGGACAGAAACAGGGCGAGTACCTGGTAGATGCACTGGATCTTGATAATCAGGATGGACCGTTTAACATCGAGCTGTTCACCGGAGATCCTGGTGATAACAACTGTAACTTCTTCTTCGGTGGTGCGATGGATGTTCTCCAGAAATACATCGACGACGGCAAACTGGTAGTAAAATCCGGACAGACCGAGTTTGAGCAGGTTGCTACTGCAAACTGGGACAGCGCAAAAGCACAGGACAGAATGGATACCATCATCGCTGGTAACTACTCCGACGGAACAAACCTTGACGCAGTTCTCTGCTCCAATGATTCCACGGCCCTTGGTGTGGAGAATGCACTGGCAGCTTCCTACACAGGAGAATATCCGATCATCACCGGTCAGGACTGTGACACACCAAACGTTAAGAACCTTGTAGCCGGAAAACAGGCAATGTCCGTATTCAAAGATACAAGAGCTCTTGCATCCGCAGTAGTAAAAATGGTTGACTCCATCATGAAAGGTGAGGAGCCGGAAGTTAATGATACAGAGTCCTATGACAATGGAACAGGTGTCATCCCGACATACCTTTGTGACCCGGTTGTTGTTACAACAGACAACTACAAAGAGGTCCTGATCGATTCCGGATACTATACAGAGGATCAGATCAAATAAGTGAATTTTTAAGAACAGAAATTTATCACATGCAGGCGGGATCATAACCGCCTGCATGAACAGTGGAAAGGGAGGGAAATTGAGTTGGCTAAGATACTTCTGGAAATGAAAAATATCACCAAAACTTTCCCAGGTGTAAAGGCATTGGACAATGTTAATCTCCAGGTCGAGGAAGGCGAGATCCACGCACTGGTAGGTGAGAACGGTGCCGGTAAATCTACATTGATGAATGTATTAAGTGGTATTTATCCATACGGTTCGTATGAAGGAAATATTATTTATGATGGTGAGATCTGTAAATTTAACACTATCAAAGACAGTGAACATAAAGGAATTGTAATCATCCACCAGGAACTGGCACTGATCCCGTATATGACCATCGGTGAAAACATGTATCTGGGTAATGAAAGAGGAAAGAGCTTTTCCATCAACTGGAATGAAACTTATGGAGAAGCAGATAAATATTTGAAAATAGTAGGGCTGGAGGAATCCTCCAGAACTTTGATCAAGGATATTGGTGTAGGTAAGCAGCAGTTGGTAGAGATCGCGAAGGCACTTGCAAAGAATGCAAAGCTTCTCATTCTGGATGAGCCTACCGCATCACTGAACGAAGACGATTCCAAAGCTCTTCTGGATCTTCTTCTGAAATTTAAGAAACAGGGAATGACTTCGATCATCATTTCCCATAAATTAAATGAGATCTCTTACGTAGCAGACAAGATCACCGTTATCAGAGACGGTTCGACCATTGAGACGCTGGATAAAAAGAAGGATGATTTTTCTGAGCAGAGGATCATTCAGGGAATGGTCGGACGTGAGATGACAGACCGGTTCCCGAAACGTCCGGGTGTAAAGATCGGCGATGTTTCCATGGAGGTCAAAAACTGGAATGTTTATCATCCGCTGTATACAGAGCGCAAGGTGGTAAATAATGTATCTTTTAAAGTGCATAAAGGTGAGGTTGTCGGTATCTCAGGACTGATGGGAGCAGGCCGGACAGAGCTGGCCATGAGTATTTTCGGTAAGAGTTACGGAACAAAGATCTCCGGACAGGTATTTATGAATGGAAAAGAAGTGAAGCTCAATACTGTCAAGGAGGCCATTGACAATAAACTTGCCTATGTTACAGAAGACCGAAAAGGAAATGGACTGATCCTTTCCAAGTCTATCAAAATGAATACTTCTCTTGCAAATATGGCAGGGATCAGCAATGGAAAAGTGATTGATACGGACAAAGAATACGCAGTTGCTGAGGAATACCGGAAGAAACTGAAAACCAAATGTCCGACAGTTGAACAGAATGTTGGAAACTTAAGTGGTGGTAACCAGCAGAAAGTCCTTCTTGCAAAGTGGATGTTTGCGGAACCGGATATTCTGATCCTGGATGAACCTACAAGAGGTATCGACGTAGGTGCCAAATACGAAATTTACTGTATCATCAACGACCTGGTGGCAGCAGGTAAATCCGTGATCATGATCTCTTCTGAACTTCCGGAAGTGCTTGGAATGTCAGACAGAATCTATATCATGAACGAGGGCAGATTTGTCGGTGAGGTAAGTGGTGAGGAAGCTACTTCTGAACTGATCATGTCCAAGATCGTGAAGTCAGGTAAAGGAGAGTAAGAAGATGGAGAAAAAGATTAGTTTTTCAGAAATATTAAAGAAATATACCATGGTCATTGTGCTTGTTTTTGTAGTGATCATGTTTTCGGTGAACACGAAGGGTGTTATGCTTCTTCCACAGAATGTAAATAACCTGGTAGCACAGAATGCGTATGTATTTATTCTTGCAACTGGTATGTTGTTCTGTATCTTAACCGGTGGTAACATCGACCTTTCTGTTGGTTCAGTTGTATGTTTTGTTGCTGCTGTCGGTGGTAAGATGATGGTTCTCAACAGCATGAATCCGTATCTTACCATGATCGTGATGCTTCTGGTAGGTATTGCCATTGGTGCATGGCAGGGATTCTGGATCGCTTACGTCCGGATTCCTCCGTTTATCGTTACTTTGGCTGGTATGCTTGCTTTCCGTGGTCTTTCCAATGTTGTTCTGGAAGGTCAGACTCTTGCTCCGATGCCGGATGCTTATCTTGGTCTTTTTAATAACTATATTCCGGATTTCCTTGGCGGAGGTGAAGGTTTTAACAGAACCTGTTTTGTAGTTGGTATTATTGTCTGCATCGTTTATGTTGCGCTGGTTATGAAGAACCGTGCGGATCGTGCGAAGAAAGGTTACAGTGTTGAGGCTTTTGGTGGTACTGCGGTGAAGATGGTCCTGATCTGTGCAGTTGTTCTTGCTTTTATGTTCAGACTTGCTCAGTACAAAGGTATTCCGAATTCTCTTCTCTGGGTTGCAGTGATCATCGCGATCTATACATACATTGCTTCCAAGACTACAACCGGTCGTTATTTTTACGCAGTTGGTGGTAATGAGAAGGCTACGAAGCTTTCCGGTATTGATGCGAACAAAGTTTATTTCCTTGCTTACCTGAACATGGGTCTTCTGGCAGCTATCGCAGGTATGGTGACAATGGCCAGACTGAATTCTTCCAACCCGCAGGCTGGTACAAACTTTGAGATGGATGCGATCGGTGCCTGCTTTATCGGTGGTGCTTCTGCTTATGGTGGTACCGGTACCGTTCCTGGCGTTATCATTGGTGCACTGCTGATGGGTGTTTTGAATCTTGGTATGAGTATCATGGGTATTGACCAGAATATCCAGAAGGTTGTCAAAGGTATGGTTCTTCTTGCAGCCGTTATCTTTGATGTTGTAAGTAAGAGAAAATCTTTTATCGTAAAATAATAATAGTCAGCGAATCAGGACAGCAGGTTTTCGGAGTGATCCGGAACCTGCTGTTTTTGGGTGTATATACTGTTGTTTTATGTAAGGTTATTTTGTTACTGTTCACTGGTCAATGTCATTTAGTTAATTTTCAAGGTTAGATCTTATACATGAGGTCTAACCTCTTTTTTAGTTTTTCCCTAAATAGGGGTTGACACTTCAACTCAAATGTGCGGCCGCTCTCACTACTGATTGGTTTTTAGAAGTAGTGAGAGCGGCCCTTGTAGTTAAAGAAGCATCTGCACGATGCAAATACAACTACAAGGAGATTTTTTTATGCTACAAAACCAAATCAAAACCATATTTAAAAGGGCACTGAAAAAGTCTGATTCTAAAAAAGAATTGGGCTTTTTTGTGAAAATTTCGGTCGCCCGGCAAAGGAACCAGAAATGATGTTTAAACTGCTTTTCCTGAAAAAACTGTACGATCTTTCTGACGAAGCCCTGATTAGCAGCGCCCAGACGGACATGGCATATAAATTTTTCCTTGACCTGGAACCAGAAGCAAAAATGATAGATCCCAGTCTTCTCACAAAATTCAGAAAAACTCGTATTACAGAAGATATTCTGGAAGAAATGTTAAAAGAAACCATTCAACAGGCTTTGGATAAAAATCTGATCAAATCGGGAACCATTATCGTTGATTCCACCCATACAATTGCTTCTGTCTGGGCAAAATCTCCAACGCAGATTCTGCGGGATATGAGCAAACAACTTCGGAAAGAGGTTTATAAAACAGCTTTTGAATTATCAGAGCGATTTCCTGAGAAACCCTCTTTGGAAGCAGGACTGGATGAAGAAATTGCCTATACTAGGGAACTACTCCAGGTTCTGGAGGAAGGAATAAAATCCTGTGGAAATAAAAAGATACAGAAACTTTCTCATGAAATGAAAGAACTACTAGAAGATGAGCGGCTCAAAGAGATCCGATCCAAAGATGATAAAGATGCACGGTTTGGACATAAAACGGCAACCAGTACGTTCTATGGATATAAGAATCATCTTGCGATGACTGAAGAACGTCTCATTGCGGGGATCACTGTAACAGATGGAGGAGCACCAGATGGGCAGGAATTACCAAAACTGATAGAAAACGCGAAGGAAAATGGAATAAAAGTTACAGAAGTTATAGGCGATATGGCATATGTCAGTGATGACAATCTGGAAGTCTGCGGAAAAGAGATTACATTGATTGCCAGAACCAATACAGCAGTAGCTGCTGCAGCAAACGGGAACCTTGAGGAAGGTTTCTGCTTTAATAAAGATGCTGGGATGCTGCAGTGTCCTGCCGGAGAGCTTTCCACGCGTGTAGAAAAAAGAACGGCAAAAAATGGGAATACTTATTTAAGATATATATTTAGCAAAGTAACGTGTCGGAAATGTCCCCAAAGAGAAAAATGCCGTGTAGGAAGATCAAACGCTAAAACAAGAAGCTACAGTATCACGCAAGCAAGCGAGAAAAATCTTGAAAGGCTTAAATTTGAAGAAAGCGAATATTTTCAGGAGCGAATGAAGATTCGGCACAGGATAGAAGAAAAGAATGGAGAACTAAAGGAAGCTCACGGTTTGCGTAAAGCAGATTCGAGAGGTTTATTTGCTATGCATCTGCAAATGTATTTTACGGCATTTACAGCAAATGTAAAACGAATAGTAAGATTAGATGAGCTGGCTATGGAGTAAACCATAGCTTTTTATGATTTTCCTAAGTAAAGATTTGAAAATAATATAAAAGAAAAACTTCCACTTAAGAAGAAATGGAAGTTTTTCAGTGCCCTTCAAATACAAGGGGTGTGGCACTTTTATCTGCATACACGAAACATAGTAATGTTTTATCTCCGCTTACTTTTTTTCTGAATTCCTTTCATTTTCCGTTTTGTTATGAATTGATAGTCTGTTCTGAATCCACAGGTTTCGTGGAGATCGTCAGTGATTTTCTGACGTTCATATACCGGCATGAAACCCTGTTCTTCTACATCTGCAAATTTTATGTCTTTTAAAATATGGAGCAATTGTTCTGTAGTATAAGTTCCTTTCAAAGCGCGGTTTAATAACCGGATTTGTATAGGACTGAGTGATATAAAAGGACTCGGAATTTTTTGATTTTGATGTTGTTATACGCACAATAATTACCGCTTCCACTGTTATAGTACATATCACTAAATATTACTATATAATAAAAATAAAAATTTGACAAAAAAATAAGCCTGTTTCAAGGCTTTGCGGTACTTTTTTGAATTTCAATGTGTCAAACTCCCGTGTAACAAGAAAATAAAAAAATATAAAGTTTTAGTTGTTGCCCGTTATCTTTTCTGATATAATAAGTCCAAATCTTAATACTCTGCCGTGATAAAATGTGAAACTGTCACGAAGGAGGCTAAAAGGAGAAACTACAAATGAAAGAAAAGAAAGAACGGGCCAAACGTCTGCCCACTTTTGCGGAATCGATCACACCGATCGTCGCAATGCTCCTGATCCTTACCATCGGAAAAGGCGTATTCGGCTACAGCACAGAGCCGCTTCTGATCATGGTAGCTGCAATCGCAGCATTTATCGCGTTCCGTGTAGGCATTACCTGGGATGAGATGATGGATGAGATCTGCACCAAGATCGCAAAGGGCATGCCTGCCATCCTGATTCTTGTATGTGTTGGCACTATGGTTGGTACCTGGATGGCATCCGGTACCATTCCGATGATGATTTATTACGGCGTCCAGATCGTAAACCCGAAATTCATGCTGGTTACCGCGTTCCTGATCGAGGCAGTGGTTTCGGTTGTTACCGGTACCTCCTGGGGTTCCGTTGCAACCATGGGTGTTGCCCTGATGGGAATCGCAAGCGCCCTTGGCGTATCCCTTCCGGCTACTGCAGGCGCCTGCATCGCAGGTTCCTACTTTGGTGACAAGATGTCTCCGCTGTCCGATACCACAAACCTGGCTCCGATCGCGGCAGGCAGCACACTGTATGAGCATATCGGACATATGTTCTACACCACTGTCCCAGCAACCATCGTTTCCCTGGTGGTATATGCCATTGTTGGTATGAACGCAGATGTAAGCGCAGATATTACTTCTGACACCGTTACTACTTTATTAAGCCAGCTTTCTTCCATGTACAGCTGGAACCTGCTGATCATCATTCCGGTAGTGATCGTGCTGGGCGGCTCCCTGCTTCAGAAGCCAACCATTCCGGTTATGCTTCTTTCTACTTTTGTAGCAGGCTTGGAGAGTGTCTTCATTCAGCACGTAGCGTTAGGAGATGTGTTAAAGGCAACCGTAAACGGTTTTGATGTATCCATGATCCACCGTGCAGGATTTGACACCGAGACCTGTTCCGAGGCCGTAACCAAGCTGTTAAACCGCGGCGGTATGAACGGCATTATGAGCACCACACTTCTGGTATTCTGCGCATTCTGCTTCGCAGGTATCATGAGCCGGGCTGGCTGTCTGGATGTGGTACTCCAGAAGATCTTAAGCGTGGCAAAGAGTACCGGTGCGCTGATCACCGCAACCGTTGCAGCCTGCATTACCATGGCACTGACCACCGGTAACTCTTACCTTGCCATTCTGATTCCGGGCGAGATGTTCCGTGACGCTTACAAAGAGCGCGGGCTTGCGGCAAAGAACCTGTCCAGAACCCTTGAGGATGCCGGTACCGTAGTTGTACCGCTGATCCCGTGGTCCGCAGCAGGTGCTTACATGGCTTCCACCCTTGGCGTAGAGACTTTGGATTACCTTCCATGGGCAATCCTGTGCTACACCGGCTGGATTTTTGCAATCATCTGGGGCTTTACCGGATTTGGTATTGCCAAGCTCGATGATGAGAAGAAAAAGGAGAACTAAATACGATGTCCAGAGTGCTTTTGATTAAAAACGCGAATCTGTATGATCCGGATCCAAAAGGAATCCGTGATATCCTGATCGTAGATGAAAAAGTATTTTCTGTGGCAGAACACATCGATCCACCGGAACTTTCTGCTCCGGTGGAAGTTGTTTCTGCAGATGGAAAAATGGTAATTCCTGGTTATGTGGACCAGCATGTTCATGTGATTGGCGGGGGCGGCGCAAAGCTTCTGGTTACACGGCTTTCTTCCCTGCATGAGGAAGTGCGTGATGCTGTAAAGGCAGGGGTTCCGGTGGAAAAAGCCATCCGCATCTGCGGGGAGAACCCGGCCAGAGCCAACGGATTATTCCCGAAAAAGGGCTGCATCCGTCCGGGCAGCGACGCGGATCTTGTGATCCTGGATGAGGAATTTCTGGTAGATACGGTATTTGTCCGTGGACAGAAAATGGTGGAGTATGGAAAAGCACTGGTAAAAGGCACCTTTGAGACAGACTGACAGAAGCTTTGAAATAGAAAAGCGGAAAAGAAAGAGACAGGAGAATTGACATTATGATCAAGTTACTGAAAAACGCGAATGTGTACGCACCGGAGAAACTGGGAAAGAAAGATATCCTTATTGAGGGGGAAAAAATCCTTCTGATGCAGGATACTATTGAGGGATATGAGGGACTTCCGGGAGTGGAAACCTATGATCTGGAGGGAAAGACCGTTGTTCCGGCTTACATTGACATGCACGTGCATATCACAGGCGGCGGCGGAGAGCAGGGGCCGGCATCCCGTGTACCGGAATCCCAGCTCAGTGAATTCTTCAAAAATGGTATTACCACGGTAGTCGGACTTCTGGGAACCGATGGCGTAACCCGCAGTGTGGAAAATCTGGTCGCAAAAGCTCGCGCCCTGACCGAAGAGGGCATGACCGTGTACACTCTGACCAGTTCCTATGGTTACCCGCCGACCACCCTGACCGGAAGTGTAGAGCGCGATATCATCCTGGTTCCACCGATGATCGGTGTGAAGGTAGCGGTATCGGACCACAGAAGCTCCAACCCAGGCGGAGAAGAGCTGATCGCGCTGGCTACTGCAGCGCGCAGAGCCGGCTTACTCAGCAATACCCCTGGCCTGGTAACCATGCACATGGGTGACGGAGAGGGAAGACTGGATCCGATTTTCTATGTGCTGGATCATTCCGACGTTCCAGCCAAGAACCTGCTGCCGACCCACATCTTACGCAATCCTGGACTGATTGATGCCGGCGCGGATCTGGTGCGCCGTGGCGGCTACATTGACTGCACCGCCGGCGCCGATGATGTGGAGGTCGAATCCGATGCTCTGAAGCTCTATGAGCTGTTGCACCGCGAAGATGTGAGCCTGGATCATGTAACCATGTCCAGTGACGCGTTCGGAAGCCAGCCGCGCTTCAACGAAGAGGGCGAGTGCATTGGCCTGACCTACGCGTCCCCGAAGTATCTGCACCGTACCATCCAGATCCTGGTAAGAGAGGGCATGCCGCTGGAGGATGCCTTACAGCTTCTGACCAGCACTCCGGCCGTACTCCTTGGCAAAGAAGGAATCAAGGGCTGTGTAGCGGAAGGCGCAGACGCAGACCTTCTGGTACTGGATGAGAATCTCAACATCAACAGCCTGTTTGCCCGCGGCAAGGTCGCTGTGTGGGAGCAGGAAGTGAAGATGAAGGGCAGATTCGAGCAGTAAGGAAAAACATACAGGAGAAGGACTGTGATTGACTTATTGGTGGTGCTTCTGCTTATGGTGGTACCGGTACAGTTCCTGGTGTTATCATTGGTGCACTTCTGATGGGTGTTCTGAATCTTGGCATGAGTATCATGGGTATTGACCAGAATATCCAGAAGGTTGTTAAAGGTATGGTTCTTCTGGCAGCGGTTATCTTCGATGTTGTCAGCAAGAGAAAATCTTTTATCGTAAAATAATAATAGTCAGCGAATCAGGACAGCAGGTTTTCGGAGTGATCCGGAACCTGCTGTTTTTGGGTGTATATACTGTTGTTTTATGT
>NZ_JAAITI010000035.1 GCF_013304735.1 Blautia luti
ATTCAAGAGAAAAAGTTAAGAATCTGCTTAAAGATGCAAATGAAAATGGCGTAAAATTAAGTCATCAGGCACCAACACTGTATGATGTTGTCCCAAAAGAAGAAATTACTGAATTTGAAGAGCTTATGCGCAAAACCATAGCTGACATTGTATCAGAAGCCAGTAGCATTGCCTGTTGGGTGTATGTGCAGAAATATGTGAAACAGAAAACTCTTGACGAAATGCTGCAAGAATTGCCAGGAGCAGGCCAGTTTATCATTGTCATGGATACCTGGTTCGAAAGACTGATGGCGGAATAATGGATGCAATGGTAGAATTTCATAAGGGAAATCGTGTCGAGGGGCTGAGACTGCAAGAAGAATTTGCAGCGGAATTTCGTAAGGAGTATAAATACAAAGATCACTGTCCTTGCCTGAAAGCCTGTCGTTATCACGGAAACTGTAAGGAATGTGTAGCAATCCACAGAGCGCATCAGGAACATGTTCCTAATTGTATGCGACCATTGATTAATAAAAAATTGAAATTGATGTCAGAGTTAACAGAGCATACCTTGGCAAATGAAATAGAAGCTCCACATGAGATTTTAAGAAAATAGGCAAGTCAAATTCCAGTTTGGAGAATTGAAAAAACGGAATTTACCTATTAAGACATATAAACTCTTGACAATAAAGCTCCTATATAGTATGTTTTTAATAAACTACTATATAGGAGCTTTTATATGGAAATGAATGGAGGATTTCTTGTCACCAAAATAAAACAGCTTGGAGACCGGATTTTCGAGAAGATTCTCAGTGAAAAGAATATTGATGCGTTTAATGGAGCCCAGGGACGTATTCTTTATGTGCTGTGGCAGGAGGATGGTATCCCAATCAGGTCACTCTCGACTAAATGCGGATTAGCGATAACATCTCTTACTACGATGCTGGAAAGAATGGAAAATCAAGGGCTGATAAGCCGTGTTCAGTCTGAAACGGACAAAAGGAAAACACTCCTGTTTCTGACTGAGAAAGCACATGCCTTAAAGGGCGAGTACGATTCTGTATCTGATGAGATGGGCAGTATTTACTACAAAGGTTTTTCAGAGGAAGAAATTACCCGGTTTGAGGAATGCCTCGACCGCATCAGAAAGAATCTTGAGGAGTGGCAGAAGTCATGAGTATTTGTATCAAAGATCAGATTCAGAACATGAATATCGTCATCGGCTGCACAGTGGGGTGTACATATTGCTATGCCCGCAACAACGTGAAACGCTGGCATATGATTGATGACTTCGCTGACCCTGAATTCTTTCCGGGTAAGCTCAAGATGATGGAAAAGAAACGTCCGCAGAACTTTCTTCTTACCGGGATGAGCGATCTCTCCGGATGGAAGCCGGAATGGAGAGACGAGGTATTTGCAAAGATCCGTGAAAATCCACAGCATCAGTTCCTGTTTCTTACCAAGCGCCCCGATCTGCTGGATTTTGATACCGATCTGGAAAACGCATGGTTTGGCGTTACGGTGACGAGGAAAGCAGAACGGTGGCGTATCGACGCCCTTCGGAAAAACGTCAGAGCAAAACATTACCATGTTACCTTTGAGCCGTTATTCGATGATCCCGGCACAGTTGACCTTTCTGGAATCAATTGGATCGTTGTCGGCACCATGACCGGAGCTCAGAGCAGGAAGATTCATACGGAGCCGGAATGGGCATGGTCTCTGGCGGACCAGGCACATAAGCTCGGCATTCCGGTGTTTATGAAGGAAGACCTTGTCCCTATCGTAGGGGATGAAAATATGATTCAGGAAATGCCGGAAGAATTTAATAAAGTGTTGGAGGTGCAGAGATCATGGAAGAAGTAATAAATGGAATCCTCATTCGTGAGGTGGAAACAAAGAACATCATGACTAAGTCCAGTCTGCCGGTAGGCGGTTACTCGGTCAATCCCTATGTGGGCTGTACACATGCCTGCAAGTATTGCTATGCTTCTTTTATGAAGCGCTTTACCGGACACACGGAGGAATGGGGCACTTTCCTTGATGTGAAGCATTGGCCGGAAATTAAAAATCCGAAGAAATATGCCGGACAGCGTGTGGTCATCGGTTCTGTGACGGATGGCTACAATCCACAGGAGGAGCAATTCGGGAATACCAGAAAACTTCTGGAGCAGCTGATCGGCAGTGACGCAGATATTTTGATCTGCACAAAGTCTGATCTTGTGGTACGGGATATTGATCTGCTGAAAAACCTTGGACGAGTGACCGTTTCATGGTCGATCAACACACTGGATGAAAATTTTAAGAACGATATGGACTCTGCTTCGAGCATTGAGCGGCGCATCGCTGCTATGAAGCAAGTATATGATGCAGGTATCCGTACAGTCTGTTTCGTATCTCCGGTATTCCCCGGCATCACGGATTTTGAAGCCATCTTTGAGCGGGTAAAGGATCAGTGTGATCTGTTCTGGCTCGAAAACCTCAATCTTCGGGGCGGCTTTAAGAAGACGGTTATGGATTATATCGCCGGAAAATATCCTGACCTTGTACCACTTTACGACGAGATCTATAACAAGCATAACCGCAGCTACTTTGAAGCACTTGAAGTAAAAGCTGAGAAAATGGCTAAGAAGTATGATTGTGCCTTTGTGGATAATGAAATGCCTTATGGCAGAGTCCCGCAGGGACATCCGGTGATCGTAGATTATTTCTATCATGAGGAAATCCGTGGGACAGAGAATACCGGAAAAAGAAATCGCTAACTTCCAGTTTGTAACGAAGATATTTGCGATGAAAGAAATTAAGATTGAGTTATTGGGGATTGCAATAATACTTTTAGGAATTGCTGTGACAACAAATAATTTTTGGGGATATGTCCTAGGTGTTCTTGGATTTGGCGTCGCTGTAGTTGGCTGTTTTCTAAAAGATAATCACTGATAACTTCTTGTTTGAAAAATTGAGAAAACGTAATATTGAACAAAAAGAAATGCACAGTTCTTAGCTTATCGTGAACTGTGCATTTTTGTAAATAAATACTTTTAATTAGCCGATTACGGCATCCTCTGCTGTAAAATGTTCCAGAGAATTTTCTTTTACCTGAATGCAGATATAAGTAATTCCAGAAATATCGGATGCAAAAAACTGACGCTTTGCAGCAGGTGCGATTTTTAGCCAGTCTCCAGTTGAAAGGCTGATTTCTTCTCCATCAATTATGGCTTTGCCGTTACCTGAAAGAATTCCATAGATTTCTTCATTTTCTTTATGAGAATGAACAAATGGGACATTTGCTCCTGCAGGTAGTTCGTTTAAACTGATTTCTGCACCTGTTAAAGACAACTTTTCATGCAGTTCAATTCGGTTTTCCTTTCCAATAGTTGTTTTTGTGTAATTTGCCATAATAACCTCCATAGTTAATTTGTAGTTTCTGGTTGCTTGGTATTAGTATAGTGTGAGACACATACAAAAACAAGTACGCACCTTTTTGTAACTGTACACTCAAAAATGAATGTGTTACAATAGACTCGGAGGTGAGAATTATGCGAGCAAAAGAAGAATTACCGGAATGCCCAGTTGCAACAGCAGTATCTCTTATCGGAGGAAAATGGAAACTGCTGATTTTGCGTAACTTGAAAGAGCGTCCATGGAGATTCAATGAGCTACAACGAAGTATAGATGGTATTTCACAAAAGGTTTTGACAGATAGTTTAAGACAAATGATGAGTGATGGGCTGGCATATCGCCACGATTACCATGAGCAGCCACCGAGAGTTGAATACGGCTTAACGGAACTCGGAACAAAAATGCTTCCAATTGTTAATTCACTTGCTGACTTTGGTAACTACTATAAATCAATTATTGAACAGAATTAAGGACGTTAGTATTTGAAAAGCTTGAACAATTCAAGTTTGTATATATCTTTTAAAAGGTATATGATTAAGAAAAACGGCAGGAGGTATCTGAATGAAATCACATAAATATTGGTCTATCGGTGCACTGATTACAATGCTTGGAACTTTTTATACAGGTTATAAGGGATCAAAAGAAGGCCATAAGTACTTTGCAGCAAGTTCTTTGCTTTGCATGATTATGGCTATTTATACAGGACACAAGATGATTTCTGGTAAAAGTAGGAAGAAAAAAGAAGTTTCAGTAGAGAGTGTTGAAGATTAAAAAACAAAATATTTTAATAAATAACGCCGGTGCGGGATTTTTGATATCCAGTACTGGCGTTATTTATTCTACAGGGGCTTGGGGGTGCAGCCACCAAATATTCGTGTTTTTTTTATCTTGCGAATTTATCATTGTAACGAATATGCATATCTTCCCAATCCATGAACAATACATAAAATACTTTCCCGTATTGCGGGCTCTCTACAATTCTTCCATGATCAAGAACAGAAAAATAAGTTCCGTCAGCTTTTCGAAGATGAAAGTGAATATAGTCATTTTCATTGCCGTTGTCAATCTGTTCCCAGATACTTGATTCTATCTGTTGCTGTTCATCTTCACGAATCAAGTTGCGAAAACTTTTCTCAGTAAGTCTGAACAGTTCATCTATATCTTTATATCCGGACATATGAAGAAATTCATCATTTGCAAAAATTAGTTCATCATCTTCTTTGTCAGCTTTGTATATGATGAATGCACCTGGAAGATGTTCAGAGATATCCTTGAATGCGAATCCAAGTTGTTTGCGGGCACCTGACCGAAGTCCTTCTCTGTAGACCATACATCCATTTTTTCCATGAAGCTTTATTTCATAAAGAGCGGTATCTGCGCAGCGCATGAGTTGTGAACGATTGGATGCAAATGTTGGATATTCTGCATATCCTAGAGAAATATAAAATGCATGTTCCTTACCATGGTATGAGAATGATTTAGGAAGTTTGGTGAATTTCTGCAGCTGTATATCTGCTTCTGCAAAGGTACAATTTGGTAAAAGAATGCAGAATTCGTCACCACCATTTCTTCCGAGTAATGCATCGGATGGGAAAAAAGTCTTCATGCTGTCTGCAAGATTCTTTAGTGCCCTGTCTCCGTAATTATGTCCATATATATCATTAATAAACTTGAAATCATCGATATCAAGGAGCGCAGCCACAAAATGTGTTTTTGGATTTTTTTGAATCATTTTTTCTGCAAATTCATCAAATCCATAGCGGTTATAAATATTTGTAAGAGAATCTGTGCGCGCCAGTATCTGAAACTTTTTCTTATGTTCTTTTGCTACTAACCATACTCTGGTAAGAACTGACAGGAGAAGGCTTATTGTAAGAAAAATTCCGATGATGATTATCAGTAATGTGGCATTTCTCCATCCACTTTTAGGAGTTACTTCAAATTTCCAGTTTTCGTCTCCTATTGTAAATGTATAAGAAACAGGACGATTTATTTGCCCATCTGATTGATAAACCACTTTATAAGTGTCACTCCATGGAGCGTCTGTTTTTGAAATTTTGTATTCGTATCCAAAATTTGAAAGTGCACTGATTGAATCTGAAAAAATATCCGGAACACGCAGGATAACAATAGTAAATCCCCAGAAATACTCATGTCCGTTTTTATCTTTCAGGTATATGGGATTGCGGACTGCAATTCCATATCCTCCCTGTTTTAATTTGAAGGGGCCCTGCGTAATGATTGTATGGTTGTCTCTTGCGTAACAGGAAATTTTTCCGCGGTCTTTATCATGGATCAAATCAATCTTACCTGCCTCATTTTCATTAGCCGGATAAATATCTGTAACAACACCATTAGGAGCGAGCTGTACACTTTCAATAGAATCAGACATAAGATTTCCTGCAATTGTTTCAAACTGACGGATTTCGCCATCTTCACTTATTAAGATTTGTTTCAAGGTATCTGTGATCTCAATTCCATTTGTAATTTCATTCTTTATTTGTTCGCCATAGGTGGCTACGTTTAATTGTGCTGTTATGTGTCTCTGCTCTTTTTCGTGGGTGTCTGTTTTGTATACAATCAAACTAATAAGGCATATGCCCAGTAAAAAAGTGATAAGAGGCACAAGTGTTTTCTTTTTCACTTGGTTCACCTCATTTTGTCCATGGGAATTATTATAATAAAGCATTATATCACAGAAGTTGAAAAACAGAATAAGTTTTATGAAAAAAACGAACTGTGCAAAATCTTTATACATCTATGACAGAAGAATGTATATCGATAGGGATTTGTGAAATCTATATATTTTAAGAAGGAGCCTTGGAATCATCATAAATATCCTGTATTTTTGCTTTTACAGCTTTACGATGTTTTTCTGTATCAGAAGGTACGTGGTGGAGCCATGCAAGATATCCTGAGCGAGAGACACCTAAAAATTTCAACATTCCGGAGACGGAAACCCGGCGTCCAGCCTTTTTGGCAGCTTCCGTCTTCTCAGACACTTCAAGATAAATGGCTTCCGTCATTTTCCCAGAATGTTGATTGCTTTTTTTAACACATCAAGTGTATCTTGGGCATCACGTAATTCACGTCTGAGACGGGCAATTCCTTCTGCTCATCAGATGCATAATTACCAGAACTACGAACAGGAATATCACCTGATTCCCGGAAGTTTTTCATCCATTTTGTTAATGTGCTGTATCCGATGCCAAGATTTTCTGTACATCCACGTACTCCGAGATCTTTGTGATCCTGATAGTACTGGACTGCATCAAGTTTAAATTGTTTGTCATGTTGCTTTGCCATATGAGATCCTCCTTCAGCATGCCTCTATTGTATCATGCTTATGTGTATTTGGAATTTCTCATTTTGGTTTGTACTATTTATATTCTAGCACCAGAGGTTGAAGCCAGAAAGCAGAAGGAAATGGAAGAATAATTGTGAAAAGAGTGTGTGAATTATTGACTAGAGCCTCTCCTGATGGTATATTTAGATTACCCAACGGGTAATTTGAAAAGGAGGGCAAACGTGCAGCTACTATACAATAACAGCAAAGTTCAGAAACAATGTACCGATTTAAAGACTGCAAAAAAAATTGTTTGGCGGGAATGCTGCATTAGCAACCAGCCTATTTGCCCGAATAAATGCTATGCAGCAGGCGAGTGTAATTAAGGATATAGTAATAATGCCGACGTTTCATTTTCATAAGTTGAGTGGCAATATGGATGGATTTTTTGCTATAGATGTAAAAACGAGAAGAGATCCATGGCGTATTATTATTCAGCCATTAGATGAGAATGAAGAACCTTATGATCCTTGTAATATTGATGAAATTGCTGGTGTGGTTAGAATTGTTGAAGTAAAGGAGGTAAGTAACCATTATGAGTAATTATATTGAATATAATAATAAGATTGCTTTTCATCCTGGATACTATATCAGAGAAATCATTGAAGAAAGTGGACTTTCTCAGAAAGATTTTGCAAAACGATTAGATACCACGCCAAAGAATTTAAGTATTCTGGTACGTGGGGAGCAAAGCTTATCAATCGATATAGCCATGAAATTATCTCGAATGTTAGGGACTAGTGTTGACTACTGGCTGAATCTTCAGAAGAGCTATGACGCTTTGATTGCTGAGTTTGAATCATCCAAGGAATTAGAGCAGGAAAGAAGAATTTTCAAATACTTTCAGTACACATATTTCAGAGAGAATTTTGGATTGCCTGATCTTCCGAGAAAAACAAATGAGCAGATTAAGTGTCTACGTGAATTTTTAAATGTTGCATCATTATCTGTTTTTACAAAGCAAAATATGACAGTTAGTTTCCGAAGTGCATCTGAGGATATGAAAGAGACTAATACTGCCAGAGCAAATGCAATGGTTCAGATCGCAATTAATCAGGCACTGAAGATAGAAGCACCTAAGTTTGACAAAAAGAAGTTTGAAAAAGCTGTTGATTATGCATTGACATTAACAACACAGCATGGTGATTTTTATCCACTGATTAGGAAGGCCTTTGAAGATGCGGGAGTAATATTCGTAATACTTCCAAATCTTCCGGGTTCAGGAATAAATGGTGCAACCAAGAAGATTGGGCAGAATGTAATGCTGATGGTGAATGACAGACGTTTCTATTCAGATACATTTTGGTTTACTCTGTTCCATGAGATTGGCCATATTATTAATGGTGATTATGGAATTACGTTTGAAAATGAGCACGCTGGACAGGAGGATGCAGCAGATAAATATGCGGAAGACAAATTGATCCCTCCGCGAGAATATGAGGCTTTCGTTAGAATGAATGAGTTTAGCGAAAATGCTATCCGCAGATTTGCTGAAAGAATTGACAGAGATCCGGGTATTGTCCTTGGCCGCTTGCAAAATGATCAGATTGTTCCATTTACAAATGTTGCACTGTCAAAAGCATTAAAACACAAATACAAAGTAATAACATCATAAAGAAGTATATAACTTGAGGTCGTCTACCGTTATCCACGATAGATGGCCTTATTTTTTTATCCATTTGGGGAGAAAGGAGGTGAAAGCGATTGGAGGAATTTAAGGCGAAAAGACATGCGGTCAAAAAGATGACCCGAAAGGGACTTGTAGAAACAGATTCCAGAGAAGGGATAGTGAAGGAAACTGCGGAAGCAAAGTCCGATGGAAGGCGCATCAATGAGGCTGACTTTGTGTGCACCATCATTTGGTACCGCACGCAGTACATGAATTATATTATCCTGGGAATCGCTGAATTCATGTTAGTAGGCGTATTGGCTGCAGGAGCATTTGTCCTGGCATTGGAGTCAGAAGTGAGAAACTGGCAGTGCTGATGAGAGGATACCTGCAATTTATGAAGGCAAATCTGAGAGAAATTATTCACTATATTGACGAGTCAACACTTGAAAAAGCGAAGAACGAAAAAGTTCAAAAGCAAGAGTCTCCCTCAAAGATGTCAAAAGACGTAGAGGAGTCTGTTGATAAGATGTTCTCCAATCGTAGGAGCAAAGCATATTCTGAATGGAAATCAAATCAAGATACACAGCCATTTAATGAAAATATAGAGAAGGAATACCAGAAGCTTTTGGAAACACTGTCTTCGGAACAAGAGGAAGTGCTTACGAAGTATTGTGATGAAATATTTGCCAGCGGAGCAGAGACAGAAGAGTTTTTCTATCGTCTGGGTATAAAGGATGGACTGAGATTAAAAAGTACGGTAAAATCTGTATTAGAAATGATGTTGTGAATTGGGATTTGGAGGGATAATGAGATGAATATAAAAGATTTTAAGTGGACGAGAGAACCTGATGATTACACGCTGACAGATGACAAAATTGAGATTATTACACAGCCTGGAACTGATTTGTGGCAAAGAACTTACTATCATTTCCGCAATGATAATGCTCCGGTTCTGCAGATAGAAACAGAGGAAAAATTTTTTTCATTTATAGTGAAAACTGATTTTAAGGAAAGCCATCATCGCTTTGATCAGTGCGGTGTGGTTATGTATCTTGACAGTGAGAATTGGTTGAAAGGTTCTATAGAATATGAGAATGACTATTTTCAGCACCTGGGAAGTGTTGTGACAAACAATGGATATTCAGATTGGGCAACTACGGAAATTGATGCAGAGATTAAATCTATGTGGTATCGTCTCAGTAGACGTGAAGATGATTATTGCATTGAATATTCTGAGGATGGAATACGGTTTAAGCAAATGAGGATTTGTCATATGTGGGCTGGTGCAGGAAAAATCAAATTTGGAATTTATGCATGCAGTCCGGAAGATTCATCGTTTAAAGCGGTATTTACAGATATGAAATTGACGGAGTGTCAATGGAAAGCCCACGATGGTCAAAAGCCGGATGAGATGTAGCAGACTGTATTTGATATAAAAAACCAATATGAAAATAGTTAAAGTTTTTCAGTTTGTGTAACTGAGAAAAATGAAAATTGCGGAGGTGGATTTGTTGAAGGAAAGTACATATCAAACTCCTTGCGGAACAATTCACTATTGGTCAAATAATCTGAGTTTGGATACAACGACGCTTGTATTTTTACCAGGGCTGACTGCTGATCATAGATTATTTGATAAACAGGTTGAGTACTTCGATGGAAAATATAATATTATTGTATGGGATGCACCGGCTCATGCCTCTTCCTGGCCGTTCCGCTTTGACTTTGATCTGTTTGATAAGGCAAAATGGCTGAATGGGATTCTTGAAAAAGAAGAAATCATAAAACCAATTATAATAGGTCAATCAATGGGAGGATATGTGGGACAGGCTTATGCACAATTGTATCCTGACCGGCTGGCAGGTTTTATTTCCATTGATTCAGCACCGCTGCAGAGGAACTATGTGACAGCAGTGGAGATCTGGCTTCTGAAAAGAATGGAACCAGTATATGCACATTACCCATGGAAGTTGCTTTTGAAATCCGGAACTGAGGGAGTTGCAACTTCTGATTATGGCAGAAATCTGATGAAGGAAATGATGCTGGTCTATGATGGTGATCAGCATCGTTATGCCCAAATTGCCGGGCATGGATTTCGTATTCTGGCAGAGGCAATGGAAAAGAATCTGCCATATGAAATCAAATGTCCTTCCCTGTTGATATGTGGTACAAAGGATCATGCCGGTTCATGCATAAGGTATAACAGAGAATGGCATCGAAAAACGAAAATTCCTTTAAAGTGGATTGAAGGGGCCGGTCATAATTCTAATACAGATAAACCGGAGATGATAAATAGTTTGATAGAAGAATTCCTTTCAAACATATAAAGACTATTGAAAACAATTGGTCAACCGTTATAAAAGGACAATAGACAAATCGGAATCCGTAGGAGGATCATTATGAGATTTTATAACATATTTTTCAGCCCGACAGGGGGTACAGAGAAAGTAGCAGATATTGTTGCGAAAGGGACGAAGCTGGATGCTGAAGAAATCGACCTAATTAAAGAACCAGATAAACTCATGAAGGTGAAATTTGAAAAAAAGGACCTATGTTTGGTTGCTGTACCGTCTTACGGTGGACGCATTCCATCAGTTGTAACGGATATGTTCCGCAAAGTAAAGGCAGATGGTACGAAAGCAATTCTTGTGGCAGTATTTGGAAACCGTATGATTGATGATACTCTATTGGAACTACAGGATGTTCTGGAGGCATCAGGATTTGTATGTATCGCAGGAATGGAGGCAGTCGCAGAGCATTCCCTGATGCACCAATTTGGAACCGGACGCCCGGATCAGCATGATGAAAAGGAATTGCTGGAATTTGCCGCAAAGATTATGCAAAACAGCGAAGCACAAAGGACACCTGCATTTCCGGGAAACAGACCATATCGAGAATATGGTGGTGTTCCACTCAAACCTGTTGCAAATGGAAAATGCACTTCCTGCGGTCTGTGCGCAAAAGAATGCCCGGCAGGTGCCATTCCGTTGGACAATCCAAAGATGACCGATAAGGATAAGTGCATTTCTTGTATGCACTGTGTAGCAGTCTGTCCGAAGAAAGCACGAAATTACAGTAAGCTTGTCAGTTTTATCGCTGGACTGAAAATGAAGAAGGTTTGTTCCGGTAGGAAGGAAAATAAATTGTATTTATAATAGGGCGAGCAATACAATGAGAAACATGTAAATTCCAGTTTGGAGAATTAAGAAAATCGGAAGTTGTAGTAAAGGAGGTTTACAATGGGGTTTTGGATTTTTATGTTGATTATGGATTTGCTTCTTCCATTTACGATGATTGGTTTTGGAAGATATTTTATGAAAAAGGCTCCAAAGGAAATAAATTCAGTATTTGGATATGACTGATACATATGTTATTGATGTGCAGGATCCAGGAAATGCATTGGATGCGTTGATGTTCGTACTTGCGATTGATGCAGAAAAATGTTCCAGGAATTAGATAGTTGATCTTGTTGTCGAAGATATTCGGAGATGGGGAGGTAGCATGGGATTATTCAAAAAGAAAATCGTGAAAAAAACATATGACCGAGAACATATGAAACCTGTTATTCGTGCAAGCATTTGCACCGGAGAAGAAGTAGCAGAATTTAAAGATATACGGACCGGAAAAATCGAAGAAATCATGCTGATCAGATCTCCAGAGGACTTAGAAAAATTCAAAGAGATATATGAGATAATAGAGGAAATTGCAAAAGAATATTAAACATTGATAAGGAGGATGTGTTGTCATGAGAACGATAGGTAATATTCTTTGGTTTATATTTGGAGGATTACTGGGCGGTTTGGCCTGGGTTTTTGCAGGATGCATATGGTGTATTACAATTATTGGAATTCCGGTAGGTCTGCAATGCTTTAAATTTGCAACCCTGGCATTCTGGCCGTTTGGAAAAGAAATCGTGTATGGAAATGGCATGTTTTCGTTTCTGGTAAATCTTATATGGATTATATTTTTTGGATGGGAAATGGCACTTGGAAACCTAATAGTTGGTTGCATTTGGTGCATTACGATAGTTGGAATTCCATTTGGAAAGCAGTTTTTCAAGATGGCAAGACTCTCTTTTATGCCATTTGGGGCGAGTGTAATAGGATAGAATATGTGAGGTCTTATAGATGAAAAATGAAATAATATTATTTACGGATGGTGATATTAATATTGAAGTTCAAATAAACCCTGAACAGGAAACAGTCTGGTTGACACAGAAGCAAATGGAAGAAAGATATTATTGAGTATCGTACGATGGAATATTATCGGAGAAGGTATGTAGAAAACTGATTCTTAATATTATCTCCAGAGGAATTGAGTTATGATGTACACAGTAAAACGAATCGATGAAGATCTGAATTTTGGTTGTGAAGAACGACCGGATGATGCACCAGTCATGGCAATAGTGACTCTTATGGATTCTTCAGGAAAAGAAGTGACAGTAAAAGCGGAGGACGCCAGGCTCTATGAGCGTAATATCAATGAAGGAGACAAAGTTTGTCTCGATGTAAATAATAAATTGGAAAAAGTAGAATGAAAGCTACAGGGAGAAAAAATGGTAAAGCAAATTGTAAGAGACATTTTCTTTTTAGGCCAGCCATCTGAACCAGCCACGAAAGCAGATATTCAGGTTGGAAAAGATCTGCAGGACACACTGCGGGCAAACCGGGAACGGTGCGTTGGTATGGCTGCAAATATGATTGGTGTAAAGAAGAATATCATCATTGTAAATATGGGATTCATAGATGTTGTGATGTTCAATCCGGTGATTGTTTCAAAGCGTGATATGTATGAGACAGAAGAAGGCTGTCTGTCTCTGGATGGTGTTCGTAAGACGACCAGATACCAGGAAATTGAAGTAGAATATTATGACTTCAACTGGAAAAAACAGCGCCAGAAATTGTCAGGATGGACAGCACAGATTTGCCAGCATGAAATTGATCATTTGTCTGGAAAGATTATTTAACCGCATGCGGATTGCGAATATTCGCTTGACTCAAAGCGGATTGTGAGGTGACGGATATGCTGAAAAATGTACTGATCGTGGTAGATGATATAGAAAAATCTATAGAGTTTTATAAGGACTTATTTGGACTGCAAGTGATTCTTAAGAATGAAGGTAATGTGATCTTATCGGAGGGACTTGTTTTGCAGGATGCCGACGTATGGGGGAAAACATTGAATGAAACTTCTACGCCATTCAATAACATGATGGAACTGTATTTCGAGGACTTTGATATAGATGGATTGCTTGCGAAATATGAATCTGGTAAGTATTTCGTTCGATATGCCACAGAACTGACAGAACTTGCAGGTGGGCAGAAGCTTGTAAGGCTGTATGATCCGAGTGGTAATCTCGTCGAGGTTCGTACGCCATTTATGTGTAATTAAAGGAGAAGATATGCAGATTTTTGTTGATGCAGATGCCTGCCCGGTAGTCGGTATTGTTGAAAAAGTTGCAAAAGAGCACAGTATTTCGGTAACGTTATTGTGTGATACCAATCATGTGTTATCTTCTGATTACAGTGAGGTGATTGTAGTTGGAGCCGGAGCAGATGCCGTGGATTATAAACTGATCAGCATTTGTCATAGGGGCGATATTGTTGTATCACAGGATTATGGAGTTGCGGCAATGGCACTTGGAAAAAATGCGTATGCGATTCATCAATCTGGGAAATGGTATACCAATGAAAATATTGACCAGATGCTTATGGAGCGGCATCTGAATAAGAAAGCACGAAGGGCATCCGGAAAGAAGCACTTAAGAGGCCCAAGAAAACGAACATCGGAGGATGATGAGCATTTTAGAGAATCCTTCGAGAAAATGATACATATGGCAATGGATAAGGAGAATTGATTTGAACGTACAGATTTTTGGAACAAAGAAGTGCAATGATACAAAGAAAGCAGAACGTTTCTTTAAAGAACGTGGGATCAAGTTTCAGTTTATTGATATGAAAGAGAAGGGCATGAGCAAGGGCGAATTTAATTCAGTTGCTCAGGCAAATGGTGGACTGGAAAATATGATCAACTGGGAGGGCAAGGATAAGGATCTGCTTGCGCTCATTAAGTACATTGCAGAGGAAGATAAACTTAAGAAGGTGCTGGAAAATCCGCAGGTGATTAAGACACCGGTGGTTCGTAATGGAAAACAATCCACTCTTGGATATCAGCCGGATATCTGGAAGGCGTGGAAGTAAGAGTACCGGTAGATTTTTGACCAGGATAAAACAAATGATTCAACTGAAAGGCAAGGTACGTGGTGGAGCCATGCAAGATATCCTGAGCGAGAGACACCTAAAAATTTCAACATTCCGGAGACGGAAACCCGGCGTCCAGCCTTTTTGGCAGCTTCCGTCTTCTCAGACACTTCAAGATAAATGGCTTCCGTCATTTTCCCAGAATGTTGATTGCTTTTTTTAACACATCAAGTGCATCTTGGGTATCACGTAATTCACGTCTGAGACGGGCAATTTCCTTCTGCTCATACAGCATGATGAAAATGCACTTCTTCTGCGGACGAAAAACGTGATGTCAACCCTGACATCTGAAAGCGTAAATCACCGTAAATATATGTTCATGAGCTGTAAGGAACGTCTGATGAAGTATCTTGTAGAGTCCTACGCATGTAAAAGAGAAATAAATACTTGCATATTGCGGCTGAACAAGACACAGACGGAGCTCTGTCCGACAGAGGTGGATTCAATGTGAGAAGTGTTCAGAGAAGTATTGCAGCCTTGGAAAAAGAGAATCTGATCACCCTGGAAAGCGGAAAGATTACCGTATCTCAAGAACAGTTCGTGAAAATGAGGAAATATCTGGAAGAGTAGGAAGGAGACAAAAACCATGAAGAAATATAAGAGAATATTTACTATTGTAATAGACTCTTTTGGGGCAGGAGAAATGCCGGATGCGGCTCAGTATGGGGATGAAGGAACAGATACTATGGGACATATTTCCCAGAATGTAGATGAATTTACGATTCCAAACCTTCAGAAACTTGGAATTGCAAATCTTCATCCGTTGAAACAGGTTGCAGCAGTGGAACGACCAATGGGTTATTATACATTTTTAGAAGAAGTCAGTACCGGAAAAGACACTATGACAGGACACTGGGAAATGATGGGACTTCACATCACAAAACCGTTTAAGACTTTTACTGAGACCGGATTTCCAAAAGAGCTGATCGATGAGCTTGAGAAGAGAACGGGACATAAAGTAATTGGAAACAAGAGCTCCAGTGGAACAGAGATCCTTGATGAACTGGCTGAGGAAGAAATCGCTACCGGTCATATGATCGTTTACACATCTGCTGATTCTGTATTACAGATCTGCGGAAACGAGGAGACATTCGGACTGGATGAACTGTATCGCTGCTGTGAGATCGCTCGTGATATCACTATGAGGGATGAGTGGAAAGTCGGACGTGTTATTGCAAGACCTTACCTTGGCAAGAAAAAAGGTGAGTTCAAACGTACCAGCAACCGCCATGATTATGCACTGAAGCCCTACGGGAAAACTGCGCTTAATGCATTGAAGGATGCAGGTTATGATGTGATCTCCGTTGGAAAGATTTTTGATATTTTTGACGGTGAGGGACTGACAGAGTCCAATAAGTCAAAAAGCTCTGTTCATGGAATGGAGCAGACAATTGACATTGCAAAAAGAGAGTTTGAGGGGCTTTGTTTTGTAAATCTTGTAGATTTCGATGCTCTTTGGGGACATCGACGCAATGTAAAGGGATATGCAGAGGAACTTGAAAGATTTGATGTAAAACTTGGTGAACTTCTTGATGAACTTCGTGAGGATGACCTTCTGATCATTACAGCTGACCACGGAAATGATCCGACACATACAGGAACTGATCACACAAGAGAAAAAGTACCATTTTTTGCTTATTCCCCATCTATGGAGGGATATGGAAAGCTGGAAGATCAGAATACTTTTGCAGTAATCGGTGCAACGATCGCAGATAATTTTGAAGTTAAGATGCCGGAGGGAACAATTGGAAGTTCTCTTCTGGATGAATTGAAATAAAAGGAAGGTAAAGAGGAAACTGGTATGAAACTCTTATTAAATGTGGTTGGGATTTTGTGAAGAAAACGGTGTGTATGTAAAAGAACTATAAAAATACATTAGGTAATCGATATAAAATGATTCGTGCGAACCAATAACTAAAAGACAGGTCTAGATACATTGAAATAATTTCAGTGTGTCCAGACCTGTTTTTTTTACAGCTTCAGGTAGTTCAGATGCAATACAGATTTTTCTCTTTCTGAGAATGAATTTCATTTTTGACCACATTTTTTCAATAGGGTTTAAATCCAGGCTGTTTTATGTTTACTTTATACAGTACTATTTCTGATTGCACTGATTTTTTCGATATAGAAGAAACAGCATAAATAATAGAATTACCGGAAAAATAAGTCCGCATCCCATGCCAATCCGGATATTATTTCCAGCATTCTGGGTAATACGACCAACGATTCCAGGTCCAATACTGCCGCCTAAATCTCCAGCCATGGCAAGAAGAGAGAACATAGCTGTTCCGCCTGTTGGAAAAGTTTTTGAGGAAATACTGATTGTTCCAGGCCACATGATTCCAACTGAAAATCCACATGCAATACAACCGATAAGTCCGATAATCGGGTTGGATGACAAAGCAGTAAGTAGATAACAGACAACGCATAATATGCCTGAACCACTCATAAACTTCATTAAATCTAACTGTTCTCCATATTTCCCAAAAATTATACGGCTGATTCCCATTGTTATTGCAAACATACATGGACCTGCCAAATCCCCCAGTGTTTTTGATAATCCAAGTGCAGATTCAGCATAAGCAGATGCCCATTGAGCCATTGCAAGTTCAGAAGCTCCGGAACAGATCATCAGACATATTGCAACCCAGAAAAATGGTTTGGAAAACAGATTCTTAATTTCCATTCCAGAACCATTATCAACCAGAGGTTCAATAGGACAGGTCATGAAGTTATAAGTATTAACTGCAGGAATGATTGCCCATATTACGGCGAGCCATTTCCAGTTGTCTATTCCAAATATAAGAAAAAATAAGCTGGAAATCAAAATTGTCCCAACAGCTCCCCAACAGTAAAACGAATGGAGCAGACTCATAGTTGCTTCTTTGTTTTCAAACGGACAGGCCTCGATAATAGGGCTACAAAGTACTTCTATTAAACCGCTTCCGATGGCATAAATAATAACACTACATATAATTCCAATAAAAGGATCAGGTAAAAAATCAGGTAAAAATGCCAGCCCAAGCAGACCCAGTGCAGAAAATATTTCTGATGCAATAATGCACACACGATATCCGATATGATCTACGAATTTGGCACAGAACAGGTCAACCAGAAGCTGTGTAAAAAAGAAGAAAGTGGATATCAGAGCAATGTTACCGAGAGAAATATGGTAGTCACTGTGAAATTTCAAAAAAAGAAGCGGTGCGAAGTTTGCCGCAATAGCCTGTGTGATAAAGCCCATATAACAGGCAATTTTTGTCTTATGGTAGTCAGTTTTTTTAATAGCATTCATTTTTTATTTTCCACTCCGAATGTTTTTAACAGTTTTATGTTCGATAGAAAGATGCTCATAACAACATTTTGCCTAGTGACTGTCATCTGCCATTACCATTACAGAAGCAGAATCATAGGTCTCTTTAAAATCATGAGATACTTTTACTTTAAGGATAAAGTCGCCTTCAATGCTGATCTCACTTTCATTCATCCATTTAAAAATCATAAGAATACCTCTTTCCTTTTTTTACTTGATTATATAGCAAATATTAGATATATACATTGAATTAAATTGTAGAAATACTGTATAATATCGTAAAAGAAAGAATGTGATATGAAGATGGATTATAATAAGATACTTACAGACGAGGAGTTCATGGAAATTAAACAGCATGGAAGCAGTGCTTATCCATTCCAGTATTATTATGATAATCTGGAATTGTTTGATTTTCATTGTATTGAATGGCACTGGCACAGGGAATTTGAGTTTTTATATGTCGAGTCTGGACAAGTTACATGTGGGATAGGCGAAAAAAAGATTATATTGTCAGAAGGAGAGGCGATTTTTATCAATTCTAAAATATTGCATCAGTTTTATGCATCATCTGATGGTGTTATTCCTAATTTTGTATGTATGCCTGAATTTATTGCGCCAGAGAACAGTTTGATCTATAAAAAATATATTTTACCAATCATTTCATCGAATATATCCTTTCAATGTTTTCGAATTAATGAATCATGGCAGGTAAAAATTATACAAATTATGATAAAAATAATGGAAATACAGGAGAATGAGAAAATAAGAGAGCTTGCTACTTTGGCATTGTTGCAGAATTTATGGCTGATTTTTTATGAAAATGTAAAGTTATCTGGTAAAGAAGAGGTGCAAACAGTTGATGAGGCTGCACAGAAAAGAGTACAGTTAATGATGCAATATATACATGAAAATTATAATCATGGGTTGTCGCTGGATGAAATAGCTTCACATATAGGAGTAAGCAAAAGTACAGCACTTAATTTGTTTCGACGATTTTTACATACTACGCCGGTTGCTTATCTGATAGGATATCGTTTACAGGCAGCTTCCTGGTTATTGAAAAATACGAATAAAAAAGTAAAAACAATTGCTTATGAAAGCGGATTTCGTAATGTGGATTATTTTTGTAGATTGTTTAAAAGGCGTTATCATTTAACACCATCAGAATATCGTTGCATATGCTTAAAATAGTATAATTTATGAATAATAAAAAGATTCTGCATATGAAG
The DNA here is from genome assembly GCF_013304735.1 of Blautia luti. GTDB lineage: Bacteria > Bacillota > Clostridia > Lachnospirales > Lachnospiraceae > Blautia_A. Next base: position 19,133 of record NZ_JAAITI010000035.1, read on the forward strand.
GGATTCGTCAAATTCTTGTAGATAAGGAGACGGGAGTTAATTACCTTTGTTGGACATCCGGAAATGGAGCCGGTATTACACCTCTTCTGGATTCTGAAGAGTTTGATAAGAGTTTTACTTACAAAGAGAAACTCAAGCTCCCAGGACAACTTTTCTAAAAGGAAATTAATCTGATGATGGTGGGGAGATTTACTTCTCCCCGCTTGAAATCGACAAATTTATAACCAGGAAGTCGCTGGGGAATAGATATGGAAGTAAGATCTGGTTGATTTTTATGGAATCAGTGCACAGATGAAGACTTTTATTGACCGTACTTATCCAATCTGGCAGCATCTTGGTAAAAAAGAGGTTTACTATATTATATCGGCTGGTCTGGGTGTGGACATTATTTAAAGTAAGGGGATGTGTTGATTTGCTATCCGGTACCGGCGTTAATTTATACAGGTGATATTATGAAAATTACTTACATTAATCATAGTGGATTTTTACTTGAAACAAGAGACTGCTATTATATTTTTGATTATTACAAGGGTGAATTACCGAATCTTGACAAGGAAAAAGAAGTGATCGTCTTTTGCAGTCACTTCCATAAGGATCATTTTAACCCACAAATCTTTGGGATCCTTGATGATATGGGTATGACTTATCAGGCAGTTCTGGCGAATGATATACGAAAAAGGAACCATTTGTCGGGTATGAAGATCACATATGTTTATCATGATCAAACTTATAATCTGGATAATGGAACCCAAGTCGATACATTACTATCCAACGATAGTGGTGTTGCATTTATTGTTAAAACAAAGGAAGGCATCATTTACCATGCCGGTGACTTAAACGACTGGTATTGGGATGGTGAGTCGAAAACTGATAATCAGAGACTTACTTCAGCATATCGTGCGGAGATCAGGAAAATCAAGGGTATGTATTTTGACGCTGCATTTGTTCCATTGGATCCGAGACAGGGAGATCATTATGCCGACGGGATCCTGTATTTCCTTAAAAATGTAGATTGCAATGTCATTTTTCCAATGCATTACTGGAATGATGCCAATGTAATTAAGCGGTTTATTACTGAATATCCGCAATATAAGTCACGCATTAGAAACACAGAATGTACAAAACTAATTTTGATGAAAGGAAGAATAAGTGAAATTATGAAACCTGTGGGGGAATATGATAATGTCAAAAGATGAGTATTTAATCACAGATGCGCCTCTTAAAGCACTGACGTTTTTTGCAATGCCAATGATTCTGGGCAGTTTTTTTCAGCAAATATATAATATGGCTGACTCCATCATCGTTGGTCAGTTTGTTGGCTCCTCCGCACTTGCGGCTGTCGGTGCCTGTGCAGCACTGACCAACGTTTTCATTTGTGTGGCACTGGGCGCCGGGGTCGGTGCAGGTGTGCTCGTGAGCCGCTATTTCGGTGCCAGGGAGTATGGAAAAATGAAAACCATCGTGTCAACATCCTTGTTTAGCTTTTTAATTCTAAGCATAGTCCTTGGTGTTTTCGGCTTTTGCTTTTCCCACTGGATGATGAGTGTGTTACAAACCCCTGGAGATATACTGAATGATGCAGTGTTATATCTGCGGGTTTATTTCGTGGGATTTCCTTTTCTGTTTATGTATAACATTCTTTCCAATATGTTTACTTCCATAGGCGAATCAAAAATCCCACTGGGGCTTTTGATATTTTCGTCAATCTTAAATATTTTTATGGATCTCTGGATGGTGGCCGGACTTGGTCTCGGTGTGTTTGGCGCAGCTCTTGCGACTCTTATAGCACAGGGAATTTCTGCGGTGTTTTCACTTTTGCTTTTCCTTAGCAGGATGCGTCGATATAAAAGTCGCTTTGACTGGTTTGACAGGCAGGAGTTACATTCCATGCTTCAAATTGCTGTACCTTCAGTTCTTCAGCAGTCTACAGTGTCCATCGGTATGATGATCGTACAGGCAGTTGTAAATCCCTTCGGTACACAGGCACTCGCGGGGTATGCTGCGACGATGCGGGTAGAGAATGTTTTTTCATTGATTTTTGTATCGATCGGCAATGCGGTTTCCCCATATGTTTCCCAGAATCTTGGTGCAAAGAAAATTGAACGGATCAAAAAAGGATATCACGCAGCACTGGTGTTAGATATATGTTTTGCAGTTCTTGCTTTTATAGTCATTGAAACATTACATACTCAGATTTCCTCGCTATTTCTTGGTAAAGATGGAACTGCCGTGGCTTATCAGGTATCCGAGGGTTATATGAGATGGCTCGGTTACTTCTTCATCTTTATGGGAATCAAAATGGCAACAGATGGGGTCCTTCGTGGTCTCGGAATCATGCGCCCGTTCCTCATTGCAAACATGGTGAACCTGGCGATTCGCCTGTCTGTTGCTTTGATCTGTGCACCGCGTTTTGGCATTATATTTGTCTGGCTCGCTGTACCAGCTGGTTGGTTTGCGAACTTTTTAATATCCTATGTGGCTCTCAGAAGATCATGGCCGCCTGTTGAAGTGGTGTCACAATTGCCAGGGACACCTGGCTTGAAAAACTGATGGCATAACAATATGATGCTATGCTATAATAAAGTAAACGATTTGAAATATAAATTCAGAAATTCGGGAAGAAAATGGCAAATGGAGAAACTTGGAAATTAGGCAGAAAACCAAAAATCATTTTGGATTTTCAGGCGGGGGGAAAAGCGTATGGATGATTTCAAAAAACTCACAGAGCAGCTTTTGAAAATATATATTAACGCTGATTCAGCAAATGATCTGGGTATCGAAAATTACTTTGACGAAAATATCAGTCTGATTGGAACCGGGAAACATGAGCTTTACAGGAATCTGCATGAGTTTTTAGAATCATTTAAATTTGATGTAAAACGGAGAGGTAAAATCAGAATTGAAGTACGAAATTTACATCAGGAAGAAGAAAGACTTGATGATGACCATGTTCTTGCACACGGGACAGTAGATTTTGCAGGTCTGTTTAAGGATGGTTCAAGCTGTTTTGAAATGGAGACAAGATTTACCGTTATCTATAAGCGGACGAATGGGAAATGGCTGGTTCAGCATCTGCATCAATCAGCACCAGATCTGGAACAGATGGACGGTGAAGAGTTTCCTCTCACATTGGGAAAGCAGGTCAAAAAAACTCGGCAGGCACTTCAGGGATTAGGCACTGCCTACTATCACATCTCAAGGTTGAATTTAAAAACAAAGAAGGTTGAACTTGTCAAAAGATCTCGAAAAATGGATTTGGATATAAAAGATAATATTGCAGATTGGGATCCTCAGTTCAAGATTATCGAAAGTATTATAGCAGAACCGTTTGTACAGAAGTATATAGATTTTTTTGATATACAAACCATGGCGGCACGGCTCCATAATAAAGAATCTATGTCTTCCGAATTCAAAAAAAAGGATGGATCATGGTTTCTTTCCATGGTTGTTCCTCAGAGCTATGATAAAAATAGAAAGGTTACATCAGTTCTGATTGCAAATCGAGATGTGACAGAAGAAAAACTGCGGGAATTAAGACAAGAGGAAGAATTGCGGGAAGCTAAATTAAAAGCAGAATGTGCAAATAAAGCAAAATCATCATTCCTGTTCAATATGTCTCATGATATCAGGACTCCTATGAATGCAATTATTGGTTATGCAGATCTGGCATCCAGACATTTGAAAGAAACAGAAAAAATTGGCAGATATCTTGAAACAATACAAATATGCGGAGAAAGACTTTTGTCGTTACTCAGTAATGTTCTGGATCTTGCAAGAATTGAAAATAATAAGATCGAAATGGAATATGATGTTTCGAATGTCCATGAAAACTTTGAAAATTGTGTCGCTATGTTCCAACAGCTGGCAGAAAGTAAAAATCAGACACTCTCTCTGACAGAACAAATTATGTATCCGTATGTATATATGGATGCACCACATTTATCAGAAATCTGTTTCAATATTATAAGCAATGCTATAAAGTATACAAATACAGGAGGTACGATATCCTGTGATGTTGTACAGAAATCTTGTGAAAAAGATGACTGGTGCAATATGATCATCACCATTACCGATAATGGAATTGGTATGTCTGAAGATTTTCAAAAGCACATTTTTGAAATTTTTGAAAGAGAACGCAACTCTACAGTCAGTCATATTGAGGGCAACGGCATCGGAATGGGTATTACGAAAAAGCTTGTAGATCTTATGGATGGCTCAATAGAAGTGAAAAGCAAGCAGGGTGAGGGTTCCATATTTACAGTGACTGTTCCTTGCAGAAAAGCGTCAAAAGAAGATTCTATGATGAAGAAAAAAAGTAATCTGCGTAATAAGAATTGCCTGAATGGTGTTCGGATTTTATTAGTCGAAGATAATGAGATCAACACAGAAATTGCAACGGAACTATTAATGGAAGAAGGCTGTATTGTTGAGACTGCAAATGATGGTGCTGCATGCATTGATATGATTGAAAAGGCTGATGCTGATTATTACAAGATGATCCTTATGGATATTCAGATGCCGGTTATGAATGGATACGATGCCGCATTAGCTATTCGAAAGATGAAGGATACTAAAAAATCCAGGATTCCAATTATTGCAATGACTGCGAATGTCTTTGCGGAAGATATACAAAAGGTTCTTTCTGTTGGAATGAATGCTCATGTTGCAAAGCCTGTAGATATGAATATTCTTGTGCCAACAATGATGAAATATTTGTAAAAGACGTAAAGAAACAACATACCGCGAAAGTCCTTATGAAAGGGTAGAAGCCCCCACTGTTTTGTGGGGGCTTTGAAAAATTTATTTATTATGCTTCACCAGTGCTTTGAGGTCTTCTTCCGGTGTGGTAATAGGTGCAATACCATAATTTTCTACCAGAAAATTCAGAATATTAGGAGAAAGGAATGCCGGAAGAGAAGGACCAAGACGGATATTTTTGATACCCAGATGCAGGAGGGTTAACAGGATACAGACTGCTTTCTGTTCATACCAGGAGAGTACGAAGGAAAGCGGAAGCTCATTTACAGAACATCCAAATGCATCTGCAAGTGCCACAGCAACCTGGATCGCACCATAAGCATCATTACACTGACCCATATCCATCAGTCGTGGCAGACCACCGATCTCTCCCAGATCGAGATCATTGAAACGGAATTTTCCACATGCCAGGGTGAGGACAATACTGTCAGAAGGTGTCTGCTTCACAAATTCCGTATAATAGTTTCGACCTGGCTTGGCACCGTCACAGCCGGCAACCAGGAAGAAATGGCGGATCGCGCCTGATTTTACGGCTTCTACCACAGTACCTGCATGGGACAGGATAGCTGCATGACCAAAACCGGTTGTCACTTTTTTACCACCGTTGATACCGGAGAACATCTGATCCTCTTTGTAACCACCCAGCTCCAGTGCTTTTTCAATAAGTGGTGTGAAATCTTTCTTCTCGTCAATATGGACAGCTCCCGGGAAGGCAACTACTTCTGTTGTAAATACTCTGTCAGCGTAGCTGCTTTTTGGAGGCATCAGACAGTTGGTAGTGTAGAGGATCGGGGCTGGAAGATGGTCAAATTCTTTCTGCTGATTCTGCCATGCAGTTCCGAAATTGCCTTTTAAGTGAGAGTATTTCTTTAAGAATGGATAGGCATGGGCAGGGAGCATTTCACCATGTGTATAGATATTGATTCCTTTTCCCTCAGTCTGTTCAAGCAAAAGCTGCAAATCTTTCAGATCATGTCCGGTCACGACAATAAAAGGCCCTTTTTCTACCGTAAGTGTAACATCAGTTGGCTCTGGTGTTCCATAGGTTTCTGTATTTGCCTTATCAAGAAGTGCCATGCACTTCAGATTGATCTCTCCTGTTTTGAGTACTGTAGAAAGCAGTTCTTCTGTGTTTTCTTCATAACCGATCTTAGATAATGCTTCGCAGAAGAACTGATTCACTTCGGCATCTTCATAATTCAGAACATTTGCATGATAGGCATAGGCAGCCATTCCGCGGATACCAAAGAGAATAAGAGACTTCAAAGAGCGGATATCTTCGTTGGCATTCCACAGCTGCTGAAGATCATATTCCTCTGTTTTACTGTATGGAGCCTGACATTTGTTGCAGTCAGAAATCAGTCTTTCTTTTTCTGTTCTGACTTTTTGTATCATATTTTCGATTGCAGCATTGTCAAAATTTACATTTGTAACTGTAGTAAACAGTCCTTCAATTATGATCTGTCCGGTTCTTTTTGAAATAGTTTCCGTGCTGTCGGCAGCTTTAGCCAGACTGATCAACGCACCTGTCAATTCGTCCTGTAATTTCGCTGTATCTGCTTTTTTTCCACAGACACCGGCATTTCCGGTGCAGCCGGTACACCCGACAGTCTGTTCACACTGAAAACAAAACATTTTTTTATCCATTATTGTATTCTCCTTTTATTCTGTGATTTTTCCGAAGGATCGTTCTTATTATTTTATCCTCGGCCAGTAGTATTTATCCTTGGTTTCTGTTAGGAGTATAGTATAATAATTACAACGTGTATGTTTGATTTCCAACAGGAGGATTAATTTTGAAAAAATATTTACCCATTTTGAGAATCAGTCCTTTCTTTAAGGGTCTTACTGATAATGAGATATTATCTATACTACACTGCGTAAATGCAGCAACAATCTCCAGAAAAAGGGATTCTTATATTTTCAGAGCCGGAGACTCTACCGAAGTAATGGGACTTGTGGTGTCAGGCTGTGTTCTTGTTATTCAGGAAGATCTGTGGGGACATCGGAATATTTTGTCAAAATGTCATGCAGGAGACTTTTTCGGTGAACCATATGCGGCAAGTCCGGGAGCTGTTCTGAATGTCAGTGTGGTAGCAGATGAGGATTGTGATATTATTTTATTAAATGTTCAAAGGCTTCTGGTTTCCTGCCCAACAGTATGTGAGCATCATCAGAAGCTGATTCGTAACCTGGTCGGTGTCCTGGCAAATAAGATCCTGATCCTCAACGATAAAATCACACATGTGGGCAAACGAACGACAAGGGATAAGCTGTTGTCCTATCTGTCGTCGGTATCTATCAGACAGGCATCGTTATCCTTTGATATTCCTTTTGACCGGCAGCAGCTGGCAGATTATCTTTGCATTGACCGTGCGGCAATGTCTTCGGAGATATCAAAGCTGCAAAAAGAAGGACTTATAAAAACAAACAGAAACCATTTTGAGCTGACTGTCTGTAATGATACGGATTCAGGAATAAAAATGTGATATACATCACGGAAAACGATAAACTTTTTCATTATAATACAAAAGGAATGCGAGACAAGAGTAGTTTATTATCAGAAACTGCAAAAGCTATACCAGCGAGGTTGATACAATGGGACAGATAACACTCAGGGAACTGGAGAAGATGGATTTTTTTAAAGAAATACCAAAGGATATTCTGCAGAACCTGCTTAATGAAAGTAAAGTTGTTTCTTATAAGAAAAAAGAAGTGATTTTTCATTCACGCAGCAGAACCAAAACAGTATATTTTGTGTATTCCGGCGAAGTGATGCTTTATAATCTGACCAAGCATGGAAATCGAAAGGTGATTTTTATCCTGGGAAAAGGACGGCTTTTAAATCAGAGCATTGTAAGCAAAAAGCCGAATGCACTTTTTTGTGAGGCTGCCTGTCCGGTGCAGGTGATAGAAATTGCAGAAAAACAGTTTCTTCAGCTTATGGAACAGAGCCATGCTTTGACAAGAGCTGTTTTGAGAGAGTATGAGAGAAATCTCTGGCGAATGGGGCACCAGCTAAAGAATACGACCGGAAACATGCAGATGGAGCGAAAAATAGCTGCAAAATTATGGAAGCTCGGTCGTGATTTTGGCGTAGATACGGAAGACGGGGTGATGATAGATATTGATCTTACCATTACCCTGATGGCTGATCTGGTTGGTGCACCAAGGGAAAATGTATCTCGTGCCTGTAAGGTTCTTACGGACAGAGGTCTGATCCGTTATGGCAATAAGCGCTTTATTCTGATAGATTTTGATGGTCTTGCAAAATTTTATAAAATGTGATTATGAGAAAGGGGTATCTGATGGGAAAACGAGTCAGCAGTGATGAGATGCAGAATATTTTTAAAATTTTGCAGAAATCCTATGATGTGTATGGACCGAAAATTTACCAGGGGACAGGATGCTTTTCAGATACAGATGTAGTTCGTTATGGTCTGCTGAACAGCTGGGAAGAGATTGTCTGGAATCAGAAGTCGGATTACAGCTTTAAGGAGGTACTGCTTCCGATTTCAGAGACGATTCTTTATTTTACGGAGAATGAGATGAAAACAGCAGACGGAGCAGCAAGACAGCGGTTGATTTTCTTAAAAAGCTGTGATTTTCATGCCCTGAAACGCCTGGACGACATGTATTTGAAAAATGGTGCAGAGGATTATTATTACAGAAGAATGCGGGAAAATACAGTTTTTGCTGTGATGGGGTGTAAGGAATCCGGAAAAAATTGTTTTTGCGTAAGTATGGGAACGAATCGTTGTGAAGAATATGATATGTATATTTTTCAGGATGAAAATGGATGTTACATGGAGCTGAAATGCAGAGAACTGGAAGAATTATTATGGGATTATGGACAGAATGTTCAGGAGAAACCGATTTTTGTGGAAAATAATGAGGTTCATGTAGAGGTTCCGGAAAAACTTTCAAATACAATCCACCAGGATTCCATGTGGCAGGAATATGGCAGTCGATGTATTGGCTGTGGCCGCTGTAATTTTGTCTGTCCTACGTGTACCTGTTTTACTATGCAGGATATTTTTTATAAAGATAATCCAAAGGCCGGAGAGCGTCGCCGTGTATGGGCTTCCTGCCAGGTAGATGGATATTCTGATATTGCCGGAGGACACAGCTTCCGCCAAAGTCAGGGTGAAAGAATGCGCTTTAAGGTATTACATAAAATTTCAGATCATAAGAAAAGATTCGGATATCATATGTGCGTCGGCTGCGGGCGTTGTGAAAATGTCTGTCCGGAGTATATTTCCTATATCGAATGTCTTCAGAAACTGAAAGAAAAGGAGGGAAAGTAAGATGACGAATGAATATATTCCTTTCTTATCTAAGATAAAAGAAATCGTGAAGCATACAGAGACAGAATATACATTCCGTATGACATATGTGGGTGAAGTAAGACCGGGACAGTTTTTTGAAGTTTCTATTCCTAAATATGGTGAGGCACCGATTTCTGTCAGTGGTATAGGAGAAGATTATGTTGATCTGACCATACGCAAGGTTGGCAAGGTGACCGGAGAGATTTTTGAACTGAATGAGGGAAGCTGTTTTTTTATGCGTGGCCCGTATGGAAACGGTTTTGAGAAGGAGAATTATCAGGGAAAAGAACTGATCGTGGTAGCTGGTGGAACAGGAGTATCTCCTGTGAGAGGAGTGATCAGTTACTTCGGTGAGCATCCGGATGAAGTGAAAAAATTACATACGATCCTTGGGTTTAAATCGCCGTCAGATATTTTGTTCCGTGAGGATCTGAAGATTTGGGAACAGCAGATGGAGCTGATCCTGACGGTGGATTCCGCTGATGACGATTCTTATAGGACAGGACTTGTTACAAAATATATTCCGGAACTTGAGCTTGATAATATCCATGAGACTGCAGCTATTGTTGTCGGACCACCGGTTATGATGAAATTTGCAGTAGCAGAGCTTTTAAAGCTGGGAATGAAGGAAGAACAAATCTGGATATCTCAGGAGAGAAAAATGTGCTGTGGACTTGGTAAATGCGGGCATTGTCGAATGAATGATACATATATTTGTCTGGATGGTCCGGTATTCTGTTATTCAGAAGGCAAAAAACTGTTTGATTAGGGGAGAAAATCGTAATGGATATCAATACAAAGAAACTAAAGAAAAATGCCTTCCGTGTATCAAAGGTCCGTGGGCTTACGGCTTCCAGAGTTCGTGTTCCGGGAGGGTGCTGTAATGCAGACGTTATGCAGCAGGTGGTGGATATTGCCAGAAAATATGGAAACGGACAGATCCATGTTACCACTCGTCAGGGATTCGAAATTGAAGGAATCCATATGGAAGATATGGATAAAGTTAATGAGATGCTTCAACCGATCATTGATAATCTTCAGATCAATCAAAATGAGGCAGGTACCGGGTATTCAGCATCAGGAACCAGAAATGTCTGTGCATGTATCGGAAACAGAGTCTGTCCTTTTGGAAATTATAATACAGCAGCTTTTGCGAAGAGAATCGAAAAGGCTATATTTCCTAATGATCTTCATTTTAAAATTGCACTTACAGGTTGTGCCAATGACTGTATCAAAGCAAGAATGCACGATTTTGGAATTATTGGTATGACAGAGCCACAATATGCCCCTGATCGTTGTGTATCCTGTGGCGCCTGTGTAAAAGGCTGTGATAAGCTTTCGGTGGATGCGTTAAAGATGGATAATTACAGAATCGTGCGCAATGAAGAAAAATGCGTAGGCTGTGGAGTATGTGTGACAAAATGTCCTACCAGAGCATGGACCAGAAGTGAAAAAAAATATTATCGTTTGACACTTATGGGACGAACTGGAAAGAAAAATCCACGTCTGGGAGAAGATTTTTTGATCTGGGCAGATGAAGACACTATCGTCAAGGTTATCCTGAACACCTATAAATTTGTAAAAAAATATATTGATCCAAATGCGCCTGGCGGCAAGGAACATGTGGGATATATTATTGACCGTGTAGGGTTTGCAGAATATAAAAGGTGGGCGTTGGATGGTGTAGTACTTCCGCAGGAAACGATAGTGAAAGATAATATTTACTGGAGCGGAATACATTACAGATAATTATAAATAAGATAATTCCAATATAAGGAATTTTGCAAAAGAAGGTTGAACGGAAAAAAATTGCCTGTCTAAAATGATGCTATTGTTATAAGCTTTCTTAAGTGATATACCGAATATACACAGGGAAAGAAACCATGTGAAATTACAGTTTTGTTTTCACATGGTTTCTTTTATATACAGAGGTTAGTTTACACTAACAGAAGAGGGCGGATTGCTTTTGCAACCGTCGATCTTTCTTTACCAGGAATCCACACGATGGTATTATGGTATGTATAAAGAACCTATAAAATCAGTTGTTGAGAAACAGGGAGGATAAAAATGATCATTAGAAAAGCAGAAGAAAAAGATATTCCGAGAATCCTGGAATTGTTAGGGCAGGTGCTGCAGATTCATGCAGATATAAGGCCTGATATTTTTATTCCAGCCACAACAAAATATAAGACAGACGAATTGGCAGAGCTTCTGAAAAACGAAGAAAAGCCAATATATGTTGCAGCAGATGAGGCTGATGTTTGTGTGGGGTATGCATTCTGTCAATTACAGGAGCAGCCTTTTTCAAACAATATGGTGCCGTTTAAGTCTTTTTTTATAGATGATCTGTGTGTCGATCAGGAGGCACGAGGTCAGCATATTGGGGAAAGCCTGTTTGAATATGTAAAAAACGAAGCAAAGCAGCTGGGATGCTATGAAGTAACATTGAATGTATGGGCAGGAAATATTTCAGCAGAAAAATTTTATGAGAAAATGGGAATGCGGACAAAAGAAAGGCAGATGGAATACATATTATAAGGCGGTTCGCCTGTTTAGGGAAAATTTATTTCATAAAGTGCGGCATCTGCACAGCACATGAGCTGTGAACGGCTGGATGCAAATGGAACCATATTAGAGAGAATACTGAAAAAACTCGCGGTTTTGTAAGGTATATGATATACTGTTCTCTATAAGTAAATATCTTATGGGAATTCACTGAGGACCTGAGTAGTGCTGCAAAACCGGTCCTGGACAGATGAGAATTTCCTTCCACTCAATGACAGGATGGAGCTGTATTTTGAGGACTTCGATATGGACGGATTGCCTGCGAAAGATGAGTCAGTCAGGCATTTTGTCAGATATGCCACAGGATTATAAATTCTAAAAACTAAGGAAGAACTGTTGTATGTTAAATAAAAAAGATTTCTTGAAATATGCATCAAAATTAGCATTTCCGATCATGATCCAAAATCTGATCGGAACACTGGTAAATGTTGCTGATACCGTAATGCTGGGATATGTAAGCCAGACTGCCATGTCGGCTTCGTCCCTTGCCAACCAGTATACATTTATTCTTTTCTGTTTATATTACGGCATGGCCACAGGTACCTCGGTTTTGTGTGCTCAGTACTGGGGAAAGGGGGATAAAAAGACAGTAGAAAAGATTCTCGGCCTGGCAGAGAGGATCTCGCTGATCGTTTCTCTTGTATTTTTCGTTATCTCTTTTTCCATGCCGACTACGATTATGAAGATTTTCACAAACAGTCCGGATACTATTGCTGCCGGCAGTGAATATTTGAAGGTAATCTCATTTTCCTTTATGTTTATGGGATTCTCTCAGGTTTTTATGAGTGCTCTTCGAAGTGTCGGAAAAATAATGCTGCCTTCTGTTACATACATTGTATCTCTTTGTGTCAATGTGCTTTGTAATGCCTCCTTTATCTTTGGATTGTTTGGACTTCCAAAGCTTGGCGTTACAGGTGTTGCCCTTGGTACTGTTATTGCCAGAATCGCAGAGGTATTGATTTGTCTCATCTATTCATTAAACAGCTCCGATGTCAGATTCCGGATAAAATATTTCTTTGCAAAATCAGGTATTCTGTTTCGGGACTTTATGAAAATTGCCTCTCCGGCTGTAATAAATGATGTTGTCTGGAGCTTTGCCAGCTCAGCATTTGCAGCGATTCTTGGCCACATTGGTGATGATATGGTTGCCGCAAATGCTGTTGCTGTTATGGTGGTAAACATTGGTGCTATCGCCTGTCGTGGCTTTGCCAACGCTACTACTATCATTATCAGCCAGGAGCTTGGTAAAGACCATAAGGATACAGCAAGAGAATATGGGAAACGTATGCTGAGAATAACAATTATCGTAAGTCTGATCGGATGTGCCGTTATCCTGGCAGTCCGCCCTATGATACTGGATTTCTACCGGGATAAACTGACAGAGAAAGCCATTTATTATCTTGGTATTTTTATAGTTATGACAACCTGGCGTCTTGTGGGAGAGGGTATCAATACCTGTCTTATATGTGGTTGCTTCAGAGGCGGTGGTGATTCCAGGTTCGGAATGATCGTGGATTCCATATTTATGTGGCTTGTTGCAGTTCCTCTTACTTTCCTTGCAGCATATGTTTTAAAACTGCCGCCTGTCTGGGTATATTTTATAATGACCCTAGATGAATTCGAAAAAATGCCTGTGGTGTTCATCCACTATTTCAGAAATAAATGGCTTACGAACATTACCAGAGATTTTGACTGATCATGTGGCTGCAGCTATCAGAAGCTATCAGAACTGTACAGATCATGTGCAGAAAGACTGTGGAACGAATGATCGATCTTCTGGAGAATGAATCTCAAATTGAGAAGAATGTGTGTTCTCTGTGAAATAGTTCGCAGATGTACTACAGATTATTAAAGGTGAATCAGATAAGTCCCCGGCGGAGCTGCAACAGGCATACGCAGGGGACTTTGTTTTATTTGGCAACTGGGAGTTTCTCAAAAGCATCAACCGGAAGAAGGTAGCGCATAGTGCAATTTCCTTTGTATTTTGGTGTATTTGGGTATTCTCCCAGAGGTACATATTTGTTTCCGTATTTGTATCCGGATTCGATCAGCTGCTGGAGTTTGTCCAGGGTCATGGTATATACGTCGGTTTTGTGCTCATCTTTATCTACGAAGATGATTTCATAATGGGACAGATCAATACCGGAACGGCAGGCGAATTCGATCATCAGGAAACAGAGGTCTTTGTTGAAGAGAAAGCTTGAACAGCCATAGGTCGGAACATGAATTGTACGACGGAGTTTTGATTTATCAGGGTCCTCATACGGCATATAGCTGTTTTTTCCGGAAATGGTATTGGTAAAGAGAGAGTTTTTACGAAGCATTGCCTGCATCAGTTTATCTTCCGTATAAATTGCACAGTCAGGATGTCCGATGATCCATGGGTTAGCTGAGTTTCGGTCGAATCGGAAAGGCATTTCTGAGTCGTAGAAGTGAAGCTGGCAGGAGGTGCCAATTTTGCCGGAAATTGCATTACAGATTGCCTGTTTGAGTTCTCTGTTTCCCTGCATTGATTCTTTATCTGTCTTATGCTGGTAGTAACTTGTCATAGGCCTGGAGATAGATTCATTTAACTGAACGGAAACGGCATATTCGCAGATTTTTCCGTTTTTGTTGATGCTGTTACCTTTTCGGATATCTAAGGTAACAATATCACCAAGACTAAGAGAGTGACAGCCAGGATCACTGGTAGAGAAGTTGATGTCGCCATGTTCGCGTCCCGGGTCTTCACATAATGAAATGTATCCAAAACCATGTTCTTTGTTTAAGTATTTAACTTTTCCTGTATATTTATCCATAATAAAATTCTCCTTTACTTTACATTATATTTTGTATTTTTTTGATCATTGATTTGTTGTAAACTAGTATGCTACATCTGTTAATTCGTTGTTTTTGGAACGGTTGTCTTTTGTATGGATAACCGGGGTTCTGTGTGTTATGGTATCAGCCGCCGAAGCGGAGACCAGTTCGAGATACAGAGGGTCTTCTTCCAGACTGTATTTCGTAACCTGCTGAGGTTTCTGGCCTCTGACGAAAAGCAGAGCGGCATCAATTGGAAGTGTGAGGATAGTGTCTGCGGTTTTGTTTGCTTTTACGGCGATGTAGCGGGCGGTTTCCACATCCTGTCCGCCAAGGTACAGGCAGGAATCGCAGTTATTGATGATGGTCATGGCACGGTCTTTTCCATACATGGAGTCAAGCTGTGAAAGACTCTGAAGGATAAGGCTTACATAGATTTCTCTGGAGCGGATGACAGAGATGACCTTATCAAAATCAGGGATTACTGCATTGGATGCAAAGTCATCCATGATAAACCGTACCGGAACCTTAAGTCGTCCATCAGGAGAGCAATCTGCGCTGTCACAAAGCTCATGAAGGGCCTGAGAGTAAAGCAGATTCAGCAGTTTATCGTTGGAACGATCGGTATCGCTCACATTGATGAACAGGGCGATTTTTCGACGGCCCAGGGAACGGAAGTCCACCTGATGTGGATTGGAGAACATTTTGAGTGCTCCTTTTGAGGTATAGGAACTGAGCTTTTCTCCTACGAACATGCGGATGCAGGCGTGGGTTTTGTCAGCAGAATCCGTGCCTTTGTAGAGCTTCCATTTCTGCAGGGCATAGCTTTCCGGAAATGCGTCACCCCATTCGGTTATCAGCGATTTGAACATGGATTTTGCCATAAATTCCTGAATCTCTGCCACGGAGCCAAGGTGCTTTTCGTTCTCAGGAAGTGCTTCCATGACATAGGCGATCAGTGTTGCCATAAACATTCTTGCCGAATAATCCCAGAACGGATCTCTGTCACATTCGATAGGGCAGAGATATTCTGCAAGCATTTCGATGTCCTGTGTATTGTAAGGATAGGACTGGTCTGTGTAACGTTCTATGCAGGAGAGAGGGTTATATCCCATGGGAGACTGATCCATTTTTGCAAAGTTCAGGTTCCAGACTTCATAACCCTCCTTTTTCAGATGTGGAGACAGCCTTCGGGAAAGGGTATTTTTTGTGTCTACGATGACCATGCTTTCGTTGGAATGGAGGATATTGGGTATTACATATCCTCTGGTTTTTCCGGCGCCGCTGACGCCGATTATCAGGTCATTGTTGTTGAGGCCTGTCTGCCAGGTATTGTTGTTTATGTAGCGGCCCTGTGCCAGGATGCGGTGATTGTCGTTCAGAGTAGTGCTTACCGGTTTCTTAAGATTTGTAGTTTTATTAGTCATTGTTCTGATCTCCTTTTTCTTCTGATGATTTTGTTGTGGATTTTGTTTCTGCTGTTTGAATGATCGTGTCGGCCAGGCCGTAATCGACTGCTTCTGAGGCAGTAAACCAGGTATCCTGCGCTGTTTTTTCGTAGATTTCCTCCAGTGTTTTGCCGGTGTGCCGGGCCAGAAGTTCTCCAAGGATCTGTCTGGTTTCCATGAGAGAATCTATTTTTGTGTGCAGAAGCGTTGCGCTTCCGGTCAGCCCCTGGCCTGCAATCAGAGGATCGTGGATCATTATTTTTGAATGGGGAAAAATCTCTCTGGTGTCACCAGCCGTGAACAGCAGTGCTCCGAAGCTGGCAGCAGTTCCCATACACACAGTGCGTATCGGGCAGGGTATGGTCTGCATGATGTCATAGAGAGCCAGTCCGTCAGCGACAGATCCTCCGGGACTGTTTATATAAAGAGTGATTTCTGCTTCCGGATCCTGGGCTGCAAGGTACTGGAGCTGCAGGATCAGGCTGCCGGCAGAGTCTGCGTCTATTTCTCCGAGGCAGTAGATTTCCCTTTGAGAGAGAAGGTCGTCCAGTACGGAGAGATGGAAGTAGCCGTCGCTGGTTTCTTTGATGATCTGTGGCATATTGTAAGGGTTCATTTTCATAGTGATATTCCTTTCTTTTGTTTGTTGAATTTGAGTTGTTACAAGTCTTCACCCGCTAACCCCGCAGGGGTTTTATTTGATTTTGTTGAAATCTTTTTTTATCAGTGCAGAATATACCTGTGCCATAGGATAAATGAAGAGTGCATAAAGGCCCTGTTCAAAATAGGTTCGGTCAAAATCTCCACAGGCATAGTATTCCAGGATAGTGGCATCCTGACCATAGCCGCTGTGGGACTGTTCCAGTCTGTTGTAAAGATTTCTTGTTGGAGTTATTTTTGTCAGAGACATACTTTTCAGGCACTCAAAGTAGTCACAGAATGTTGTATTGTTCAGAAACAGGCAGAATGAATATCCAAGTTCTGAAGGAATCATGGCAGGAGGAGTATTTGCCATATTGTAACAGTAGAATTTGGCCTTGTATTCCTTGGAGCTTTCTATACGTTGTATCCGTTCCTGAAGAGGGATCCTCTGTTTTTCACCATAGACGATATGGGTAGAACGGCAATGATTTACATATCTCCAGGCAGACTTCTGAAGCAGATCCTCTGGTGTATGGATTGAGCCATGAAACGGATCACCAGGGTCATAAACAGCCATATCGAAGATATCCAGAAATGGCTGATAGACAGCATTCAGAAGTTGCTTCCGAATGATCGCCTCTTCTCCTGTTGTAATACGTGCGGATGGCGACATTCCTGTCTGTTCTGCAACAAACTGAAATGCCATTCCTGTTGGGATTTCCGGAAAATTCCACTTTTGTTTGTGATTGGTAAATTCTTCCATTACAGAGGCATATTCTTCCGGATGGCAGAACATGAAATCCGAAAATGGCATCAGGACGATCTTTTCTATGATGTTGCAGATCGCCAGAGGTTCTGTTGTATGAGCGTTACGGATATTCTTTTTTCGCTGTTTGAGTGGAGTCTGTGTCAGAGTTATAGTTTTGTTGTTCATAGAGTTTCTCCTTTTCTGTTGAATTTTTTTTGTTGATTTTAATGTGTTGCGTACCATACCATATGCAGACAGCGCGAAACTGTTTTTTACAGAAGACTTTTACATCATCATCACTTTGTATCACATATAGGAGTTATGGAAAATTATGAAGTACAATAAATAAAATCAATAATCAAGCCTGCAAATAAAAAGTCAAGGCTAAATTGAAGAACATTGAAAATTTTATACAG
>NZ_JAAITI010000036.1 GCF_013304735.1 Blautia luti
CTTGTAGGAACAGAGAAGATCGGTTCCGGTCTTGTAACTGTTATGGTTCGTGGAGACGTAGGCGCTGTAAAAGCAGCAGTAGAGAGCGGAAGCGCAGCAGCATCCAGACTTGGAGAGCTCGTAGCTACACACGTGATCCCGAGACCTCATACAGATGTAGAAAAAATTCTTCCGAAGCTCTAATTCAGGCTTTGAGAGGAACAGAAATTAATTAAGGAGTTCGCTCATGGGAAAATCATATGGATTTATAGAAATCACAGGTGTGGTTGCGGCGATCAATGCCCTGGACATCATGTGCAAAACGGCAGACGTTGAGCTGGCGTCATGGGAGCGTAAGCTGGGCGGACGACTGGTGACCCTGATCGTACAAGGCGATGTATCAGCAGTTACAGCAGCTGTCAATGCGGCAGTAGAGCAGGCAATCAAGAAACCTGCCAGTTATGCGGTAATTGCCAATCCTCACGAGGAAATCGTCAAACTGGTTGAGCTGAGTGCAAGCCGGTGGAAAAAGAAACAGCAAGAGAATCCGGAAACAGCACTGGAAAGCAAAAACAGCAGCGAAAAATAAACTGCTGCACCAAAAAAGTCAGAAGTAAACAGAACAAATAAAGCATTAACAATCCATAAGGAGGATATAATCATGACACAGGAAGCATTAGGAATGGTTGAGACAAGAGGACTTACAGCAGCTATCGAGGCAGCTGACCAGATGTGCAAGGCAGCTAACGTTGCACTTGTAGGAACAGAGAAGATCGGTTCCGGTCTTGTAACTGTTATGGTTCGTGGAGATGTAGGAGCAGTTAAATCTGCAGTAGAGAGCGGAAGCGCAGCAGCATCCAGACTTGGAGAGCTTGTAGCTACACACGTAATCCCGAGACCTCATACAGATGTTGAGAAAATCCTTCCGGTTCTTAAATAATTTCAACTGATTCTTACTGATACGCACCGGCCGAAGGGCCATTAAGGCTTCTGGCCGGTGCTTTTCAGTTTTCAGTTATGAGACCGAAAGAAAGCAGGTGTACTCTTGGAAACGAATAATATTGAAATGATCACAAAAATGGTGATCGATGCGATCAACAAAAACGAAGACAAGGGCAATGGTTTTGTTGTACCTATCGGAGTTTCCGCAAGACATATTCACCTGACACAGGAGCATGTGGAGGCACTGTTCGGAGAAGGCTATCAGCTTACCAAGAAAAAAGATCTGATGGGCGGACAGTTTGCATCCAATGAAACAGTTACCATCGTAGGACTGAAGCTCCGTGCGATCGAGAATGTAAGAATCCTCGGACCTGTCCGCAGAAAATCTCAGGTTGAGGTTTCCGCAACAGATGCGATCAAGCTGGGAATGAAGGTTCCGGTACGTATGTCCGGTGACCTTGCCGGAAGCGCGCCGATCGCCATTGTCGGACCGAAAGGTGCTATTTATCTGAAAGAGGGATGTATTGTGGCCATGCGTCACATTCATATGGCTCCGAAGGATGCCCAGGCTGCGGGTGTACATGATGGTGATATTGTTTCTGTTAAAGCGGACAATGAGCGCGGAACAATCTTTAATCAGGTTAAGATCCGTGTAGATGACAGCTTTACACTGGAAATGCATATTGATACAGATGAAGCAAATGCAGCAAGAATTGCCACAGGCAATACAGTTACCATAATCAAATAATATTCCTCCTTTGGGGATGCCACTTTCTGGCATCCCTAACAGAGGATATGGAGAAAAACGGAGGCTCATATGATCGTAGGCAAAGTAGTTGGAAGCATTGTTTCCACACGAAAAAGTGAAAAACTGATAGGAAATAAATTCATGATTGTAGAGCCGGTGCATCATATGAAAGCCGAGCACAGCCAGATTGTTGCCATCGATATCATCGGTGCGGGAATCGGCGAGTATGTATTGGTGGCACAAGGAAGCGCAGCAAGAATAGGCTGCGGCGTAGAAACAGCACCGGTAGATGCCGCAATCGTCGGAATCGTAGATGACGGTGCAGGATTGGAGTAACGCCATGGATATCAAAGAATTACAGAAAATTATGCAGGAGAATGGTGTTGTCGGAGCAGGTGGTGCAGGTTTCCCTACATACATGAAACTGACAGACAAAGCGGATACCATTCTTATGAACTGTGCAGAGTGCGAACCATTACTGAAACTTCACAGACAGTTGTTGGAAAAGCACGCATATGAGATCATGAAAACATTCGATATGGTTGCGGAGACGGTAGGAGCTTCCCAGGCCATCATCGGAATCAAAAAATCTTATGTACAGACAATCAATGCCTTAAATCAGCATATCGAAGAATTCCCAAGGGTTAAGATCCATCTTCTGGATGAGGTTTATCCGATGGGTGATGAGGTTGTTCTTATTTATGAGGCAACCGGACGCGTGGTACGGCCAGGAGGACTGCCTATTGAGCAGGGAGTAGCCGTATTCAATGTAGAGACACTTTACAATGTATATCGCGCGGTAGAAGAACACAAGCCGGTCACAAGCAAATATGTTTCCGTTGTTGCAGAGGTTGAGAACCCTGTTACAGTGAAAGTTCCGTTAGGATGTACACTGGAAGAGGTTGTTGCCCAGGCAGGCGGAACAACTGTGAAAGATCCAGTATATTTCGTAGGCGGCCCGATGATGGGACGTATCGGAAATGGTTCTGATCCGGTTACAAAAACAACGAATGCAATCCTGGTTCTTCCAAAGGACCATGTTATTGTCATGAAGAAGCAGCGGACTTCTTCCATAGATTTAAAGAGAGCAGCATCCATCTGCTGCCACTGCCACACATGTACAGATCTTTGCCCGAGACATAATCTGGGACATCCGATCGATCCGGCAATGTTCATGATGGCAGCATCAAACCAGGATTTCAGAAATGTAAATCCTTATATCAATTCTGCATTCTGCAGCTCCTGTGGTGTCTGCGAGATGTATGCGTGTCCGCAGAGCCTGGCTCCGAGAACACTGCTTGCAGATATGAAAGGCGGACTTCGTAAAGCCGGAATCAGACCACCTCAGGGTGTTCAGCCGAAACCGGTACAGGAGTCAAGAGAATACCGCAAGGTTCCTGAGGAGCGCCTGATGGCACGTCTGGGACTTACCAGATATGACAAGGATGCACCGCTTCAGGAAGAGCTTGTAAATGTATCCAAGGTAAAAGTTCTCTTAAGCCAGCATATTGGTGCACCGGCACAGGCAATCGTAAATGTAGGCGATATGGTAACAGAAGGTCAGATGATCGCACAGCCTGCACAGGGATTAAGTGTCGGAATCCATGCAACGATCAGCGGAAAAGTTACAGAAGTAACAGACCGCCATGTTGTAATTGCAAGAAATTAGAAAGGACGTGCACAAAATGAGTAGAGCAATCGGAATGATTGAGTTTAAAACCACACCAGCTGGTATCACTGCAGCAGATGCCATGGTTAAGACATCTGAAGTAGAGATCGTGGAGGCGCAGACAGTATGTCCGGGAAAATATATTGCAATTATCACCGGAGATTTAAGCGCAGTGAAAGCTGCTGTAGACACAGCAGTAACAACATACGAGGATAAATGCATTGACAGTTTTGTACTGGGCAATCCGCATGAGTCCATTTTCCCGGCAATCTACGGAACCACACAGGTTGAGGAGATCAGTGCCCTGGGAATCCTGGAGACCTATGATGCGGCATCCATCATCGAAGCAGCAGATCAGGCTGCAAAGACAGCAATCGTTGATCTGATCGAGCTTCGTATCGCGAAGGGTATGTGCGGTAAATCCTACATGCTTCTTACAGGTGAGGTTTCTGCAGTAGAGGCTTCCATTGAAAGAGCAAAAGAGCTGGTAGCTGAAAAAGGAATGTATATGGATTCCTCAGTGATCGCTCATCCGGACAAGAGAATGATCGATACGATCCTTTAATATTTGTCTATGAGATCGGGATATCCTTTCAGAGGATATCCCGAATGACATCCGAAAAGGAGGCATTTTATGCTAGCGTTGGAAAGAAGAAATCTGATTCTCGAAAAATTACAGGCAGAGAAAAGGGTTGTTGTAAGTGAACTAAGCCAGCTTTACAGTGTCTCAGAAGAAACCATCCGCCGCGATCTGGACAAGCTGGAAAAAGAAGGACTTGCCACAAAGAGTTATGGCGGCGCGGTGATCAATGAAGATGTCGGTATCGATTTACCATTTAACATTCGTAAAAACCAGAATGTACAGGGAAAGCAGAAGATGGCGGAGATCGCTGCTTCCATGGTGAATGACGGAGACCATATTTTTCTGGATGCCAGTACAACCGCAGTTTTTGTGGCCAAGGCACTGAAAGAAAAAGAGCGTCTTACTGTTGTTACCAATTCCATGGAAATCCTCCTGGAACTCTCCGATGTATCCGGCTGGAATATCATTTCCACCGGCGGAGTAATGAAGGAGGGATATCTTGCATTCCTGGGTGCCAGAACCGAGGAAGTGATCCGCTCTTATTATGTGGACAAGGTTATTTTTTCCTGTAAAGCATTAAATGAGGATCTGGGAATCATGGAATCCAAAGAAGCCTTTGGAACAACAAAAAAAGCCATGATCAATTCCGGAAAAATGCGTATTCTGGTGGTAGACAGCACGAAATTTGATCAGACTGCTTTTTCTGTGGCAGGACAGCTACGGGATATCGAGACGGTGATCACAGACAAAAAGCCGTCTGAAAAGTGGCTGAACCATTTCAGCGCGCATAAGATCGAATGCATCTACCCGAAATAGGTTGGACATATATCGGAAAACGATTGTGTTCATGAGCATGCAGTGTATGCGGAATGCGGAGATCCGCTTTACTTTATCCGGCCACAGGCAGACAAAAGAGACCTGTGTTCCGGTATGACGAGAGGGAGCAGTTTCTATGAATACATTTGAAATGAAAACAGCCATCCATTTTGGAGCTGATGCCCTGGGAAGACTGAAAGAAATTCCATACAAAAGAGTCCTTGTTATCACAGACCCGTTTGTTGTAAAAAGCGGAATGATCGATATGATCACAAAACCGCTTCAGGCAGGTGGAAAAGAATTTGATATTTTCTGTGATGTTGTTCCGGATGCTCCGGTTGGAAAAATTGCCGAAGGAGTCAAAAAATTCCTTCAGTATCAGCCGGAAGCGATCGTTGCAGTAGGTGGTGGTTCTGCCATCGACTCTTCCAAGGCAATCCGTGAGTTTGCCCTGAAGATCAATAATTACGGAAAAGTCGGACTGGTTGCCATTCCTACAACAAGTGGTACCGGTTCCGAGGTTACTTCTTTTGCAGTTGTAAATGATACAGAAGCACATGTGAAGTATCCGCTGATCTCAGACAGCCTGACCGCTGATGAGGCAATTCTGGATGCGGAGCTTGTACGTAGTGTTCCGCCTGCGATTACAGCAGATACAGGTATGGATGTTCTGACTCATGCAATTGAGTCTTATGTCAGCATCAACCATAATGAGTTTACATCTGCACTTGCAGAGAAAGCAATCGAGATCTGTGGCGTATATCTTTATCGTGCATATGTTGACGGTAATGATATGCATGCAAGACAGAAGATGCATGTAGCGTCCTGTCTGGCAGGACTTTCCTTCAATGCAGCAGGTCTTGGAATTACTCACAGTATGGCTCATCAGCTGGGTGCTATTTTCCATATTCCTCACGGAAGAGCTAATGCGATGTTACTGCCGCATATTGTTGAATATAATGCAAATATCAACAAACGCAGCAGAAGTCAGAAAGAATATCTTCCGGCAGTAAAGAGATATTCCAATATTGCACATCTTCTTGGACTGAGCAATTATAACGAAGTTATGAGTGTCAGATCTCTTGTAAACTGGATTCAGTTTATGCAGAAAGAGATGAATATCCCGCTTACCATCGAAGAGATGAAGACGATCACACCGGATGCTTATTTTGCAGCGGTTGATAAGATGGCGGATATGGCACTTGCGGATGCTTGCACGGCAGCGAATCCGCGTGTACCAAAGAAAGAGGATATAGTCAAAATTTATACTAAACTTTGGTCTTTTTGATAAAAGAAAAATCGCAAAGGGTCCGAAGCCCCGGACCCTCTGCACACCCTTCGGGCTTTTTTTAGAGTGCTTGACTGTGGCGGGCGGAAGGTTATTGACTTGTGCCTGTATGCTTGGTTTGTTCCGGGCGTGATGTTGTGCCGATATGGTATTCAATCGTAGTATTGTTGAGTATTGTAAAAGTGGCCTGATATAGATAAGTGTTTATTATCAGGATTTACTGGGAGGTTGAGCGGTGATGGAGGTTTATACCGGGTATGGTGATAAGGGAATGACGGATCTTTCCCATACGAAGAATGTTTCCAAGTCGGATGACCGTATCTGTCTGATGGGGTCTATTGAGGAGCTGGTGAGTCATATTGGGCTTGTCAGGGCTCTGATTGGTGACGGAGATGTTGTCCGGATGCTGGAGAAGATTTCGGAGACTTTGAAGAAAATTACAGATGGGGTTTCTGATCCTTATAACAGAGAGTTCAAGGTCAGTGAAGACCGGACGGAGCTTCTGGGGGAAGAGATTGGCCGGATGAGGAAGATCTTTTCAGGAGAAAGACTTCCGATTTTGCCGGGTGATTCCAGAGTTGCGGCTGAGATTGATGTGACAAGAGCTGTGGCCAGGAGGGCTGAGAGAGAGCTTGCCCTGGTCAGCGTGAAGTTCGGATCAGATACCGGAGCCAAGAAATATATGAACCGGCTGTCAGATTATTTTTATGTGCTGGCAAGGTATGTGGATGTAGCGAAGATCGGAGAGAAGAAAGAAGCTGCAGGAACTGTTGAAAATAATGCGAATGTTGCAGCAGGTACAGCAGAACCACAGACAGAGCAGATACAGCAGAATACATTGATGCAGGCTCAGAATACACAGGAAAATGTGTCTGCGGTGACAACAGCAGGAGGAAATACAGCGATGGCACAGAATGACAGTATGGCAGCAAACACAGCGATGATCCAGGAAGTGCTGAAGCGTATGGGGATCCAGGGGCGTATCACACTGGATTCTGCCAAGCGTCTGATTGAGAAGATTGAGCAGGAAGCCCTGAGAAGAAACAAGCCTTCTGTAATTGCAGTATGCAGCCCGGACGGAAATCCGGTTGCGGTTCATGTAATGGACGGCTCTTTTCTTGTAAGTTTTGATATGGCTGTAAAAAAGGCCTATACATCCGTTGCAGTAAAGATGTCAACCATGGAGCTTTCCAGACTGACACAGCCGGGCCAGACATTTTACGGCCTTGGCAAGATGAGCGATAACATTGTAATATTCGGAGGTGGTGTACCGCTTAAAGTCGGAGACAACATTATCGGCGGTCTAGGCATCAGCGGCGGTACCGGCGAAGAGGATAACAGCCTTGCAGAGTATGGACTGCAGGTGCTGAATGAGGTACTGTAGGATACAGGATAAAAATAAAATGTACAGACAGCTCAAAGAGCATAAATAAAAGGGACGTGCTGCAGTGATGATTTTTAAATCAATACTGCAGCACGTCCCTTTTTGAACGTTTTACAGAAGGATAGCTTACTTCCAGTTAAGCTTCAGGCATTTGATGGAAATATCACTTTTTTCCGGTGCCTGGACCATGTTCTGGATAAAATAGGTCTTTGTCATAGTTTTTCCGGGCTTCAGGTTCAGTGTCAGAGTTTTTGTCCAGTACATCTGGTCATAGATACCGGAGCCTGTGGTGATCTGTATTTTTGCTTTTGTGATGGTTTTTGCAGAAGTATTGGTGAATTTTAAGGTATAATAAGTCTTCATGTCATTAGGGCCGTACTTGATGCCGGCAACACTGATCTTCAGATTTTTGGCGGTAGGTTTGGCACCCGGCGCGGATACGGTAATGGTGATCTTGCGATTAACACCATTTAATTTTGCGGTAACTGTGGCTGTCCCTTTTTTCTTTGGGACAAGATAGTTTCCGGAAATGGCAAGCACAGAAGGCTTGCTGGATTTTGCATTTTTGATGGTCAGATTGGTACCACCCTTCAGATTAATGAGGGAACGCATGGTAACTTTGGAGCCAACCCTAAGCGTAGTTTTGGAAGCGCGGAAGGTTGCTACGGTTTTTGAAGGAGATGTTACTTTTCCGGTCAGCTTACAGGCTGTGGCTTTGGGGTAGGATAAAGTGATCTTTGCGGATCCGGCTTTCATGCCCTTCAGGGTAACTGTGAAACGGCTGCGTTTTTTTGAATCCTGAGTGATGCTCTGCACCTTGAGAACAGAGCTGTTGGAAGAAGTAACCTTGAATTTTGATTTGCTGATGGTTTTTACGTAAGGATCAGAAATCTCAATTCCGATTGAAGTAGTTTTTCCGGTTCGGATACTCTGGGTCAGATAATTGTTGTTGGTGATAAAAATTTCCGGTACTGCCTGTTTGATGGTAACTTCATAGTCGCAGTCTACAGGCACCGGACATTCTTTATTGCCGAAATCGAATTCCAGGTAGCCATCCTCCAGGTTGTCATCGTAGGTGAAAAAAGTCTCTTTGTATGCCAGTGGTGTATAATTTGAAGTGTTCAGCTTAACTACATTGATCCCATCAATAGAAAATGTGGTGCTTTTGGGTATGACTCCTTTGGGAGAATAAAAGCTTATACGGACTGTCACGGCATAGATCCGTTTTTGGCAGTTTGCATTTTTGATGTTGATCGGGAAATTAATGTCTGAAAACTCATCTTCGATCACACCATCGGTATCACGGATCGTGGAAGTGGTTCCTTTGGTCACTACACGGACTTTGGCGTGGGCATCCTGTGGAAGCAGGAGCAGGATAACTGAAAAAAGAAGCAGGAAAAAAATTGCCTCGATGGTTTTTATTTTTCTTTTACACATAATAACTCCTCCTTTTTTGAGCATTCCGGCTGTCACTGATCAGAAGAACCGGATACTATATGAATTCATGGTTCAATGTAATGGGACAGTATAAACAGACTTTTTCATTTATATCATTATAACAGGTAAATACACAGAGGTTACTTTGTGATTTTTTACGATCAATTGGCAATTACCCGGAAAATATGTTAAAATTAAATATTCGGAAAACAGCAGCAATTTGGCTATATACAAGCAGCGAATGCGGATGATTTGTCCGCGTGATTAAAGAAAGGATCATGTCGATTTATGACGAAACAGGAACTTTTAAAGACCCACTTCGGGTATGATACTTTCAGAGAAGGGCAGGAAGCAGTGATCGATGCGCTTCTTGCAGGAAAAGATGTCTTGGCCGTGATGCCTACAGGAGCGGGAAAATCCATCTGCTATCAGGTACCGGCACTGATGATGAAAGGGATTACACTGGTAATTTCGCCTCTGATTTCGCTTATGAAAGATCAGGTGCGGAGTCTGAACCAGGCGGGAATCTCAGCGGCTTATCTCAACAGTTCCCTGACACAGGGACAGTATTTTACCGCTTTGCGCTATGCAAAAGCAGGACGTTACCCAATTATCTATGTGGCACCGGAACGGCTTACCACAGAGGCGTTTCTGGATTTTGCGCTGAGTGCGGATATATTCATGATTGCGGTGGATGAGGCACACTGTGTATCTCAGTGGGGACAGGATTTCCGCCCCAGCTATCTGAAAATTGCGGAGTTTGTGG
Source organism: Blautia luti (assembly GCF_013304735.1). Taxonomy (GTDB): domain Bacteria; phylum Bacillota; class Clostridia; order Lachnospirales; family Lachnospiraceae; genus Blautia_A. Next base: position 9,613 of record NZ_JAAITI010000036.1, read on the forward strand.
CGCAGCTACCAAAGCGTCCGGTGATCGGCGCTTTTACAGCTACGGCGACGAAAGAAGTAAGAGAAGACATTGCGAGACTTCTGAACCTACGTGACCCTTTTTGCACCACGACAGGATTCGACAGGGAAAATCTGTATTTTGCGGTAAAAACCCCGAAAGATAAATATAAGGAAGTACACGACTACATACTGGAACATCCCGATGACAGTGGAATTATCTACTGTCTTACCAGAAAACTGGTGGAGGAAGTCTGCGGAAAACTGATTCAGGACGGAATCACTGCCACCAGATATCATGCCGGGCTTTCCGATGAGGAGCGCCGGAACAACCAGGATGATTTTATCTATGACCGCTGTCATGTGATGGTAGCCACTAATGCTTTTGGTATGGGAATTGACAAATCGGATGTGCGATATGTCATTCATTATAATATGCCAAAGAACATGGAGGGCTATTATCAGGAGGCAGGACGCGCGGGCCGTGACGGAGATCCGGCGGAGTGTATCCTGCTCTACAGTGGAAAGGATGTTGTGACCAACCAGTACCTGATCGAGCGTGGTCAGGATAATCAGGAGATGGATATGGAAACCTGGCGCCTTGTTCGGGATCGGGATCAGGAACGGCTGAAGCAGATGACGTTTTACTGTTTTACCCATGACTGTCTGCGGGAATATATCCTGAAATATTTTGGCGAATATGGAAAAAGTTACTGTGGAAACTGTCTGAACTGCCAGACAGAATTCGAAGAACAGGATGTGACAGAGGAAGCACAGGCTATGATACAATGCGTGAAAGAAAGCGGACAGAGGTATGGAGTCAATGTGATTCTGGATACGCTGCGGGGAGCATCCACAGCCAAGATCCGGCAGTATCACATGGAGGAAAATTCTTTTTATAGTGTCTGTGCAAAAACGCCGGTGTACAGGCTGCGGCAGATTTTTAATTATCTGGTGCTGGAAGAATATCTTTCTCTGACAGACGACGGATATACGATTGTAAAACTGACTTCCACATCCCGGGATCTTCTGGAAAAGGGAAGCATGTTAACTATGAAGATGCCTAAGGCGCAGGAGCTGCAGAAGAAGGAAAAGAAAGTCAGACGACGGAAATCCAGTACAGCTGGTGAGCTTAAGGAGCAGGACGAGCCGCTGTTTCAGAAACTGCGTGCGCTTCGGACGGAGATTGCCAGAGAAGAAAAAATCCCTCCGTACATGGTCTTTTCCGACAAAACTCTTATCCATATGTGTATTCTGAAACCGGAAAATGAGGCGGAAATGTTAGATGTGACAGGAGTCGGCAGGCATAAGTTCGAAAAATACGGAAAAAGGTTTATTGATGCGGTGCAGAATCTGTAAGAAAGAGGATTTTGCCGTCGGAAAATGCAGAGCGAAATGTTCTGAAATTTCTTGCATTTCAAAGAGGCATTTGTTAGAATAAAACAAGCAGGAAACATCCGGCAGCCAGGAAGCGGCCGGATTGTTTTATCATGTATGATCATTCTGCTGCATGTTCCAGATGCAGCGTACAGGCATTTCGCAAGCAGAGTTCTATGCACCGTGGAATCCCTTCAATATTTGAGCAAGTAGCAAGTGCGGATTGCGAATATCCACTTGACGAGAATTGATTAAGACAGAATTTCACACAATCTGCGTCGGCTTTTTCATGCAGAAAACCTGCTCCTGCCGGCTTTTTTCCCATACAGAAGAGAAGCATGTATTCTTATCACATGGACATAGCCCGAAGGACAGTCGGGAAGCAGTTCGAAGCAGCCGGTCCGCTGTTTGTACATAGTTGGTTCTTAATAAAAAAGCAGGGTATTCGTAAATATGCGAAATCCTGCTTTTTGTCGTGGGTGGAGTTAACGGCGCTTATATTTTCCAGGAGTAACTCCTTTATATTTTTTGAAGGTGCGGATAAAATAGCTCAGGTCATTGAAACCGTTTCGGTAGGCGATTTCCGTGATGGAATCGTCCGTGGTTGCCAGCTGGCAGCAGGCCTGTTCAATCCGCTGGCGGTTCAGGTAATCCATGGGAGTCTGATGAGTCATCTCGGAAAAGAACCGGCAGAAATATTTCGGGGACATGGAAACTGAAGCGGAAAGTTCCTGCAAAGTAATAGGATTGGTGTAGTTTTTTTCAATAAATTCCACCACCTGTTTCAGCTGTACAATCCGTTTGTAATCCCGGCGTGTTTTCCTCAGACTTTCCAGGTAGTAATGATTACCAAAAACCAATCCGAAAAAGTGGTAAAATTGTCCAAACACAACCAGTTCGTATCCAGGTTTCTTCTGCCAGAAAGAATCAAAAAGAGAGTTTACGGCGCGTTGGATATCCGGCTGTTTTTCGGTAAAATGATGATAGATCAGAAGTTCCTGATGGCTGATTTTCTGCATATATTCCGTGCAGACAGAATTGAATTTCAAAAACATGTTCATGTCAAAAACAATGCACTGATAGATACAATCCTGAGGAATTCCGGAATGCAGCACGCCGCTGTTGACAAAAATTACATCTCCGGCTTTTGCTGTGAAACTTTTTTCGTCTAAAGTGACGGTGAGAGTGCCCTGAAGTACCCGCATGATTTCACACTCCACATGCCAGTGGTAGGACATGACATAACGGGGATGCGTACTGTCAATATGATGAAACTCAAAAGGAAATTCATAGGTACCACGAAGCCGGTCTTCGTTTCTTCCAAGATCGTGCAAAATAAAACCCTTCTTTCATAAATTTTATAGATTTTTTAGGAACTGGAATAATAAAGTGAATATTGTACTGTTTTTTGCTATTATAACACAAGTAATTTACAAGATGCAATCGTATAATAAAATCATCGGTCAGATATATATTATATATTGTCTGAACACAACCCACAGCCGCAGGGCAGAAAGAGATGCTTTGTGGAAAGAAACAAGTTTATTAAATAACGAATATATACATGTAGGAGGTAATTGTTACTATGGCAAAGAGCAGATTAGTAGGCAGCTATCCAGTTATCGGTATCAGACCAACCATCGATGGACGTAGAGGAGCTCTCGATGTAAGAGGATCTCTGGAAGACCAGACCATGAACATGGCGAAATCCGCAGCAAAACTTTTCGAGGAGAACCTGAAATATTCAAACGGTGAGCCTGTAAAAGTTGTTATCGCTGATACAACTATCGGACGTGTTGGTGAGAGCGCTGCATGTGCTGATAAATTCCGTAAAGAGGGTGTAGATATCACTCTTACTGTTACACCATGCTGGTGCTACGGAGCTGAGACAATGGATATGGATCCACAGACAATCAAGGCTGTATGGGGATTCAACGGAACAGAGAGACCTGGTGCTGTATATCTGGCGTCCGTTCTTGCTACACATGCACAGAAGGGCCTTCCGGCATTCGGTATCTACGGACATGACGTTCAGGAAGCTGACGACACATCCATTCCGGAAGACGTTAAAGAGAAACTGTTAAGATTCGGCCGTGCAGCAGTTGCAGCTGCATCCATGAGAGGTAAATCCTACCTGCAGATCGGTTCTGTAACAATGGGTATCGGCGGATCTATCATCGATTCTGATTTCATCGAGTCCTATCTCGGAATGAGAGTTGAGTCTGTTGATGAGGTAGAGATCATCCGTCGTATGACCGAGGGTATCTACGATCACGAAGAGTTTGAGAAAGCTCTCAAATGGGCAAAAGAGACCTGCAAGATCGGCTGGGACAAGAACCCGGAAGAGCTTCAGTTCTCACCAGAGAAGAAAGAGGAGCAGTTCGAGTTTGTTGTTAAGATGGCAGTTATCATCAAAGAGCTGATGAACGGCTGTGATAATCTTGCTCCGGAATTCTCCGAGGAAGCAATCGGACACAATGCTCTTGCAGCTGGATTCCAGGGCCAGAGACAGTGGACAGACTTCTATCCGAACGGTGACTTCGCAGAGGCTATGCTGAACACATCCTTCGACTGGAATGGCGCTCGTGAGCCGTACATCCTTGCTACAGAGAACGATGTTCTCAACGGACTTGGAATGCTGTTCATGAAACTTCTTACAGGACGTGCTCAGATCTTCGCTGATGTTCGTACATACTGGAGCCCGGAGGCAGTTAAGAAAGCTACAGGATATGACCTTGAGGGTGTTGCCAAAGAAGCTGGCGGATTCCTTCATCTGATCAACTCCGGTGCTGCTTGCCTGGATGCTAACGGACAGGCTAAAGAGGCTGACGGAACACCAGTTATGAAACAGTGGTGGGATGTTACAGAGGCAGACCAGAAAGCGATCATGGACAATACAGAGTGGTGTATGGCCGACAACGGATACTTCCGTGGAGGCGGATACTCCAGCCGTTATGAAACACGTGCTCAGATGCCTGCAACTATGATCCGTCTGAACCTTGTAAAAGGACTTGGACCGGTTCTTCAGATCGCAGAGGGATGGACAGTAGCCCTTCCGGAAGAAGTATCTGACAAGCTTTGGAAACGTACAGACTACACATGGCCATGTACATGGTTCGCTCCAAGATGCGATGGCAAAGAGGGACCGTTCAAGACAGCTTACGATGTAATGAACAACTGGGGTGCTAACCACGGTGCGATCTCCTACGGACACATCGGTGCAGACCTGATCACAATGTGCTCTATGCTGAGAATTCCGGTATCCATGCACAACGTTCCTGAGAAGGATATCTATCGTCCGGCAGCTTGGAACGCATTCGGTATGGAAAAAGAGGGTGCAGACTTCCGCGCTTGCAAGAACTACGGACCACTCTACAAATAAATCATACTGTTAAAATAACAAATATCATATCCTCCGGCATGTATGTGCCGGGGGATTTTTTTGTGCCATAATGTAAGGATACACAGGAAACGCACTGTTCGGATTCCGGGAAAAAAGTTATAATAGAAAAAGGTATATAAAAAGATATATTAAGAATACGGGAGGTTACTGAAATGAAATATATACAACTGAACAACACAGATCTGGACGTCAGTCGTATTTGCCTTGGGACAGCAGGATTCGGGGATAAATTGGATCAGGAAAAAAGTTTTGAGGTTCTGGATGCCTTTATACGGGCAGGTGGAAATTTTATTGATACAGCCAATGTGTACTGCAAATGGCTGGAAGGACATGGGAACTGCAGTGAGCAGATCATTGGAAAATGGCTGAAAGACCGCGGGGCGGAAGGAAAAGTGATCGTGGCTACCAAAGGTGCACATTATTCTTTTGAAGATCCGGGCCGTAGCAGAGTGAACCGGGAGGATATCCGGGCAGATCTGGATGAAAGCTGCCGTACACTGGGAAAAGATGAGATTGATTTTTATTGGCTTCACAGAGATGATCCGGAAAAACCGGTGGAAGAGATCGTGGATATTCTGGAAGAACTGAAAAAAGAAGGCAGGATTCGCTATTACGGATTTTCCAATTACTGTACAGAGCGACTGAAACAAATTGAGAAATGTCTGAGAGATCGAAATCTTCCAGGCATCACAGCAGTCTCCAATCAGTGGAGTCTTGCAGGAATCAATCCCGGGGGAAATACCAATCCGGATCCCACACTTGTGGAGTTTTCCGGAGAGGAATTTAAGTGGCACTGTGAAACTGGTGCGGCATCCATTCCGTTTTCATCCACAGCAATGGGATTTTTCCCGAAACTTCAGAAAATGGGGCTTTCCTGCACAGAAGCAGAAACAGATGCATCCTGGATGCAGGAGAAAGAAAAACAGATTGCAAATCTTTCCGAAAGCATGAAGAAAGCCTACTGGAATGAGACAAACCTTCGCACATATCAGAAACTGTTAAAATTACAGAAAGAAACCGGACACAGCCTGCAGGCCTTATCTCTGGCGTACTTTTTCCATCAGCCTTTCCAGACAGTGCCGGTAACCGGTGTCAGCAATCTTACACAGTTAAAAGATGCAATAGATGCCTGTGAAATTGATCTTGCGCCGGAACGGTTCGGAGGCTGGGTGAGCGCTGGAGGTGATCAATGAAACTGATTCATTTATCCGATCTTCACCTTGGAAAAAGAGTCAATGAATTTTCCATGATTGAAGATCAGAAATATATTCTGGATGAAATCCTGAGAATCATTGATAAAGAGGAACCGGATGGAATTCTTCTTGCGGGAGATCTTTATGACAGGCCGGTTCCTTCTGCAGAGGCCGTGCAGCTTTTTGACAGTTTTCTCACTAGGCTGGCGAAGCGGAAACTTCCGGTTTATGCCATCGGCGGAAATCATGACAGCGCAGAGAGGATTGCTTTTGGAGCACATATTATGAGCAGCAGTGGAATCTGCATGTCTCCGGTATATGATGGAAAAACAGCAAAGTACTGTTTAATGGACAGTTACGGAGAAGTGTGGATTCATCTTCTTCCGTTCATCCGGCCTTCCGTTGTACGTCATGCACTTTCCGGGGAAGAGAGCGCAGAAGAAATCCGTACTTATCAGGAGGCTGTGCAGGCAGCAGTGGAACACATGGAGATTGAAAAAGATAAGAGAAATGTTCTAGTGGCCCATCAGTTTGCAGTGGGAGCGGTAAGCTGTGATTCCGAGGAGATCACAGTGGGAGGAATTGACCAGATTGAAGTGTCCGTTTTTTCGGACTTTGATTATGTGGCACTTGGACATATCCACAGCCCGCAGAACGTGGGCAGTCCGAAAATCCGATACTGTGGAACCCCACTGAAGTATTCGTTTTCCGAGTCAGGGCAGCAGAAATCCGTGACCGTTGTGGAACTTCTGGAAAAAGGAAATCTGGAAGTGCGGGAGATTCCGCTGAAGCCCCTTCGGGATATGCGGAAACTGAAAGGCACATACATGGAGATTACGTCACTGTCTAATTATCAGGACACAAACACCGAGGATTATGTGCAGATTACACTGACAGATGAAGAAGATATTGTAGATGGAATGCAGAAACTCCGGACGATTTATCCAAACCTGATGCGGCTGGAATATGACAACCGCAGGACAAGAGAAAATCAGGAAATTACAGGTACGGAAGCTGTAAAAAAGAAATCCGAACTGGAATATTTTGAGGAATTTTTTGAGCTGCAGAACAATCAGCCCATGAATGAGGAACAGCGGAAATTTTCAGAAGACCTGATCCGTAAAATTCTGGAGGTGAACTTATGAGACCGGAAAAACTGACCATTAGTGCCTTCGGGCCTTATGCGGACAAAACGGAGATTGATTTTTCCAGGCTTGGAGAAGGAGGTCTCTATCTGATCACCGGAGACACCGGAGCTGGAAAAACTACGATTTTTGATGCAATCACGTTCGCTCTCTATGGACAGGCCAGTGGGCAGGTAAGAGACTCAGCCATGTTTCGCAGCAAATATGCGGATACTGCCACGGAGACGTTTGTGGAGCTTGAGTTTTCCTACCAGGGAAAAAAATATCAGATTTTCCGGAGCCCGGAATATATGGCCCCCAAGAAAAGAGGTACAGGGCTGACGCTCAGAAAAGCAGAAGCGCAGCTGACCTATCCAGATGAACGCCAGCCTGTGACAAAGGCAAGAGATGTAACCAGAGCGGTTGAGGAACTTCTTGGGCTTGACTATGAACAGTTTACCCAGATTGCCATGATCGCACAGGGGGATTTCCAGAAACTTCTTCTTGCGGGAACTGTGCAGCGTGGGGAGATCTTCCGGCAGATTTTTCACACAGGGCTTTATCAGCAGGTGCAGCAAAAACTTAAGGATGCGGCAAGGAACAGATATAAGGAATATGATGAGATGCGCCGCAGTATCACCCAGTATCTGGACGGAGTAAAGTTTCAGCAGGCGGAAGGAACCGGAGCCGGGGAATTTGCAGAGCTGAAAAAAGTGAAATTCGAAGGAAAACTGGAGCGTAGTCTTGAACTTCTGGAGGATTTTATCAATCAGGGAGAAATCAGGGAGAATGCACTTTTTACTGAGGAGCAGGAAGTGGATCAAAAGATCCGGACAATGGAAAAACTGCTGCATCTTTCCTCACAGAAACAAAGTCTGGAACAAAAAGAAACTTTTGCAGAAGAACAGCTTAAGAAACTTCTTCCGGAGCTTGAGAAAGCGACAGCAGAGGCAGAAAAATATCAGGATACAGACCAGAAATGCGAAAAGCTGGGACTTCTGATCCGTGAAAAAGAGGAACAGCTGAAAAAATATCAGCTTTTGGAACAACTTAAGGAAGAACTGGATGAAATCGGTACACAGCTGGAAAAATCCAGGGCACAGAAGGAAGCGAATATCCGGCAGGAAGAGCAGATTCAGAAAGACATGGAACAGCTGAAAAAGGAACGTTCCACATTGGAAAATTCTGAGGTTGACCTTCAGAAAGCAATGACGGAGAAAGAAAAACGGACACAGAGAAAGACAGAACTGAATGGGCTTGAGACAGAAATCCGGGAATTTCGAAATCTTTATGACGCAACAAAAGAACAGCAGAAAAAGTATCAGGCAGCGTGTCAGGAAGAAAAGCAGCAGAATGAATACTATCAGCAGATTTTTCACCGTTTTCTGGATGCTCAGGCAGGACTTCTGGCGCAGGAACTTAAAAATGGTCTGCCCTGTCCTGTGTGCGGTTCCACAAGCCATCCCCACCCTAAGATGCTGTCCGGAGGACATCCGGTTACTCAGGAAACACTGGACAATGAGAAACGCGAACTGGATAAACTGGTAAAGGATTCCACAGACCAGAGTGTGAAAGCCGGAAAATTAAAGGAACGGAGCAATGCAGCCTGGAAACAGATTGTGCTCAGTGCAGAAGAACTTTTAGAGGATTTTCAGAGGTTCCGTAAGGAAAGCAGAAGCACAGCCGGTCAGGCAGGGGATTTCATGACCGTGTGGAAACAGATGATTCTTATGATAAACAGGGAAAAAGAACAGTGCGGAAATCTTCTGGAAGAAAGTGACAGAAAAATCCGGGAAGCCCGGGAAAACACAAAAAGAAAGAAAACTGTGGAAAAACTTCTGGAGAATCTTCAAAAAGAAAAAGATCGGATTCAGGAAAAAAAGAACTTCTGTGACAGAGAACAGGCCGGTCTTACGATGAAAGCAGCCGAAAATAAAAAACAGCAGCAAAATGCGGCGGAAGAAATCAGACAGATCCATCTGGAAACAGGAAAAGAAGTTCTGGAAACAGAAATAAAGGAAAAACAGCAGGAATACAGAAATCTGAAAGAAAACCACAAAAAGGCAAAAGAGACCTTTGAGAGATTTCAGGCAGAGAAGGAAAGAATAACTTCCACTATAAAGACTCTCAGAGAACAGCAAAAAGAAATCGGAGAGATTCACGAAGAAGAGATCCGGGCGCAGTATACAAAAAGTACAGCACAGAAAGCAGAACTTACAGAAAAAAGAAAAGAACTTTTTTCCATTCAGAGCGGAAACCGGGAAATTTTCCAGAAGGTACAGAAGCAAAAGGAAGAGATGACAGCTGCGGAAAAAGAATATGTCTGGATAAAAAATCTCTCGGACACAGCTAACGGAAACCTTAACGGAAAGGCCAAGATTGAGCTGGAAACCTATATCCAGATGTCCTATTTTGACAGAATTCTCCGAAGAGCCAATGTGCGTCTTATGACTATGAGCAGTGGCCAGTATGAGCTGAAACGCCAGGAACAGAGCGAGAACCGAAAGGAAAAAGCCGGCCTGGACCTCAATGTCATTGACCATTATAACGGAACAGAGCGAAGCGTAAAAACACTTTCTGGAGGAGAAACCTTCCAGGCTTCCCTGTCTCTGGCGCTGGGGCTTTCCGATGAAATCCAGGCATCTGCAGGAGGAATACGCCTGGATTCCATGTTTGTGGACGAAGGCTTCGGTTCCCTTGACGAGGAAGCCCTTTCCCAGGCAGTCAAAGCCTTAAGCGGCCTGGCAGACGGACACCGCATGGTAGGAATCATCTCCCACGTGGCCGAGCTGAAAGAACGCATCGAAAACAAGATCATCGTCACGAAACAGTGCAGCGGGAAAGGCGTTGGCAGTAGCATCCGGATACAGTAGCAGATATAAGACAGAAAAAACTCCGACAGGGATTATTATGTATCGTCCCGGTCGGAGTTTATATATTTGATTATATAGGAGTTATGATATCAGAAGATCAGTCCTTCTGATATTTTTTCTTTTTTTCAGCCTTGGCTTCGCAGGTAAGCTCAATGCCGAGTTTTCGGAAACTGATCACATCCACATCGGAGAGCATAACAGAGGTATGGGCCTGGCAGCCACGGAGGTTCGGGATCTGCTCCAGGGCAAGGCGTGCGGCGTCGCTGGTTGCGGCACTCATGGACAGGGCAATCAGGATCTCGTCAATGTGAAGACGTGGGTTCTTACTTCCAAGATATTTGGTCTTCAGCTGCTGAATCGGATGGATGGCATCCGGGGAGATCACATGCTGCTCATGGTCAACTCCTGCCAGCTCTTTCAGTGCGTTCAGAAGGAGAGCTGCGGATGCACCGAGAAGATCGGAAGTTTTTCCGCATACGATTCTGCCGTCCGGAAGTTCCATAGCTGCAGCAGGGCCATTGGTTGCTTTCTCTTTTTCAAGGGCAGCAGGTACAACTTTTCGGTCAGTGATCTCTGCGTGGGCCTGCTGAAGGAGAAGTTCGATTTTACGTACTTCATTCTCTGTGCCGGAGCCGGAAACCAGGGCGTCCATACTCTTATAATAACGGCGGATGATCTCCTGGCGGGAAGCTTCCTGGCATACTTCATCGTCAACGATGCAGTTACCGGCCATATTAACGCCCATATCTGTCGGAGATTTGTAAGGGCAGCTGCCCATGATCTTCTCGAACATAGCCTGTACAACAGGGAAAACTTCTACGTCACGGTTGTAGTTGACGGTAGTTTTGCCGTAAGCTTCCAGATGGAACGGGTCGATCATGTTGACGTCATTCAGATCTGCAGTGGCAGCTTCATAGGCAAGGTTTACCGGATGTTTCAGAGGAAGATTCCAGATCGGGAAAGTCTCGAATTTCGCATATCCGGCTTTTACGCCACGTTTGTATTCGTGATAGAGCTGGGAAAGGCAGGTTGCCATCTTTCCGCTTCCAGGTCCCGGGGCTGTGATCACAACCAGAGGTCTTGTGGTTTCAATATAGTCATTCTTTCCATAGCCCTCATCACTTACGATCAGAGAGGTGTTGCTTGGATATCCGGGGATCAGGTAAAGCTTGTAAACACGGATACCCAGTTTCTCCAGACGTTTCTTGAAGAGATCGGCGCTTTCCTGGCCGGAGTACTGTGTGATGCATACGCTTCCTACATACAGGCCACGGCTTGTAAACTCATCCATAAGACGGAGAACGTCTTCGTCATAGGTAATGCCAAGGTCGCCGCGTACTTTATTCTTGTCAATGTCATTGGCACTGATAACAATAACGATCTCCGCCTGATCAGAAAGCTGCATCAGCATGCGGAGCTTGCTGTCCGGTTCAAAACCCGGAAGAACACGGGATGCATGGTAGTCGTCAAACAGTTTGCCGCCGAATTCAAGATAAAGTTTGTTGCCGAACTGACCGATTCTTTCACGGATATGTTCTGACTGCATTTTCAGATATTTTTCATTATCAAAACCTATTTTCATTTGTCTGATTTCCTCTCCTCTTTAATTTTCCAAATTACTGGGAACAGTATACTACAATTTAATGTTCACTGGCAATATCCTATGAGGTGTTTTTTCACAGGTATTTTTACAATCTCACGGTTGATTTATACGGTTTTTCTCTTTATAATAAAGAAATGACAAGAGGAGGAAAAAAATGAATAATCAACTGAAAAATGATCAGGATGGAAAGCAACCTGATAACAAAGATCCCAAACAGGGTTCAGGTAAAAATCATCAGTCGATTCTGGCTTTTCTGATATGCCTCCTGGTCACACTGGTGTGTTTTGCATTGTTTACCAACATGCTGAAAGATAACAGCAGTGAGATCTCCTATGATAAATTTATCGATATGGTGGATAAGGACCAGGTTAAGGAAGTAACGATCCAGTCCAGCACACTGACGATCGTACCTAAGAAGCAGAACTCCAAGTACGAGGATGAAAGCTATTATACTACGAAGACCGAGGACAGCACAGCACTGACCAAGAGACTGGAAGGTAAGGGAATCAAGTTTGAGACCGATCCGCCCGATGTGTTTGGCGAGTTTGTTGCCATGATCTTAAGCGTGGTTCTTCCAACCCTGCTGCTGTTTGGCCTTCTGATGTTCTCCATGCGCCGTATGAACAAAGGCGGCGGAATCATGGGCATGGGTGTAGGCAAGAGCAAGGCCAAGGCCTATGTTCAGAAAGAAACAGGAGTTACTTTTAAAGACGTGGCAGGCCAGGATGAGGCCAAGGAATCACTGCAGGAGGTTGTGGATTTTCTTCATAATCCTGAGAAATATACAGCCATCGGAGCCAAACTTCCAAAAGGCGCACTTCTTGTAGGACCTCCAGGAACCGGTAAGACACTGCTTGCCAAGGCGGTTGCCGGTGAGGCTCAGGTACCGTTCTTCTCCCTTTCCGGATCGGAGTTTGTGGAGATGTTTGTGGGTGTGGGAGCATCCCGTGTCCGCGATCTTTTTGAGGAAGCCAAGAAGAATGCACCGTGCATCGTATTTATTGATGAGATCGATGCCATCGGTAAAAGCCGTGATTCCCGCTATGGCGGCGGAAATGACGAACGTGAGCAGACACTGAACCAGCTGCTTGCGGAGATGGATGGTTTTGATACTTCCAAAGGTCTTCTGATCCTTGCGGCAACCAACAGACCGGAAGTCCTTGATCCGGCGCTTCTCCGTCCGGGACGTTTTGACAGACGTGTGATTGTTGACCGTCCGGATCTTAAAGGAAGGGTGGATATTCTGAAGGTACATGCCAAGAATGTACTTCTGGATGATACGGTTGATTTTGAGGCAATTGCCCTTGCAACTTCCGGTGCAGTAGGATCGGATCTTGCCAATATGATCAATGAAGCAGCAATTCTTGCAGTCAAGAAAGGCCGTAAGGCCGTATGCCAGAAAGACCTGGAAGAATCCGTTGAGGTAGTTCTTGTAGGTAAAGAAAAGAAAGACCGCATCTTAAGCAAACAGGAGCGCCGGATTGTATCTTACCATGAGGTAGGCCATGCGCTGGTAAATGCTCTTCAGAAAGATGCGGAACCTGTACAGAAGATTACCATCGTACCACGTACCATGGGAGCACTTGGTTACGTTATGCAGGTACCTGAGGAAGAAAAATATCTCAACACCAAGAAAGAACTGGAAGCGATGCTGGTAGGTTATCTTGGCGGACGTGCCGCAGAGGAAATTGTATTTGACACAGTGACCACAGGCGCTGCCAACGATATTGAGCAGGCGACCAAGGTTGCCAGAGCCATGATCACACAGTATGGTATGTCTGAGAAATTCGGGCTGATGGGACTGGCAACGCAGGAAAATCAGTACTTAAGCGGAAGAGCAGTCTTAAACTGTGGCGATGATACTGCAACAGAGATTGACCATGAGGTTATGAAACTGCTTCATCATTCCTACGAGGAAGCTAAGAGGATTCTTGGAAGCCACAGAGCGGAGATGGATAAAATTGCGGAATATCTTATTCGTAAGGAAACCATCACCGGTAAGGAATTTATGAAGATTCTCCGTGCAGTGCAGCAGGGACTGGATATTCCGGAGAATCTGGATGACCTGGTACTTTCTGAGGATGAAAAAGAAGTGTCCAATAAACAGGACATCACAAATAGCCCGGAAGAGGCCACCTTTGTGGAAACAGAAGAAGCTGTTCAGACAGCAGATGCCACTCATACAGAAACAGAAGAAAAGCCGGGATCACAGGCATAAAACAGATCATCGGAAAACCGGGAGAAATCCCGGTTTTCTTATTACCGTGATGGTAAAACAGGAGAATAAATTATGTTCATAATTGAGGAAGAATTAAAGAAGCTTCCGGCAAAACCGGGAGTTTACATCATGCATGGCGAGAAAGATGAGATCATCTATGTAGGAAAAGCCATCAGTTTGAAGAACCGTGTGCGCCAGTATTTTCAGAGCAGCCGTAATAAAGGAGCCAAAATTGAGCGGATGGTTACACACATTACCAGATTTGAGTACATTATTACGGACTCTGAACTGGAGGCACTTGTTCTGGAATGCAATCTGATCAAGGAGCACCGTCCCAAATATAACACCATGCTCAAGGATGATAAAAGTTATCCGTTTATCAAGGTGACTGTCAATGAACCATATCCAAGAGTACTTTTTGCCAGAAGAATGAAAAAAGATAAGGCCAGATATTTCGGACCTTATACCAGTGGCGGGGCAGTGAAGGACGTGATCGAGCTGGTGAGGAAACTGTATCAGGTACGTTCCTGTAATCGCAGCCTTCCGAGAGATACAGGGAAGGATAGGCCATGTCTGTATTATCATATGAAACAGTGCAAGGCACCCTGCCAGGGCTATATCAGTCAGAAAGAATACAGGAAAAACATCAATAAAGTGATCAAATTTCTGAACGGAGATTTTCAGGATACGATCAGTGAACTGATGGAAAAAATGCAGAAAGCTTCGGAGGAAATGCGCTACGAGGATGCCATGGAATACCGGGATCTGATCCGCAGTATCGAGAAGATCGGGGAACGCCAGAAGATCACGGGCTATGGACAGGAAGACAGGGATATCATTGCGGTAGCCATGGATGAGAGTGAAGACCTTCGTGACCAGGATGCCGTTGTGCAGGTATTTTTTATCCGGGATGGCAAGCTGATCGGCAGAGATCATTTTTATCTCCGGGTGGCAAAAGGCGATACAAAGTCCCAGGTTCTTTCCAGTTTCCTGAAACAGTTTTACGCAGGAACTCCGTTTATTCCCTCTGAGATTATGCTTCAGAGCGAAATCGAGGATGTGGATATTATCGAAGAGTGGCTGACAACAAGGCGGAAGCAGAAAGTGCATATCCGTGTTCCCAAAAAAGGAACCAAGGAAAAACTGGTAGAACTTGCCCTTGAAAATGCCCGTATGGTTCTCTCCAAGGACAGAGAACGGATTAAAAGAGAAGAAGGCCGTACCATCGGTGCAGTTCATGAGGTGGAAGACTGGCTGGGACTTGAAAATGTGGTACGTATGGAGGCATACGATATTTCCAACATCAGTGGTTTTGAATCCGTAGGTTCTATGGTAGTTTATGAAAAAGGCCGTCCAAAGCGCAGTGATTATCGTAAATTCAAGATCAAATGGGTGCAGGGGCCAAATGATTATGCCAGCATGGAAGAAGTGCTCACCCGAAGATTTACCCATGAAAGCAATGGCGAATTTGACAGTTTTGCAAGGCTGCCGGATCTGATCCTGATGGATGGAGGAAGAGGCCAGGTGAATATTGCACTGAAAGTGCTGAATAATCTGGGGATAAGTATTCCGGTCTGTGGTATGGTGAAAGATGATCACCACAGAACCAGAGGCCTGTATTTTGACAATGTGGAAATTCCCATTGATACTTCCAGTGAGGGATTCCGGCTCATTACCAGAATTCAGGATGAAGCGCACCGTTTTGCCATTGAGTACCACCGTTCTTTAAGAAGCAAGGAACAGGTACATTCCATTCTGGATGATATCCCCGGAATCGGAGATACCAGGAGGAAAGCGCTTCTCAGGAAATTCAAATCTGTGGAAAACATCCGTGACGCTTCAGAAGAAGAACTGGCACAGACAGAGAGCATGAATGCGGGAAGTGCCCGCCAGGTTTATGAATTTTTCCATAAATCCTGATGCTGCATTGCAGTTTCAACTGTGATTGTGTATAATTAAAGATAAGGTGTCTCACGCCACGGCAAAACGGCAGTGAGAATGCAAACTTTCAGCGAAAAGGAGACAAAAGTATGAAGGGTGTACAGTTGACAAAGATGGTACAGGAACTGGAGCTTAACAATCTGACTCCGGAAATCGACCTGTCAGGCATCGTGATCAAGACTGCGGAGATCAACAG
Organism: Blautia luti; assembly: GCF_013304735.1. Classification (GTDB taxonomy): domain Bacteria; phylum Bacillota; class Clostridia; order Lachnospirales; family Lachnospiraceae; genus Blautia_A. Next base: position 25,537 of record NZ_JAAITI010000036.1, read on the forward strand.
ACCTGCGCTTCAGCTTACCGGATATCTGGAGCATTTTGCAAATGAGCGGGTACAGATTATCGGATATGTAGAGTATACGTATCTGATGCAGCTCAATGAGGAAGAGAGACGTTTTAAATATGAGCGTTTTATCTCCAGTAAGATTCCCTGTGTTATTTTCAGTACCATGACCCGTCCGTCTCAGGACATGATTGATCTGGCTGTTAAATATAATGTTCCGACATTCGTGACAGAAAGAACAACTTCCAGCTTTATGGCTGAGATTATACGCTGGCTGGGTGTACAGCTTGCACCGTGCATTTCTATTCATGGTGTACTGGTGGATGTTTACGGCGAGGGAATTCTGATCACTGGTGAGAGTGGAATCGGTAAGAGCGAGGCTGCTCTGGAGCTGATTAAACGTGGCCACCGTCTTGTCAGTGATGATGTTGTTGAGATCCGTAAGGTCAGCGATGTAACGCTGGTAGGATCTGCGCCGGATATCACACGTCATTTTATTGAGCTTCGTGGTATCGGTATCATCGATGTAAAAACACTGTTCGGTGTAGAGAGTGTTAAGGATACCCAGTCGATCGACCTTGTTATCAAGCTTGAGGAGTGGGACAGAGATAAGGAATATGACCGTCTGGGACTTCATGAAGAGTATACAGAGTATCTTGGAAACAAGGTTGTATGCCATTCCCTTCCGATCCGTCCGGGACGTAACCTGGCGATTATCGTTGAGGCAGCAGCTGTCAACCACAGACAGAAGAAGATGGGATACAATGCAGCAGAGGCACTGTACAAACGTGTTCAGGCGAACCTTGCCAAGAAGAGAGAGAATACAGACGACGAAGAGTAAGGGAGGATAAGAAATGGGAACATATTGTTTTGGAATTGATGTAGGTGGAACTACTGTAAAATGCGGACTTTTCCGCACAGATGGCACTCTTGTTGAGAAATGGGAGATTCCGACACGTAAGGAGAATAACGGAGATCAGATCCTTCCGGATGTGGCAGCAGCCGTAAATGCCAAGATCGAAGAAAAAGGCATTTCCAAAGATGATGTAGAAGGCGTTGGAATCGGTGTTCCGGGACCGGTAAACTCCAAAGGCGAGGTGGACCGTGCAGTAAACCTTTACTGGGGCTATAAGGATGTTGCAGGAGAAATGGAAGAACTGACAGGACTTCCTGCGAAAGCTGGCAATGATGCAAATGTAGCTGCTCTTGGAGAAGCGTGGAAAGGTGCGGCAGCAGGTTCCTCCGATGTGATCATGGTTACACTGGGAACTGGTGTTGGCGGTGGAATCATTGTTGACGGTAAGATCGTGACAGGACATCACGGTGCAGGTGGTGAGATTGGACATGCCAATGTGGATCATCACGAGACAGAATCCTGCAACTGCGGAAATAAGGGCTGTCTGGAGCAGTTTGCCTCTGCAACCGGAATTGTCCGTATGGCAAAAAAAGAGCTTGCAGTTTCTGCAGAGAAGAGTGTACTCAGAGATGTGGAGAATATTTCCGCAAAAGCAGTTCTGGATGCGTTCAAGGAGAATGATCCAGTTGCAGTTGCGACCATGAAAAAAGTTGGAGAGCAGCTTGGTGGCGCTCTTGCGATCATTTCCTGTGTGACGGATCCTGAGACAATCGTAATCGGCGGAGGCGTTTCCAAGGCAGGACAGCCGCTGATTGACTGCATTCAGAAGTACTACAGAGAGTATACATTTTCATCCTGTAAAGATACTCCGATCGTGATTGCAACACTTGGCAATGATGCCGGAATTTACGGTGCAGCCAAGATGGTTCTCTGATTTTAAGTTCAGAAGAGATATAAAAAAGTGGATTCCCTGTTTCGGGAACCCACTTTTTTTATTCCTAAAATAAAATCATCAATTGTAATATTCTACAGGATCTTCGCCGGAAGTGTCTCCGCCATCGTCTCCGCCGGAAGTGTCTCCGCCATCGTCTCCGCCGGAAGTATCTCCGGTGTCATTTCCTGTATTATCACCTGAATTATCCCCGGAGGTGTCATCTCCGCCGGTGTTATCGCCGTCACCGTTGTCGCCGCCGGTGTTATCAGAACTGTCGGTATTATCACCGTTGGAATCGGCGTTCGTGCTATCCGTACTGTCCGGAGATGCGCTTGGAATTGCGTCGGTATCGGAATCCGTGTTTTCGTAATAATAGTCTTCGTCGTAATCATAGCTGCTTCCATAAAAATGTTCATCGCAGTATTCAGTCGGAAGACTGGAAATATCAAAATATTCGGTGATAGTCGGGCAGCCTGCACGTGGAAGAAGTCCGGTTTCAGAGCAGACACTTGCTTTTTCCACGCTGGAAGGCATTTCAAAATCTTTATCTTCCAGGCCTTCATGGATACGTGTCATTACTTTTTTCCAGAGATTTTTATGGAAGTTACGTGCATCTTCCGGGATTTTTTCGTTGTTGTCATAACCGGACCATACTGCACAGGTGTAATACGGGGTATAGCCTACGAACCACAGGTCATTGTAATCCTCAGTTGTACCTGTTTTTCCTGCAACAGTCATATTGTCAAGCTGGCAGGCAGTACCGGTACCTTTTTTGACAACGTCTTCCATGGCGCTTGTAAGCAGGTAGGCAGTGCTGTCTTTGATTACAGATCTGGAAACGGAAGTATTCTCGATCAGAACATTTCCATCATGATCAAGGATCTGTGTATAATAAATCGGTTTGATATAATTGCCGTTGTTTGCAATTGCTGCGTATGCGGCACAGAGTTCTACATTTTTGACACCCTTGGTAATACCTCCGAGGGCAGTTGCCAGGTTAGCGTCACTCCATACATTTCCGTTGGCATCTTTATCTGCCTCAGTTCCATGGGCCAGAGTAGTAAATCCGAAATCATCCAGATATTTAAGACCAAGAGCCGGGGTAACCTGTTCCAGACATTTGACTGCCACAACGTTGATGGAATTCTGGATTGCCTTACGGATGGTGGTCTCGCCGCCGTAGCTTCGTGTGGCGTTGTTAACCGGAGAACCGTCCGGATATTCATATGGCTCATCCATAAATGTAGTAGCCAGTGTATCACCTTTTTCATTCAGAGCCGGAGCGTAAGTGGATACAATTTTAAAGGTAGAACCAGGCTGTCTGGTTGTATCCGTGGCACGATTCAGAGTCAGGCTGGCTGTTTTTTCACCACGGCCTCCGATCAGGGCTTTTACATAACCGGTATGCTGGTCAATAACAGTCATGGAAGACTGCGGCTGAGGTGCAAAGTTTACACGCTCGGAAATAACGGTGCTTCCGTCAGAAAGAATGCTGGCTTTGTACTGGTCTACATACTGCTGGCCCTCTTCCGGAGAATCGAAGAGAAGGTCAAATTCCGGATCCTGATCACGGAAATAAAGCTGAAGCATTTCCTTGCTGTAATTTTTCTGGTTTCCATCTGCATCCTGAACGGTCAGTGCGTAATCCAGTTCATACTGTACATCAGCCGGATAGTTATCCGGATTTGCATATTCTTCATCAAGAATCTGCTGAATGTTGGAATCCAGTGTTGTCATGATTTTCAGGCCGCCACTGTAAAGAAGATTAGTAGCCTGTGTTTTTGTGTAACCTTTGATATTCATAAGGTCGCTGATTACCTGGTTGGTGACCTCGTCCTCAAAATAGGTGTAGACGGTGCTTTCTTCTTCTGTGTTTTCAAGCTGTGCAGCCTGAATACGGGAGTAAACATCATCATTCAGGGCATTGTTATATTCGTCCTGGGAAATATAATTCTGATCCAGCATGTGGTCCAGAACTTCTTTCCGTCTTTTGGCGTTGGCTTTCGGGTTGGTGATCGGATTGAATTTGGTTGGGTTCTGAGTGATACCTGCAAGGGTTGCACATTCAGAAAGATTCAGATCCCATACATCTTTATTGAAATATTTCTTGGAAGCTGCCTGTACGCCGTAGGAACCTGCTCCAAGGTTGATGGTGTTCAGGTAATTTTCAAGAATTACAGATTTATCGTATTTCTTTTCAACCTGTACAGCCAGGTACTGTTCCTGAAACTTACGGGTGAAACGTTCCAGCTGTGTGGACTCATTGGTCCAGTCTGTGAAAACGTTGTTCTTCAGAAGCTGCTGTGTGATGGTACTGGCACCCTCGGAAAAATTACCGGTGGTAATTGCCTTCATTCCGGCACGCGCAATACCGCGGACATCAATACCGTTATGTTCATAAAAACGTTCATCCTCAATGGCTACCACTGCATGCTGCAGACTGACCGGGATCTGGTCCAGGGAGACCGGAAGACGGTTGGATGTAGGGGCTGAAAGCTGTCGGATCTGTGTTCCCTGGTCATCATACAGGAAGGTTGCATATCCGAGAGGTGAAATATCCACATTGTTGACATCAGGTGCTCCGGCGATCACGCCCCGGAAGGAGCCGATACCAAGGCAGACAACCATGACGCAGACTGCGATCAGAGCTGTAAATAAAACCCGGATAAACGAAACATGTGCTCTTTTTTCCAGCATGGAAGTACGGGAGATCAGAGCATTCCGCTTCTTGGAAGTGGATCTTTTTCCGTAGTTCATAATATTCCTCCTTTATAATCCGTTCTATTATATCAAATATAGAATGCCAAATAAACCCTTAAAAAAAATTTCACAATTCGTGATATCTTATACATTGTGCAAAGCAGATAATTATTATACAATAAAGAAAACTCTGCCGGTGGCAGATTTCAGTTATAGATAACGGAGGCGTAAACCATGCTGGAACATTATAAAACCATATACGAAGGCGGCGAGGGCGAACTTGTGGAAAAAAAATCCCGTTTTATCGCAACGGTCCGTCCTGTGGAAACCGAAGAAGAGGCTCTTGCTTTTATCGAAGAAATGAAAAAGAAATACTGGGATGCCCGTCATAACTGCTATGTATATTCGGTAGGAATGAATCGGGAAGCCACCCGCTGCAGTGATGACGGAGAACCATCCGGAACTGCAGGAAGGCCCATGCTGGATGTGCTTCTGGGAGCCGGGATCTATAATGCGGCCATCGTGGTGACCAGATATTTCGGCGGCGTCCTTCTTGGAACCGGCGGACTTGTGCGGGCATATTCAGGGGCAGTCCAGGCCGGACTTGCGGCCAGCACTGTAATTGAGAAACATCACGGGATTTCTCTTCAGGTGACAACGGATTATACAGGGATCGGTAAGATCCAGTATATCGCGGGAGAAAGAAGCCTGCCAATCCTGGATTCCGAGTATACCGACAAGGTTGTTCTGAAGCTTCTTGTGCCGGATGACCAGATCGAAGAGGTCAAAAAAGCCATCACAGAGGGAACCAACGGAAGAGCCGGACTTGAGAAAGATGCAGAGCTGTATTTTGCAAAAGTAAACGGAGAGGTGAAAACCTTCGAGAAATAGAACAAAAAACACCCCGGAAACGGCAGATAACTGATTTACAGTCTGCCTTTCACGGGGCATTTTCATGTCTTTTTAAATAATTTCTTTATTTTAGAAAATTCTGCCTATCAGCATTTCTCCGGTTCCGGATAATCCACACCAAAGGTTTCAACAGTCATGGATTTGATCTTCTGCTCGTCAAGAGGACGGTCACTGTAGTCTGTGTCTGTCTCTGCGATAGCATTTACAACATCCATGCCCTCAATGATCTGGCCGAATGCAGCGTAGCTTCCGTCAAGATGCGGAGCAGCTTTATGCATGATGAAGAACTGGCTTCCGGCAGAGTTCGGATGCATGGCTCTTGCCATGGAGAGAACACCTGGTGTATGTTTCAGGTCATTTTTGAAACGGTTCTGGGAGAACTCGCCCTTGATGCTGTATCCTGGGCCGCCCATACCGGTTCCATCAGGGCATCCGCCCTGAATCATGAAACCGTTGATAACACGGTGGAAGATCAGGCCGTCATAAAAGCCTTTTTTTACAAGGCTGATGAAGTTATTTACTGTGTTCGGGGCAACTTCCGGATATAATTCCGCTTTCATTACATCGCCATTATCCATTGTGATGGTAACGATAGGATTTGCCATAGTTTTCGCACTCCTTTTCAAAAAGTATTGTATTTCGCTGTTCGCTCTATTATAATATGCAAAGAATAATTGTGCAAGAAAAAGGTGGAAAATATGATCATAGAAACGCATGATCCGGAGGAGACATTCGAGGTCGGAAGAAAGATCGGAATGAATGCGAAACCGGGACAGATCTACACACTGACAGGCGACCTGGGAGTTGGAAAAACCGTGTTTACACAGGGCGTGGCAGCAGGCCTTGGGATTACAGAACCTGTAAACAGCCCTACGTTTACCATTATCCAGGAATATGAAGACGGGCGTCTGCCGTTTTATCATTTTGATGTATATCGTATCGGGGATCTGGAAGAAATGGAAGAGATCGGATACGATGATTATTTTTTCGGACAGGGAATCTGCCTCATCGAATGGGCAGAACTCATTGAGGAGATCCTCCCGGAAAAAAGAATCGAAGTTACCATTGAGAAAGACCTTGAGAAAGGCTTTGAGTACAGAAAGATCACCATTGAGGAGAGAGGGGAAGAGGTAGAATGAGAGTTTTGGCACTGGACAGTTCCGGGATCGTGGCATCTGTAGCTGTTGTGGAGGATGATACACTGGTAGCGGAATATACGGTTAATTATAAAAAAACACATTCACAGACCCTTCTTCCCATGTTGGATGAGATCGTGAAGATGACAGAACTGGATCTTAAGACCATTGACGCCATTGCGGTAGCCAAAGGACCGGGATCTTTTACCGGACTCCGCATCGGCTCTGCCACAGCCAAGGGACTGGGACTTGCCCTTGACAAACCACTGGTTGGGATTCCCACTGTGGAAGCACTGGCATACAATCTCTATGATGTAAATGGGCTGATCTGCCCCATCATGGACGCCAGAAGAAAACAGGTTTATACAGGAATCTACCGTTATGAAGACCACAGACTTGTGACTGTAAAAGATCAGATGGCAGTGGGAATCGAGGAGCTTCTTTCCATGCTCAATGAAATGGGAGAATCCGTAACATTTCTGGGAGACGGTGTTCCGGTATTTAAAGATATCATTGCAGATAAGCTTGAGGTACCGTTTTCTTTTGCACCGGCCCATCTTTCCAGACAGAGAGCCGGAGCGGTAGGCGCACTTGGTGTCCTTTATTATAAAGAAGGCAGAACAGAGACAGCAGCTGAGCACAAACCGGACTATCTTCGTGTATCACAGGCAGAGCGGGAACGTGCCCAGAAACTGAAAAAAGAATCAGAAGGGGAAAACGCATGATCTTAAGAGAAATGCTGGTGGATGACCTGGATCAGGTTATGGAGATCGAAGAGGAACTTTTTTCTGTCCCATGGACAAAAGAGGGATTTCTGACATTTCTTATGAAAGAGAATGCAATGTTTCTTGTTGTGGAAGAAAAAGGCCGGATCCTGGGGTATTGCGGTCTTCTTACTGTACTGGACGAGGGGGATGTGACCAATGTTGCCGTCCGCAGGGACCGCCAGAGAGAGGGAATCGGAAATTTCCTTATGGAGAGCATGATCCGTCTGGCAGAAGAACGGGGGATCACCATGATCCATCTGGAAGTCCGCGCGGGAAATGAGACGGCGATCCGGCTTTATGAGCGGCAGGGGTTTGTGAGAGACGGACTGCGTAAGGCGTATTATACAGATCCCACAGAGGATGCTGTTCTTATGACACGCACAGGAGGAAAAATATGTTAGATGTTTGTTTACTTGGCTGCGGAGGAATGATGCCGCTGCCACGCAGATGGCTTACCGCGCTGATGACCCGCTACAACGGCAGCAGTCTGATGATCGACTGCGGGGAAGGTACCCAGGTGGCCATTAAAGAAAAAGGCTGGAGTTTCAAGCCCATTGATGTGATCTGCTTTACCCATTATCACGGGGATCATATCAGCGGACTTCCGGGACTTCTTCTGACTATGGGAAACGCGGACCGTACGGAACCGCTGACACTGGTGGGACCAAGAGGACTGGAACGTGTGGTAAACGCATTGCGTGTGATCGCACCGGAACTGCCTTTTGAAATTAAATTTATCGAGATCACGAAACCGGAGGAGGTTCTGGAACTGAATGGTTACCGGATCACCGCATTCCGGGTAAACCATAATGTTACATGCTACGGCTATACCCTTGAGATCCTTCGCCAGGGAAAATTTTCTCCTGACAGTGCCAGAGAGCATGAGATTCCGCTGAAATTCTGGAATCCGCTGCAGAAGGGCCAGACCGTGGAGAATGAAGGAAGGGTCTACACACCGGATATGGTACTTGGCCCGCCGAGAAAAGGGATCAAGCTTACCTACACCACAGATACCAGACCAACTGAGTCCATTTTACGCAATGCAAAAGACTCCGATCTTTTTATCTGCGAGGGAATGTACGGCGAAGATGACAAGATCGAAAAGGCAAAAGGCTACAAACACATGACGTTTCGTGAAGCGGCTACCCTTGCCCGGGATGCGGGAGTAGGGGAAATGTGGCTGACCCATTACAGCCCGTCTCTGGTACGCCCGGATGATTACATGGATACAGTCCGTGAGATCTTTCCGAAGGCATGGCCGGGAAAAGACGGTAAAAGTGTGGAACTGAATTTTGAAGAGGACTGAAAAAAATGAAAGATACATTAATTCTTGGTATTGAGAGCTCCTGTGATGAAACAGCAGCCTCCGTTGTAAAAAACGGAAGGACTGTCTTATCAAACGTGATTTCCTCACAGATCGAGATCCATAAACTGTATGGAGGTGTTGTACCGGAAATCGCCTCCAGAAATCATATAGAAAGAATCAACCAGGTCATCCAGGAAGCGCTGGACGAGGCAAATGTTACCCTGGATGATATTGATGCTATCGGTGTAACTTACGGACCAGGGCTTGTGGGTGCGCTTCTTGTAGGCGTGGCAGAAGCCAAGGCCATTGCCTATGCAAGAAATCTGCCCCTGGTAGGCGTGCATCATATAGAAGGACATGTTTCCGCCAATTATATTGAGCATCCGGATCTGGAACCGCCATTTCTCTGTGCCATTGTATCCGGTGGACACACCCATCTTGTCATTGTGAAAGACTATGGCCAGTTTGAGATCCTGGGACGTACCAGAGATGATGCAGCAGGGGAAGCTTTTGACAAAGTTGCCCGTGCCATCGGTCTTGGATATCCGGGAGGCCCAAAGATCGACAAGCTTGCAAAAGAAGGAAATCCGGATGCTATTGAGTTTCCACGTGCAAAAATTGGTGAAAATCCGTATGATTTCAGCTTCAGTGGCGTGAAGTCCGCAGTTCTCAATTACTTAAACGGTGCAAAAATGAAAGGCGAGGAAGTAAACCGTGCGGATATCGCGGCATCCTTCCAGAAAGCGGTTGTTGATGTGCTGGTAGAACATACCATGCAGGCAGCAGCTGATTTTGGCATGAAAAAAATTGCTATTGCAGGAGGTGTTGCCTCCAATGGAGCGCTCCGCACTGCCATGGAAAAGGCATGCACAGACCGTGGATACAAATTTTACCGTCCGTCACCGATTTTCTGTACGGATAATGCGGCAATGATCGGAGTGGCTGCCTATTATGAATATATCAAGGGAACACGCCATAGCTGGGACCTGAATGCAGTTCCGAACCTGAAACTTGGCGAAAGATAAAAGAATCCGGGGTAATTGATTATGGAAGAGTGCAGAAATACAGCCATTGTCCTGGCAGCAGGTCAGGGAAAGCGTATGCACAGCAAAATACAGAAGCAGTTTATGGAGCTTAACGGAATGCCGGTGCTCTGTTATTCTCTGCAATGTTTTCAGGAAAGTCCGCTGATCCGGGATATCATTCTGGTGACAGGGGAGGAGTATGTTTCCTGGTGCAAAGAAGAAATCGTGGAAAAATACGGTTTTACAAAAGTTTCTGCCGTAGTATCCGGCGGAAAAGAGCGGTACGATTCCGTTTATGAAGGACTTCGTGCGTGCAAAGACACGGAATACGTACTGATCCATGACGGTGCCAGACCGTTTATTGATCATGAGATCATTGAAAGAGGACTTATGGCAGCAGCACAGACAGGTGCCAGTGTTGTAGGTATGCCCTCCAAAGACACGGTTAAGATTGCAGATGTGGAGGGAAATGTCAGTGAAACTCCGGATCGCAGCAGTGTATGGATCGTTCAGACTCCACAGATCTTTCGGTATCCGCTGATCTACGACGCATATACCAGCATCCTTAAGAAAGAAATGACCGGGATTACAGATGATGCCATGGTAGCAGAACATGAGACCGGGGTGAAAATCCGCTTTTCGGAAGGTTCCTATCGTAACATCAAGATCACAACACCGGAAGATCTTGTCATTGCAGAGGCATTTTTGAGAGAAAACAGAGAATAGAACAGAGGAAAAATCCCTGTAAATATGGGCATATAGCGGAAATTGAAGCTATATGTCCAATTTTTTGAAAAAAATATCAAATTTGTTATTGACAGGTAAGATATTTGATGATAGAATACAACATGCGCTGACAAAACAGCACAAAAAATGTTGAAAAACAACATATGGAGAGATATCGAAGTGGTCATAACGAGGCGGTCTTGAAAACCGTTTGTCCGCAAGGGCGCGTGGGTTCGAATCCCACTCTCTCCGCTAGTCAAATACAGAATAAAAACTTTTGAAAAAAGTTGAAAAAAGTACTTGACAACATAAAAGATACGAGATATAATATCACCTGTCGCTGAGAGCGATAGAGATAAATATCAGAACTACTTAGTAAGTAGGGCAATTTGGAGAAGTACCCAAGCTGGCCGAAGGGGCTCCCCTGGAAAGGGAGTAGGTCGTTAACGCGGCGCGAGGGTTCAAATCCCTCCTTCTCCGCTTTGGTTTTTTGAGAAGTTAAAAACTTCGAAAAAAATTAAAAAAAGTTCTTGACAAACGGTTTTGAATGAGATAAAATAAACAAGCTGTTCAAAAAGAACAAAACAAACCTTGATAACTAAACAGTGAAACACATACGATTCTCGAAAATTTCTTTACATTTAAAGAACGGTTTTAACAAACCAAAAGCAGTAAAAACGAGAGATAGCCAAACGGTTGTCTTGAGTAAATGAATCAAACATTTTATCAGAGAGTTTGATCCTGGCTCAGGATGAACGCTGGCGGCGTGCTTA